>DATMSA010000091.1:0-69411 GCA_035565675.1 Capillimicrobium sp. | reverse complement strand
GGCCGGTCGGTCGAGGACGCGATGGCGCGCGAGCTGGAGCTGGGCGTCGAGGCCCTGCGCGAGGGGCTCGAGGGCGCGCAGCGCTTCGCGCAGGGCGCGGGCCGCGGCGGCGCGCCGGCCTAGTCCTCGCGGGCGGCTTCGCCGATCAGGCGCTCGACGAGGATCGCGTCGCGCCACTCGCCGTCGAGGCGGGCGTGGCGCTCGTGCACGCCCACGATCCGGAAGCCGTGGCGGCGCGCCAGCGCGACCGACGCCTCGTTGCTGGCGAGGATGATGCTGAGGAGCTTCCACAGCCCGGCCGCCTCGGCGTCGGCGATCAGGCGGCGCATCAGCGCCGAGCCCACCCGCGCGCCGCGCGCGCCCCGCGCCACGTAGACCGTGTAGTTGCCGACGCCGGCGTACACCTCGCGGTCGCTGTAGGGCAGCCAGCTCGCGAACCCGACCACGGCGCCGGAGCGGACGGCGACGATCAGCGGCTCGCCGCCGGCGATGCGCGCCTCGATCTCGTCGGGCGTGCGCAGCCGCGTCTCGAACGTCGCGATGCGGTCCTCGATGCCCTCGTTGTAGATGCGGGCGATCGCCGCCGCGTCGGCCGGCGTCGCCGGCCGCACCGTCGTCTCCACCTGCACGGTCATGCCAGCAGGGACAGCAGCCGGTCGAGGTCGCGCTCGTCGTTCCACGCGCCGATCGACGCGCGGACCAGGCCGCGGCCCGGCAGGTCGCGGACCACGACCCGGTGCGCGGCGGCGCGCTGGACGAACGCGGGCGCGTCGTCCTCGCGCCAGGACACGAGCGTGGTGGCGCCGCGCGGCTCCGGCTCGCGACCGTGGTCGGCCAGCGCCGCGGCGAAGCGGTCGGCGAGGTCGCGCGCCCGCCGGATCGCCGCGTCCCAGCCGCCGTGCTCGACGACGACCTCGTGGGCGGCGACCGCGAAGGCCGACGCCTCGGCGCTGAGCGCGGGCGTGTCGTACCGGCGCGCGTCGGCGTGGGGGCGGGCGTCCAGGCCGGCGCCGGGCTCCTCGAGGTTCATGTACGTGGGGCCGGTCGCGGCCAGCCGCTCGCGCCAGGCGGGCGCGACGTACAGGAAGCCGGTGCCGACCGGCCCGCACAGCCACTTCTGGCCCGACGCGGCGTAGAAGGCGCAGCCGAGCGCGCCCACGTCGACGGGCACCGCGCCGGCGCCCTGGGCGCCGTCGAGGAGCACCGGCACGCCGGAGGCGGCCACCTCGGCCAGCGCGGGCGGCGCCTCCTTCCCGCCGACCCAGCTCACGTGCGAGCAGGCGACCAGCCCGGTCGCGGGGGAGACGCCCTCGGCCAGCGCCTCGAACGGCACGGTGCGCACGCGCAGGCCGATCCGGCGCGCCGCGGCGGCGAGCGGGCCGAGCAGCCCGGGGTGCTCCTCGTCGCTGGTGACGATCTCGTCCTCGGGGCCCAGCTCGAGCCCGGCGAGCACGCGCACGATCCCGTCGCTCGTCGACGTCGTCAGCGCCACGTCGGCCGGCTGGGCGCCGATCCGCGCGGCGTACGCGGCCCGCTGGCGCGCCTGCAGGTCGATCATCCGCTCGAAGTACGGCATCCAGCGGCCGTCGGTCGCCGCGATGTGCAGCGTGTCCTGGGCGGCCTGCACCGCGGCCGCCGCGACGGGGCCGCACGTGCCCGCGTTGAGGTAGGCGACCTCGTCCAGCACCGGGAAGGCGTCGCGCAGGGCAGCAGGCTCCATGAGGCCGCGAACGGTAGCGCGCGCACGCCCGGTCGAACACGAGTTCGGCGGGTACGATCCGGCGTCTCATGCACGTCACGCTCCCCGACGGAACCGAGCTGTCCCTCGCCGACGGCGCGACCGGCGCCGACGCGGCCGCCGCGATCGGCCCGGGCCTGGCGCGCGCCGCGCTCGCGGTGAAGGTCGACGGGGAGCTGCGCGACCTCTCGGCGCCGCTGCCCGACGGCGCGAAGGTCGAGATCGTGACGGCGCGCTCGCCCGAGGCGCTGTGGCTCATCCGCCACGACGCCGCGCACGTGCTCGCCACCGCGGTGATGGAGCTGTACCCGGGCGTGAAGATCTCGATCGGGCCGCCGGTCGAGGACGGCTTCTACTACGACTTCGAGTTCCCCGAGGGCGTCCACTTCTCCGAGGCCGACTTCCCGGCCGTCGAGGCGCGGATGGCCGAGCACATCAAGGCGGCCGAGCCGTTCGTGCGCGAGGACGTGCCCGTCGGCGAGGCGCTGGAGCGCTTCGTGCGCGACGACCAGCCCTACAAGGTCGAGCTGATCGAGGACCTCATCCGCGACCAGGGCGTCGAGACCGTCGGCCTCTACACCAACGGCCCGTTCACCGACCTGTGCCGCGGCCCGCACGCGCCGACCACCAAGTCGGTCAAGGCGTTCAAGCTGCAGTCGGTCGCCGGCGCCTACTGGCGCGGCGACGCCAACCGGCAGATGCTCACCCGCGTCTACGGCACCGCGTTCCTGTCCAAGGAGGACCTCGAGGCGCACCTCGAGCGCCTGGAGCTGGCGCGCCAGCGCGACCACCGCAAGCTCGGGCGCGAGCTCGGCCTGTTCCAGTTCTCCGACACCAGCCCCGGGTCGGCGTTCTGGCTGCCGAAGGGCACCCACCTGTTCAACACGCTGGTCCAGCTCTCGCGCGAGATGGGCCAGCAGCGCGGCTACACCGAGGTGAAGACCCCGGTGATCTACGACTCCCAGCTCTGGAAGACCTCCGGCCACTGGGACAAGTACCGCGAGAACATGTTCGTCACGGAGTCGGAGGGGCGCCAGTTCGCGCTCAAGCCGATGAACTGCCCCGGCCACTGCCAGCTCTACAAGCTGCAGAAGTTCTCCTACCGCGACCTGCCCGTCCGCTACTCCGAGCCGGGCCCGCTGCACCGCAACGAGCTGTCGGGCACGCTGCACGGCCTCATGCGCGTCCGCCACTTCGTGCAGGACGACGCGCACATCTTCTGCACCGAGGAGCAGGTCCACGACGAGGTCGTCGCCTGCCTGGACTTCGCGTTCGACACCTACGCCGTGTTCGGCTTCGACGTCGACATCGAGCTGTCGACCCGCCCGGAGGTGCGCATCGGCACCGACGAGATGTGGGACCGCTCGGAGGCGATGCTGGCGCAGGCGCTGGAGTCGCGCGGGCTGGAGTACACGGTCAACGAGGGCGACGGCGCGTTCTACGGGCCGAAGATCGACCTGCACATGACCGACTCGCTGGGCCGCTCCTGGCAGATCGGCACGATCCAGCTCGACTACAACTTCCCGGAGCGCTTCGACCTCACCTACACCGGCGCCGACAACGCCGAGCACCGCGTCGTGATGCTCCACCGCGCGCTGATGGGGTCCTACGAGCGCTTCGTCGGCATCCTCATCGAGCACTACGCGGGCGAGTTCCCCGTGTGGCTGGCCCCGGTCCAGGCCGTCGTGCTGCCGATCTCCGACCGCCACGCCGGCGCGGCCGCGCAGGCGCGCGACGAGCTCGCCGCCGCGGGCGTGCGCGCCGAGCTCGACGACCGCTCGGAGTCGATCGGCCGGCGCATCCGCGAGGCGGAGCTGCAGAAGATCCCGTACATGCTCGTCGTCGGGGACCGGGAGGCCGAGGCGGGCACGGTCGCCGTCCGCCGCCACGGCGAGGGGGATCTCGGCGCGGAGTCGGTCGAGGCGTTCGCGCAACGTGTCGCCGACGAGGCCCCGGCTCGCTACACTCCGAGTCGTTGAAGGCACTGACGCATACCGGCCGCTCCTAGACGTTGCCGATTCCCCGTAGGTTCGACCGGCGACCGCCGGAGCGAGACACGACCCGCATCAACGAGAGGATCCGGGTCCCAGAGGTACGCCTGATCGACGAGCAGGGCCAGCAGGTCGGGGTCATGCGCACGGATGAGGCGCTGCGCTACGCGCAGGAGCGCGATCTCGACCTGGTCGAGGTGGCGCCCGACGCGCGCCCGCCCGTCTGCCGCGTGCTCGACTACTCGAAGTACAAGTACGAGCAGGCCCAGAAGCAGAAGCAGGCGCGCAAGCACCAGCAGCAGATCACGATCCGCGAGATCAAGTTCCGCCCGAAGATCGCGCAGAACGACTACGACACGAAGAAGGGGCACGTCGCCCGCTTCCTCAAGCACAAGGACAAGGTCAAGATCACGATCATGTTCCGCGGGCGCGAGGTGGCGCACCCCGAGCGCGGCGTGATGCTGCTCGACCGACTGGCCGAGGAGCTCTCCGACATCGCGGTCGTCGAGCAGCGCCCGATCCAGGACGGCCGCAACATGACGATGATGCTCGGCCCGTCCAAGGCCGTGCTCGCGGGCGAGTACGACGGCAACGGCGCCGGCGGCAAGGGCGACGAGAAGGACGCCGAGAAGGAAGCCGCCGCCGCGAAGTCCAAGTCCGCCTCGGACTCGGACGCCTCCGACTCCTAGACGCGCCGCGTCAGGGCGCGGCCGGCTCGCCGGACTCCGCCGCGGCCTCGAGATCCTCCACGCGCTGGGCGAGGGCGTCGAGGTCGGACCGCAGCCCGTCGACGTCGGAGCGCAGCTGCTCCAGCCCCTCGGTCGCGTCCCGGGCGGCCGACAGGTCGTCGGTCGCGTCGTCCAGGCGCCCGCTCAGCTCGTCGACGTCCTCCTGGAGGGCGCTGAGGTCCTTGGCGGTGGGGAGGTCGTCGACCTGGCGCTGCAGGTCGCGCACGTCGCCGCGCAGCTCCGAGACGGCGTCGGCGTTGCGCCCGCCGCCGCCGCGGTCGTCGCCGCCGTCGACGAGCGCCCACACGGCGATGCCGAGCGCGGCCACCGCCACGACGGCGAGGACGACGACGGCGGTCTGCAGGCCGCGCAGCCCGTCGGACCGATCGGGGTCGCGATCGCCGGGCTCGCCGGCGCCGGCGCGCGGGCGCGGAGGCTGCGGCGGGACGCGCTGGATCGGTCGGGTGGGGTCGTCGCTCATGGGGCCGTCCGGAGTCGCCACGGGACTTTGTCATACTGTGCGGCCGCTCATGCCGAAGATGAAGACCCACTCGGGCGCGAAGAAGCGCTTCAAGGTGACCGCGAAGGGCAAGGTCAAGGCCCGCCACGCGAACACCTCCCACATCCTGGAGAAGAAGAACGCGAAGCGGAAGCGCCGGCTGGGTGCCCCTGCGGTCCTGGGCGATCACGACACGCCGCGCGTCAAGAAGCTGCTGGGGGTGGGCAAGTGAGCCGCGTCAAGCGCTCCGTCCACGCTCGCAAGAAGCGCCGCGCCACGCTCGAGCGCGCGAAGGGCTTCCGCGGCGAGGCGCACTCCAACTACAAGCGGGCCAAGGAGGCGCTGCTCAAGGCGGACTCCTACGCGTACCGCGACCGCCGCAACCGCAAGCGCGACTTCCGCCGCCTGTGGATCACGCGCATCAACGCCGCCGCCCGTCAGAACGGCATGAGCTACGGGCAGTTCATGCACGGTCTGAAGCTGGCCGGCATCGAGCTGGACCGCAAGGTCCTGGCCGACATCGCCGTGCGCGACGCCGACACCTTCCGACGTTTTGCCGAGGCCGCCCGAGAGGCGTCGGCTGCCGCCTGACCGCAGGCAGACAGAACGACCGCAGACCTCGAGGGCGCCGCGACCACGGCGCCCTTTTTCGTTCCATGATCACGTCCACCCACAACGACCGCCTGAAGACGATCCGCCGGCTCCAGCGCCGCCGCGACGGCCGCTTCGTCGCCGAGGGCGAGGACCTGCTCGCCGCCGCGGACGCCGCCGGCTGGGAGCCGCTGGAGCGGTTCGCCGCCGCCGGCAGCGGCCTGGCGGGCACCGAGGTCGAGCCGTCGGTGCTGGCGGGCGTGTCGGCGCTCGGGTCGGGCACGCGCGCGCTGGCCGTCTACCGCGAGCGGTGGGCGCCGCAGCCGCTCGGGCCGCGGTGCGTGGCGCTGTGGGGCGTGCGCGACCCCGGCAACGTCGGCACCGTCCTGCGCGCTGCCGCCGCGTTCGGGGCGGCGAGCGCGGCGATCGGGCCGCACACCGCCGACCCGTACGGGCCCAAGGCGGTGCGCGCCTCGATGGGCGCGCTGTTCGCCGTCCCGGTGGCCCGGGTGGAGCGCGTGGACGAGCTCCCCGGCGAGACGATCGCGCTCGTCGCGCGGGCCGGCGATCCCCTGCGGGAGCTCGCGCCCGCGCCCGACGCCACCGTCGTCGTCGGCGCCGAGCGGGAAGGGCTGCCCCCCGAGGTCGTGGAAGGATGCGACCGCGTCGCCCACATCCCGATCGCCACCGAGTCCCTCAACGCCGCGATGGCGGCGACCATCGCCCTCTACGAGCTCTCTCTGACCCCATGACCGACCGCATCGACCAGATCGCCGCCGAGGCCCGCGCCGCCATCGCGCAGGCGGCCACCACCGACGCCCTGGAGCAGGTGCGCGTCCAGTTCCTGGGCCGCAAGGCCGAGCTGCCGCAGATCCTGCGCGGCGTCGCCGAGCTGCCGCCCGAGCAGCGCGGCGTCGTCGGCAAGGCCGCCAACGTCGTCCGCCGCGAGCTGGAGGCCGCCATCGCCGCGCGCGCCGCGCAGCTCGAGGCCGCCGAGCTCGACGAGCGACTGCGCACCGACCGCGTCGACGTCACGCTGCCCGGCGACCCGCCGCAGACCGTCGGCCGCCTGCACGTGCTCACCCAGACGCGCCGCGAGATCGAGGACGTGTTCGTCGGCCTCGGCTTCCGCGTCCTGGAGGGGCCGGAGGTCGAAACCGTCTACTACAACTTCGATGCCCTCAACCACGCGCCGACGCACCCGGCCCGCGGCCGCACCGACACGTTCTACGCCGGCGACGACGTCGTCCTGCGCACGCACACGTCACCGATGCAGATCCGCGCGATGGAGGCCGAGCCGCCGCCGCTGTACGTGATCATCCCCGGCCGCGTCTACCGCCGCGACAGCGACGCCACGCACACGCCCCAGTTCCACCAGGTCGAGGGGCTGGCCGTCGACAGGGACATCACGCTCGCCGACCTGAAGGGCACGCTGCTGGACTTCAGCCGCGCGATCTTCGGCAGTGACCGCGAGGTGCGCCTGCGGCCCCACTTCTTCCCGTTCACCGAGCCGAGCGTCGAGGTCGACGTCTCCTGCTTCAACTGCGCCCGCGACGGGTCGCCCTGCCAGGTGTGCAAGGGCACCGGCTGGCTGGAGATCCTCGGCGCCGGCATGGTCGACCCCAACGTGTTCGGCTACGTGCGCGAGCACGGCTACGACCCCGAGGAGATCCAGGGGTTCGCGTTCGGGATGGGCATCGAGCGGATCGCCGCCCTCAAGTACGGCATCCCGGACATCCGCACGCTGTACGCCAACGACGTCCGGGTCCTGGAGCAGTTCGGATGAGACTCCCGCTGAGCTGGCTGTTTCAGTACTGCGAGCCGGTCATGACGCCGCGTGCGATCGCCGACCGCCTCGCGATGACCGGCACCGAGGTCAACCGCATCCACCACCACGGCGTCTCCGAGCTCGAGCACTTCGTCGTCGGGAAGGTGCTCACCCGCGAGCAGCACCCCAACGCCGACCGCCTGTCGGTCTGCACGGTCGACGTCGGCACCGGCACGCCGTCGCACATCGTCTGCGGCGCGCCGAACGTCGCCGCCGGCCAGACCGTCGCGGTCGCCAAGCCCGGCGCGATCATGCCCGATGGCACGCGCCTGAAGAAGGCCAAGCTGCGCGGCGAGCCGTCGGAGGGGATGATCCTGGCCGAGGACGAGGTCGGCATCGGGACCCTCCACGAGGGGATCATGGTCCTCGACGACGACCTCGCGCCCGGCACGTTCCTGGCCCAGGTGCTGCCGATCGCCACCGACGTCCTCGAGCTGGAGATCACGCCCAACCGGCCCGACTGCCTCGGCGTCTACGGCGTCGCGCGCGAGGTGCACGCGGCCACGGGCGCGCCGCTGGCGCCGCCGCCGTGGGACGGGATCGACCTCGGCGCGCCGACCGGCATCGACGGCGTGGCGATCGAGGTGCGCGACCCCGACCTGTGCCCGCGCTTCACCGCGGTCGCCTTCGACGGCGTGACGATCGGCGAGTCGCCGTGGTGGCTCAAGCAGCGCCTGATGGCGTCCGGTCAGCGCCCGATCAACAACGTCGTCGACATCACCAACTACGTGATGCTGCTCACCGGCCAGCCGGTGCACGCGTTCGACCTCGACCGGATCGCCGGCGGGCGGCTCGTCGTGCGGCGCGCCACGCCGGGCGAGCAGGTCACCACGCTCGACGACCAGGTCCGCACGATGCCGCCCGACGGGATGGTCATCGAGGACGCCGACGGCCCGACCTCGATCGCCGGGATCATGGGCGGCGCCCGCTCGGAGGTCCACGAGGGCACCACCCGCGTGCTGATCGAGATGGCGACGTGGGACGGGCCGAACATCCACGCCACGTCCACCGCGCTGGGCCTGCGCACCGAGGCGTCCAGCCGCTTCGCCGACGGCCTGTCGCCGGAGTCGACGGTCGAGGCCCAGGCGGTCGCGCTGCGCCTCATGGAGGAGCTGACCGGCGCGACGCGGCGGCCCGGGTGGATCGACGTGGCCGCGCCGGGCGTCACCGACCCGCAGCCCGTGGTCATCCGGCTGCGCGAGACGCGCGTGCGCTCGCTGCTGGGCATCGACGTACCGCGCACGCGCCAGGCCGAGGTGCTGCGCGCGATCGGCTTCGGCGTGACCGACGCCGACGACGGGCTCGACGTGACCGTGCCGCACTGGCGGCGCCTGGACGTCACTCGCGAGGCCGACGTGATCGAGGAGGTCGCGCGCCTCGCCGCGCTCGACGAGCTGCCCGCCACGCTGCCCACCGGCCGCCCGGGCGCGCGGCTCACCTGGCCCCAGCGCGTGCGCCGCCGCGCCGAGGACGTCCTCGTCGGCCGCGGCGTGCAGGAGATCGCCGGCTGGTCGTTCGCGTCCCCGGCGCTGCTGGACCGGCTGCGGGTGCCCGAGGGCGCGCCGCTGCGCCGCGTCGTCGAGCTCGAGAACCCGATGAGCGAGGAGGACGCGATCCTGCGGCCCACGCTGATGGGGTCGCTGCTGGACGCCGCGCGCCACAACCTCGCCCACGGCGTCGAGCGGGTCGCCCTGTTCGACAGCGGCACCGTGTACCGGGCCTGGCCGCAGGACGGCGACGGCGCGCAACGGCCCTCGCCGGCCGACGAGCACCATGGGCTCGGCGCGCTGTTGGTCGGCCCGCCGCAGGACCCGACATGGCGCACGCCGCGCCCGCCGGCCGCCGACTTCTTCGCGATCAAGGCGCTGGTCGGCGCGATCCTCGACACGCTGCGCGTGCCGTGGGAGGCGCGCCCGTCGTCGGACTGGCCGTTCCTGCACCCGGGTCGCGCCGCCGAGATCGTCGCCGGCGACGGCGAGCGGCTGGGCTTCGCCGGCGAGCTGCACCCGCTCGTCGCGCGCGAGTGGGACCTCGACGGCGGCGCCGCGTTCGCCGTCGACCTGGGCAAGATCGCCGCGCGGGCGCCCGAGGTGCCGGTCTACCGGGACGTGACCACGTTCCCGCCCGTGCGCCAGGACCTGTCGCTGCTGGTGGGCGTGCGGTCGGCCGCCGAGGTCGTCGCGGCGATCCGCGACGCGGGCGGGAAGCTGCTGCGCGACGTCGAGGTGTTCGACCGCTTCGAGCGCGACGGGGAGGTGTCGCTGGCGCTGCACCTCGCGTTCGCCGCGCCCGACCGCACGCTCACCGACGACGAGGTCAACGGCCTGCGCGAGAAGATCCTCGCCAAGCTCGCCGGCCTGGGGGTGACGCCCCGTGGGTAGCGGCGCGGACGGGCCGTCCGTCGCCGTGCTCGGCGCGTCCGGGTTCGCGGGCGCGCTCGCGGCCCGCCTGTTGTGGGCGCACCCGCACTTCGACCTCGTGGCCGTCACGTCGCGCTCGGACGCCGGCCGGCGGCTCGACGACCTGTACCCGCACCACCGCGTGCCGCTCGTCATGGACGCCTACGAGATCGACGAGCTCGGGCAGATCGACGCGGCCGTCGTCGCCTACCCGCACGGCGCCGCCGCCCCGACGGTCGCCGAGCTGCACGAGCGCGGGATCCGCGTCGTCGACCTCAGCGCCGACTTCCGCCTGCGCGACGTCGCCGTCTACGAGGAGTGGTACGTCGAGCATCCCGTCCCGGAGCTGATCGACGGCGCCGTCTACGGGCTGCCGGAGCTGTACCGCGACCGGCTGCCCGAGGCGACGATCGTCGCCGGCCCCGGCTGCTTCCCGACCGCGGCGATCCTCGGCCTCGCGCCGATCGCGCCGTACCTGGCCGACGTCGTCATCGACGCCAAGAGCGGCGTGTCGGGCGCCGGGCGGGCCGCGACCGAGAAGACGCACTTCGTGTCGGTGGCCGAGAACGTCAAGCCGTACGGGATCGGCCGCCACCGCCACGCGCCCGAAATCGACCAGGAGCTCGCCGCGCTCGGCGCCCGCGACCTCACCGCCACGTTCACGCCCCACCTGCTGCCGCTCGACCAGGGCGAGCTGCTCTCCTGCTACGCGACGCTCACCGAGGACGTCGACGTGCACGCGCTCTACGGGGAGCGCTACGCCGACGAGCCGTTCGTCGAGCTCGTCGCGAGCCCGCCCGGCGTGCGCGACGTGCGCGAGACGAACTTCTGCCGCATCCTCGTGCACCCCGACGAGCGCACCGGCAAGGTGTTCGTGTTCTCCGCGATCGACAACCTGTGGAAGGGCACCGCGTCGCAGGCCGTGCAGTGCCTGAACGTCATGTTCGGCTTCGACGAGAGCGCAGGGATCCGGTGAGCGACTTCTTCTCCTCGCGGTGGGTGCCGCGCCCCGAGCACGTCGCCGAGGCCCCCGACGACACGCTGCCGTCCGGCTTCCGGGCCGCCGGCGTGGCCGCCGGGATAAAGCCCAGCGGCGGCCTCGACGTCGGGCTGCTGGTCTGCGACGCGCCGGACGCCGTGTCCGCCGCGCGCTTCACCGCGTCGGCGGTGGTCGCCGCGCCCGTGCAGGTGACCCGCGAGCGCGCCCGCCTGGACCGCCTGCGGGCCGTCGTCGCGAACTCCGGCAACGCGAACGCGGCCACCGGGCGGCCCGGCCTCGACGAGGCGGCCCGCATGCAGGGCGCGGGCGCGATGGCGTCGGGGGTGGAGCCCGACCAGGTCGCGGTCGCCTCGACCGGCGTCATCGGCGTCCAGCTCGACGGCCAGCTCGTCGTGCGCGGGCTGCTGGCCGCCAACGGGCGCCTGTCGCCCGGCGGGGCCGCCGAGTTCGCCGACGCGATCAAGACGACCGACGCGATCGACAAGCGCGCGACGCTCGACGTCGAGCTCCCGTCCGGCCGCGTCCGGCTGGCCGCCCAGTGCAAGGGCGCGGGGATGATCTCGCCGCGCTTCGCGACGATGCTCTGCTTCGTCGAGACCGACGCCGCGCTGAGCGCCGAGACCGCCGACCTGCTGCTCGGCGTGTGCGTGAAGCGCTCGTTCGACCGCTGCTCGGTCGACGGCCAGCTCTCCACCAACGACACGGCGATCCTCATCGCCTCCGGCGCCAGCGGCGTGCGCGTGGAGCCCGAGACCGAGGACGAGCTGCGCTTCGGCGAGGCGCTCGACGCGCTGCTGCGCCAGCTCGCGATCCTCATGGTCCGCGACGGCGAGGGCGCTGCGCGGGTCGGCCGCGTCGTCGTGCGCGGCGGCGACGGGCGCGCGGTCGAGGCGGTCGCGCGGGCGGTCGCCGACTCGCCGCTGGTGAAGACCGCGCTGCACGGCGGCGATCCCAACTGGGGGCGCATCGCCCAGGCCGCCGGCGCCGCGCTCGCGGGCGGCGCGCCGGTCCCGCTCGACATCGCGATCGAGGGCATCCCGGTGTGCGCGGGCGGGGCGGCGGTGCGGGTGGACCAGCAGGCGCTCGAGGCGGCCGCCGCGCGCGACGAGGTCGAGTACGAGATCGGCCTGCCGGGCGAAGGCGCCGAGACCGAGGTGTTCTTCTCCGACCTCGGCCACGGCTACATCACGATCAACGCGGAGTACACGACGTGACGCGAGACGTAGCGACGCTCCTGGAGGCGCTCCCCTACATCCGGGAGTTCCACGGCCGCACGGTCGTCATCAAGTACGGCGGCGCCGCCATGGAGGACCCCGAGCTGCGCGAGGAGTTCGCGCGCGACGTGGTGCTGCTCAAGTACGTCGGCATGAACCCGATCGTCGTGCACGGCGGCGGGCCCGACATCACCAGTTACATGGAGCGGCTCGGCATGCCCGTCGAGTTCGTCGGCGGCCTGCGGGTGAGCAGCGCCGAGACCGTCGAGGTGGCCAAGATGGTGCTCGTCGGCAAGGTCAACAAGGACATCGTGCTGCGGATCAACCGCCACGGGCAGGCCGCGGTGGGGCTGTCGGGCGACGACGGCAACCTCTTCCGGGTCCGCCGCCAGCGCGCGCCGGGCGGCGAGGACATCGGGTTCGTGGGGGAGATCCAGCGCGTCGACGTCGACGTGCTCCGCCACGTCGCCCAGGACTACATCCCGGTGATCGCCTCGGTCGGCGCCGACGAGGACGGCAACTCCTACAACGTCAACGCCGACGCCGCCGCCAGCGCGGTGGCGCGCGCGATGGGCGCCTACAAGGTGCTGTTCCTCACCGACGTGCGCGGCTGGCTGCGCGATCCCGACGACCCCGAGTCGCTGGTGAGCGAGGCGACCGCCGACGAGGTCGAGGCGGCGCTGCCGTCGATCGCCGGCGGCATGCGCCCCAAGCTGCAGGCGTGCCTGGACGCGATCCACGGCGGCGTCGACAACGCCTACATCATCGACGGCCGCCTGCCGCACTCCCTCCTGCTCGAGCTGTTCACCCACGCCGGCATCGGCACGAAGATCGGACCCGCCAGATGAGCCCAGCCGCCCAGGACGCCCACCACCTGCTGCCCACCTACGCCCGCTTCCCGGTCGAGTTCGAGCGCGGGGCGGGGACGCGCCTGTGGGACCGCGACGGCAACGAGTACCTGGACTTCCTGTGCGGCATCTCCGTCTCCTCGGTCGGCCACTGCCACCCGCGGGTCGTCGAGGCCGTCCGCGAGCAGGCGGGCCGGCTCATGCACGTCAGCAACCTCTTCTACACGGCGCCGATGGTGCGGCTGGCCGACCGGCTGGCCGAGTCGTCGCTGGGCGGCGGCGTGTTCTTCTGCAACTCGGGCGCGGAGGCCAACGAGGCGGCGCTGAAGCTCGTGCGCAAGGCCAGGCCGGGCGGCGACGTCGTCGTGCTGCACAACGGCTTCCACGGGCGCACGTACGGGGCGCTGAGCGCGACGCCGCAGGAGTCCAAGCAGGCGCCGTTCGCCCCGCTGGTGCCCGGCTTCCGGCCGGTGCCGGCGACCGTCGACGCCGTGCGCGACGCGGTCGACGAGAACACGGCGGCGGTCGTCATGGAGGTCATCCAAGGCGAGAGCGGGGTGCTGATCGTCGGTGACGACGTGCTCGTCGCCGCGCGCGAGGCGTGCGACCGCGTCGGCGCCGCGCTCGTGTTCGACGAGGTGCAGACCGGCATGGGCCGCACCGGGTCGCTGTGGGGCTACGAGCAGACGCCGGTCGTCCCCGACGCGCTCACGACCGCGAAGGCGCTCGGCGGCGGCCTGCCGATCGGAGCGCTCGTGACGGGCGAGCGGCTGTCGACGGTGTTCGCGCCCGGCGACCACGGCTCGACGTTCGCCGGCGGGCCGGTCGTGGCCGCCGCCGCGCTCGCCGCCTTCGACGTCCTCGACGACCCGGCGCTGCTGGCGCGCGTGCGCGCGCTCGGCGAGCACCTGCGCGGCCGCCTGGAGGAGCTGCCGCGCGTGGCGACCGTGCGCGGGCGCGGGCTGATGAACGCGTTCGACCTCGTCGTCGACGACGGGCCCACCGCGCCGGACATCGCGACGCGCGCGCTGCTGGAGCAGCGGCTCGTCGTCAACGCGACCGGCCCGCGGACGATCCGGCTGCTGCCGCCGCTCGTCGTCACCGAGGACGAGATCGACGAGGCCGTCGCCCGTCTGGGCGCGCTGTTGTAGCTCGCGCTGGACGCGCGGGGGCGCGATGCGCAAGGCTGCCGCCATGCGGCGGGTCCTGGTGTGCGTGCTGGTCCTCGCGGGCGCGGCGGCGGCGCCGGCGAGCGCGGCGCCGCGGCTGATGGTGTCGCCGGCGCGGGTCGCCTACGGCGACGAGGTGCTGTTCCGCGGCGGCGGCTGGCCGGTGTTCGAGTCCTGTTCGCGCACGGTGAGCCTGACGCTGCGCGCCGGGCGCGACACGTACGGGATCGGGCGCGTGCGCACGCGCCGCGACGGCACGTTCCGCCACCGCTGGGCGCCGCGGGCGGCCGCCGTCGGGACCGGCGTGTGGCGCGTGGTGGCGCGCCTGCGCTGCGAGAGCGGCGAGGACGGCTCGGCCCTGTACGTCCGCCGCGACACGACGCTGCGGATCGAGGCCTGAGCCGCGCGGGGCGGCCGGATACTCTCCGGGGCCGCCATGTCCGACGCTCCCACCTCCGCCGCTCACACCTCCGCCCACACGATCCCGCTTCCGCAGGCCACCGAGCGCATGCGCGCTCAGGCGACGGCGTCGTACGAGGCCGACCACCACGAGGTCAACCGCGTCCTGCTGCTCTACTCCGGCGGCCTGGACACCAGCGTGATGCTGAAGTGGATCCAGGAGGAGTACGACGCCGAGATCGTCACGCTCACCGTCAACCTGGGCCAGCCCGGCGAGGACTACGACGTCGTCGAGGGCAAGGCGCGCATGCTCGGCGCGGTCGAGACGCACACGGTCGACGCGCGCGAGGAGTTCGCCCACGACTTCGTCGTCCCCGCGATCAAGGCCAACGCGATCTACGGCGCCGGCTACCCGCTGTTCACCGCGCTCGGCCGGCCGCTGATCGCCAAGCTCGCCGTCGAGTACGCGCGCAGGTCGGGCTGCGACACGATCGCGCACGGCTGCACCGGCAAGGGCAACGACCAGGTGCGCATCGAGTCGACGATCGCCACGCTGGCGCCCGAGCTGAAGATCATCGCCCCGGTGCGCTCGTGGGCGATGGGCCGCGACGAGGAGATCGCCTACGCCCGCGAGCACGGCATCCCCGTCAAGGGCGGCACCGAGGCGGCGCCGTACTCGATCGACGACAACCTGTGGGGCCGCTCCAGCGAGGGCAAGTGGATCGAGGACCTCTCGCACGCGCCGACCGACGACGTGTTCCAGCTCGTCACCCGTCCGGAGGACGCGCCCGACGAGCCCGAGATCGTCACGATCGGGTTCGAGGCGGGCGTGCCCGTGTCGCTGAACGGCGAGCGGCTGGAGCTCGTGGAGCTCCTGGAGCGCGCGGCCGAGATCGGCATGCGGCACGGCGTCGGGATCGTCGACCACATCGAGGACCGGATCGTCGGCCTGAAGGTCCGCGACATCTACGAGGTGCCGGCGGCGACGCTCGTGCTGACCGCCCACCACGAGCTCGAGCGGCTCGTCGGGACGATCCACCAGAACCAGTTCAAGCCGCAGCTCGACCGCCAGTGGGCCTACCTCGTGTACGCCGGCCTGTGGTGGGAGCCGCTGCGCCAGGACATCGACGCCTACATGGACTCGGTGAACGCACGCGTGACCGGGTCGATCGGGCTGAAGCTCTACAAGGGCTCGGTGCGGGTCGTGACGCGCGAGTCCGCCAACGCGGTCTACGACGCGCAGCTCGCGACGTTCGCCGAGTCCGGCGGCCTGTTCTCCCAGCAGGCGTCGCCCGGCTTCATCGAGCTGTGGTCGCTGCAGTCGCGCATGGCCTGGCGACTGCACCACGTCGACGACGGGCAGGAGTAGGGCATGTTCTACAACCTGCTCGGCCGGGTGACCTGGAAGGCCCTGAAGCTCTACTTCCACCGCAACGGGGCGCGGACCGCGGTGGTCGCCGGGGTCGTCGTGGGCGGCCTCGTCGTCGCCGGCGTGGCCGCCAAGCGCGCGATCGGCGGGGGCGGCGAGGCCTAGCGGCGGGCGCCGCGCGGCGGATCGCGCGGGATCGTTCGCCGCCGCACCGTCCCGTCCGCGCGGGCGCGTACGCTCGCACCCGTGAGCGCTCCCTCGCCCGACGGACCGTCCGTGGACTCCCCGCTCGAGATCGAGCGCGTCGAGTGGCTGCCCTCGACGCCCGAGGCGCTCGAGGTCCGCGTGTGCGGCCGCTGGCGGGGCGGGGCGCCTCCCGACCTGGCGCTCGTGGTGGTCGACGAGCGCGGCGACGCGCGGCGGTTCCCGCTCACGGCCGCCGGCCTGACCGAGGCCGGGTCGTGGCGCGGCTCGTTCGCCGTGCCGGTGGAGCTGCGGTCGCGCCTGTCGGCGAGCCTGGCGCTGGCGTTCGGCGACCGCCGGGTGCCGCTGCCGGCGGCGTCGCCGGGCCCGGCCGACGAGCGGCTCGCGCCGCCGCCGGCGACGGTCGTCGATCCCGCGGTGCTGGCCCAGCGCCGGGCCGCCCGCGAGGGGCAGGCCGGCGAGGCGCTCGTGCGCCGCGCGCAGGCGGCCGAGGCGACGGCGGCGACGCTCGAGACCCAGCTCGACCACCTCGAGGCGCGGCTGCGCTCCGCGCTGGCCGAGCGCGACCAGGCGACCGCCCGGCTGCGCGCGGCCGAGCAGCGCGAGGAGGCCGAGCGGCGTGTGCGCGTCGAGGCCGAGGGCGAGCGCGACGCGATCCGCGCGTCGGTGCGCCGGGAGCGCGAGCGGCTCGAGGCGCGGGCGCGGGCGGCCGAGGAGCACGCCGAGGCGCTGGGCGCGGAGATGGACGCGATCCGCCGCGAGGCGGCCGAGGCCCAGCAGGCCGCGGCGGCGGCCCGGGCGGCGGCCGAGCGCGCGGGCGAGGCGCGGGCCCGCGAGGAGCTCGACCGGCTCGCCGGCGAGGCGGAGGACCTGGCGCGCCGGCTGGAGCGCGAGCGCGAGGCGCGGGCGGAGGCGGAGTCGCGGCTGGCCCGCCAGGGCGAGCGCGTGGCCGACGTCGAGGCGACCGTCGCGCAGCTCGAGCGCGAGCTGGAGCGGCGCACGGCGCTGCAGGCCGAGCTCGACGAGGTGCGCCGGACGCTGTCCGACGTGCGCGAGCGCGCTGGCGACGACCAGGTGGCGCGGGCGGCGCTGCGCGAGGCGCAGGGCGAGCTGGCGGTGCGCACCGCGGAGCTGGAGCGGCTGCGCGGCGACCTGGCCCGGTCGCAGGCCGAGCTCGACGGCGCGCGGGCCGCGCAGCAGGCGGGCGCCGCGGCGCTGCGCGAGGCCGAGGAGACCGTGGCGCTGGTCCGCCGCGAGGCGACCGAGCTGCAGGGCCGCCTGGAGGAGGAGCGCCGGCGGCGCTACGAGGCCGAGGCCGCGCTGAACGTGGAGTTGGATCGGCTGCGCGAGCGCTTCGGCCGCGAGGTCGCCGAGCTCGAGGCCGGCCTGTCGGCGCGCATCGCCCAGGAGCGGCGCGCGTTCGAGGCGCAGGTCGCCGAGATCGAGGCGCTCGCGGCGCCGCTGCGCGAGCGGCTCGCCGCGGCGGGCGCGCAGCTCGAGGCGCGGCTGGCCGAGGCCGAGCGCGACCGCGACGCGGCGCTCGCGGAGCGCGACGCGGCGCTGGCCGAGCGCGACGCCGCGCACGCCGCCGCCGAGACCGTGAAGCTGGAGATCGCCGCCGACCTCGACCGGGCGGCCGACGAGCGCGAGCGGCTGGCCGCGGCGCTGGCCGAGGCCGAGGCCGAGCGCGGGCGCCTCGCCGCCGCGCTGGCGGCGGCCGAGGCCGACGCGGAGCGCCTGCGAGCGGCCGCCGAGGGCGAGGCCGAGCGCGACGCGGCGCTGGGCGCGCTGGTCGCCGACGTGCGCGAGGCGGCCGGCACGCTGCGCGAGGGCTTCGACCGCCGGCTCGCCGAGCTGGCCGACCGCATCGACGCCGAGGTCGCGACGCTGCGCGCGCGACTCGACGAGGAGCGGATGGCGCGCGAGGTCGTTGAGGCCGAGCTCGCCGCGGAGCGCGAGCGCGGGGCGTCCGCGACGACGGGATCGCTCGTCGCCGACGTGCTCGCGCGCACCGAGCTGGAGCAGACGCGCCGTGAGCTGGCGGCCGCCCAGGAGGCCCTGGCCGCCCGGCACGCGGAGTCCGAGGAGGCCGCCGCGCTGCGCGAGCAGGCGGGCCGGCTGGTGCAGGACCTCGAGGCCGCCGAGGCGCGGCTGAAGGTCGAGCGCGAGGACGAGGCGGGGGCGTCGGAGGACGACGCGGACGCCGCGCCGCAGGACGCCGCGCCGGAGGACGCCGTGCCCGAGGACGCCGCGCCCGAGGACGCCGCGCCCGAGGACGCCGCGCCGGAGGACGCCCCGGCCGCGCCCGCTCCCGAACCCGAGCCAGCCGCGGAGCCCGCGCGGCGCGTCGGCGTGCCGTCGTCCGGCTACGGGCTGGCGCGCAGCGGCCTGCTCGCACCGCCGCCCGGCTCGCGCGCGCTCCCGGCCCGCTTCGTGCACCCGTCCGAGCGGCGTCTCACCGGCTGGCTGACGCCGGCGATCGTCGCGCTGGCCGAACGCGACGAGGCGCTCGCCGCCGACCTCGTCGTCGCGCTGCTGCCCGGCCAGGCCGGCCTGCTGCGCAAGCCGGTGCGCTACGCGCTGACGATCGGCGGGCGCGGCACCTACGCGGTCGGCGTGGATCGCGACCGGGTCGCGGTCAGCCGCGAGAACGTCCCCGGGTCCGCCGAGGTCGACGTGCGGGTGTCCGGCAGTGCCGCCGCGCTCGCGCCGCTCGTCGGCGGCGGCGCGCGCCGCAAGCTGCCCGGCGTGCGCATCGAGGGCCGCCGCCGGCGTCTGCGCCCGCTGCTGCGCGCGCGCCGCGCGCCCACCGACCTCGCGCGCCTGTTCGAGCGCGGCGCCAAGCCCGCGCCCGAGCTCGTGCTCGCGGTGCTGGCCGCCGCGGTCGACCCCGACTGGACGCGCGGCCACCGGTTCAGCGTCGTGTACGAGGTCACCGACGGCGATCCGATCGAGGTCGAGGTCCGCGAGGGGCAGCCGCTCGCGGTCGGGCCGCCGCCGGCCGAGCGGGCCGAGCCGCCGGCCGCGACGATCGCGATCCGCGGCGAGGCGGTCCTGCCGTTCCTCGCCCGCTGCCACCTGCCGGCCGACGAGCGCATCCTGCTCACCGGCGAGGGCCATCCGGTCGCGCTGCTGCACGGCTGGTTCGATCGCGCGCAGGGGCTGCCCGGGGCCTAGGCCGCGACGTGGCGCAGCCGCAGGCGCACCTCGCGCAGCGGCGGCACCACCGCGACGCGCTGCCAGCCGCGGGCGTCGAGCAGGTACACCTCGCCGTCGTCGCGCAGCGCGATCCGCGGCCGCGGGTCCTCGGTGGTGGCCAGCCACGCGTCGCTGAGCGGCCACGACGACCCGGCTCCGGCGAGGCGCTCGATCGCCCGGTGGATCGCGGCGTGGGGGACGCCCCGCTGCAGCAGCTCGGCGACGATCGCCGCCTCGGCGACGTCCTCGACGCTGTAGCGGCGCGGCTCGCCGTCCGAGCGCGAGGAGCGGATCAGCCCGCGCCGCGCCCACTGGCCGATCGTCGTGCCGGGCACGCCGACGAGCTCGCCGACCTCGCCGGCCAGCAGGTCACCGTGGGCACGCTGCGGCATGGCGCACATCGTCGCCGCTGCGGCGGCGGCCGTCCACGGGCGCTCAGGCGAGCACGGCGATCAGCCAGGCGGTGGCCGCCACGAGCGCGGCGGCGAGCTCGATCGCGATCGACAGGCCGACCGCGCGCAGCGCGTGCTTCGTCGACGCCCACGCCGCCGCGTGCGCGCGCAGGCGCCGGCGCTCCTCGAGGTAGACGCCCAGCGGGAAGCCGAGGAACAGGCCGGCGACGGGGACGACGAAGAACCCGACGATCGCCAGCAGGACGCCGGCGACCATCGAGCGGCGGGGGACCCCGGCGTCGCGCAGCCGCCGGCCCGGCACCAGGTACTTGACGACCTGCGCGCCGCCGACGGCCCCCGTCGCCAGCGCGAACACGCCCCACGCGGTGGCCGACGACTCGGCGAGCGCCCACACGAGGATCGCCGCCCACACGAGCAGCGCCCCGGGGAGGACGGGCACGACGACGCCGGCGATGCCGATCGCGATCGCCAGGCCGACGAGGACGAGCCCGGCGTCGCTCACATCTCCGGCTGCCAGCGCAGCGCCTGGCGCGTGCGCCGGGGCAGCGCGCTCACCACGAGGTCGTAGGAGTCCTCGATCAGGTCGCAGACCATCTGGTCGTCGAGGCTGCCGTCGAGCGTGATCGTGTTCCAGTGGCGCTTGTTGAGGTGGTAGCCGGGACGGATCGCGTCGTAGCTGGCGCGCAGCGCGACGGCCAGCCCGGGCTCGCACTTGACGCTCACCGCCAGCGGCTCCCGATCCAGCGCGCTGAGCGCGAACATCTTGCCGGCGACCTTGAACACCGAGGTCTCCGCGTTGAACGGGAACTCCTCGACGGCCCCGGCGAAGGCCAGGCAGCAGTCGCGCAGCGCGTCGGCGTCCATGCGCGTGATGGTGCCAGCGGCGGTGGTCATCGCCGCCGCCGGTAGGTGATCCGCAGGTCGTCGCTCCAGGTCGTCCCGTCGCAGCACAGCTCCCACACCCCCTCGATCGCGTCGCCGCGCAGCGGCCCGGCGAACCGCTGCGCGAAGCCGGGCGCGTCGCGCCACATGCGCAGCTCCCCGCCGTCGAACGCGACGCCGTACACGCGCCGCACGCCGCGCGAGTCGTAGTAGTCCAGCCGCAGCCGCCCGTCGTCGCCCTCCCCGATGATCGCCAGCGAGTCGGGGAAGTCCGGATGGTCGTTGCGGGCCCGCTGGATCAGGAACCGCCTGCCCTCCAGCCATTCGAACGTCGCCTCGCCCCGGACCACCACCCCGGGCGTCGCGGGATGCGTCGCCTCGGTCTCCCAGGTCCCGACGAACACGTCGTAGGCCGGCAGCGGGTCGCGGATCTCGTCTGCGCTCATGCAGGGGGGACCGCGGCGCGGCCCGGAACTCATCGCTGCGGCCGGCGGCGCCTCCACATGCGCGGCTCGACGGCGCGCGGCAGCGTGTACCAGACGAGCGGGCGCAGCGCGCTCGCCAGCCGGCCCGCGCGCTCGCCGCGCTCCTCGGCGGCCTCGGCCCGCTCGACCGCGGCCCGCACCGCCAGCGCGCCCGCCGAGCGCAGCGGCTCGGGCGGCAGGTAGCCGGGCGGCCCGGACACGAGCGCGCAGGTGGTGTACGCGTCGCGCACCCCGAGCGCGAGCCGGCCGAGGATCCGGGAGACGAACGCGCTGGGCGCGACGCCGTTGCCCGAGAACCCGGTCGCGTAGTGGACGTTGCCGTGGTCGCCGAGCGCGCCGACGAACGGCAGGTGGCCCGGCGCCCGGTCGACCGCGCCGCCCCAGGCGTGCGTCAGCCGCACGCGCTCCAGCGCCGGGAACCAGCGGCGCAGCGAGGCCGCGACCTGCGCGGCCGCCCGCGGGTCGACCGTGTGGGCCGGCACCACGCGCCCGAGCGGGCCGACCGCCCCGCCGCCGCGCCCGAAGGCGATGCGGCCGTCGCGCGTGACCTGCGCGTAGTGGACCATCAGGCGCGCGTCGCCGAGGAGCTCGCCGCCGGTCCAGCCCAGCTCGGCGACGAGCTCGGGGATCGGCTCCGTGAGGACGATGTGGCTGCCGATCGGCACCACCGCGCGGCGCAGCTCCCGCAGGCGCGCCGCCCACGCGCCGAGCCCGAGCACGACCGCGCCGGCCTCCACGCGCCCCGCCGGCGTCACCACGGCCGGCGTCCGGCCGTGCTCGAGGGCCAGCATCGGCGTGCCCTCGTGGATCTCCACGCCGCGGCGCAGCAGGACCCGCCGCAGCCCCCGCGCCAGCAGCGCCGGCTGGACGGCCGCGCCGTCGGGCAGGAACGCGCCGTCGCCCAGCACCGCCGCGCCCGTGCGCGCGCGCACCTGCGCCGCGTCGACCGGGCGCAGCACGCCGTCCAGGCCCAGCGCGCGCGCCGCCGCCAGCGGCGCCCGCCAGGCGCCGTCCTGCGCGTGCGACGACGCCGCCCACAGCGTGCCCGCGCGCCGCAGATGGGCGTCGACGTCCTCGGCCTGCGTGAACGCCTCGATGCGGTCGATCGCCGCCGACGACTCCCGCGCCAGCCACGCGGCCTGCTCGGGCCCGAAGCGCGCGACGAGGTCCTGCAGCTCGTCGTACCAGCTCGTCGCCCAGCCGCCGTTGCGGCCGCTCGCCCCGAAGCCGCAGCCCTGGGCGTCGATCAGCACGACCCGCGCGTCGGGCGCGAGCTCGGTGAGCTCCAGCGCCGTCCACAGGCCCACGAAGCCGCCGCCGACGACGCACACATCGGCGCGCACCGTGCCGGTCAGGGGCGGGCAGGCGCGCTCGCCGTCCTCGGCCGCGAGGGCCTGCTCGAGCCAGAACACGGGCCCCACCCGCGGCAGGTCCGCGCGGCCGGCGCCGTCGCGGGGCCCGGCGGCCGGCCGTCCGGCGACGTCGGTCATGCGGGCCGGAACCCGTCGCGGGGGGTCGGCTCGGCGTGCTTGACCATCAGGTGCTGCGTGACCGAGTACTCGAGCACCGCCTCCTGCGACATGTCCTTGCCGAAGCCCGACTGCTTCAGCCCGCCGTGCGGCGCCTCGGAGGCGATCGGCAGGTGGTCGTTCACCCACACGACGCCGAACTCGAGCGCGGGGCCGATCCGCAGCGCCCGGCCGACGTCGCGCGTCCACACCGACGCGGCCAGCCCGTAGTCGACGTCGTTGGCCAGCCGCACCGCGTCGGCCTCGTCGTCGAACGGGAGGACCACGAGGACGGGGCCGAACACCTCGCCCTGCACGATCTCCGAGCGCTGGTCGGCGCCGGTCACCAGCGTGGGGGGATAGAAGGCGCCGGGGCCGTCGGGCACCTCGCCGCCCGTGACGACGCGCGCGCCGGCGGCGGCCGCGCGCGCGACGAAGCCGTGGACGCGGTCGCGATGGCCGGCGGCGATGAGCGGGCCGATGTCGGTGCCGGCGTCGTGCGGGTCGCCGACCCGGATCGACCGCAGCGCCTCGCGCAGCGCCTCGACCATCGGCTCGTGGACGGCGCGCTGCACGTACACGCGCGTGGCCGCCGTGCAGTCCTGCCCGGTGTTGTACGTCGCGCCCAGCGCCGCGCCGGCCGCGGCGGCGTCCAGGTCGGCGTCGTCGAACACCAGCACCGGCGCCTTGCCGCCCAGCTCCAGGTGCAGGCGCTTCAGCGTCGGCGCGGCGCCGGCCATGATCCGGCGGCCGGTCTCGGTGGAGCCGGTCAGCGAGATCATCGCCACGTCGGGGTGCTCGACGAGCGCGCCGCCGACGTCGCCGTCGCCGAGCACGCACGCGGCGGCGCCGTCGGGCAGCCCCGCCTCGGCCAGCAGCTCGACCAGCCGCAGCGTCGACCGGGGCGTCGCCGGCGCCGGCTTGATCACGACGCTGCAGCCGGCCGCCAGCGCGGGGCCGAGCTTCCAGACCGCCATGATCAGCGGGAAGTTCCAGGGGGCGATGGCGCCGACGACGCCGGCCGGGCGGCGCGTCAGCATCGACGTGTACCCGGCCGAGAAGCGGCCCGCGCCCGTGCCCGCCAGCGACCGGGCCGCGCCGGCGAAGAAGCGGACGTTGTCGACCGCGAAGGGCAGCTCGCCGTCGCGTGCGACGACCATGGGCTTGCCGGTCTCCTCGACCTCCAGCGCGCACAGCGCGTCGGCGTCGCGCTCGATCAGGTCGGCCCAGCGCAGGAGCACCGCGGCGCGCTCGCCCGGCGTCGCGCCGCCCCACTCGCCCAGCGCGCCGCGCGCAGCGGCGACGGCCGCGTCGACCTCGGCGGGCGTGGAGTCGGCGAGCACCGCGATCTCGGCGCCGGTCGCCGGGTTCACCAGCGTGCGCTCAGACACCGGCGGTCGCCTCCTCGGCGTCGACCACCGCCGCGTCGGCCGCGTCCCAGCCGAGCGTGACGCGGTCGCCGGCCGTCAGGCGCGGCGCGGGGCCGTGCGCGCCGACCCGCGCCTGGACGGTCGCGCCGTCGTCGAGCTCCACGACGTACTTGCGCGCGGTGCCGAGGAACACCACCTCGAGCACCCGCCCCTCGTGGCGATGCTCGCGGCCCGCGCCGTCCAGGTGCAGCATCTCCGGCCGCACGACGGTCAGCGTGCCCGGGCGCGGGCCCGGGAACAGGTTCGCGTCGCCCAGGAACGAGGCGACGAACCGGGTCGCGGGCCGCTCGTACAGCTCGTCGGGCGGCCCGATCTGCTCGACCCGCCCCGCGCGCATCACCGCGACGCGGTCGGCCATCGACATCGCCTCCTCTTGGTCGTGGGTGACGACGACGAACGTGATCCCGACCTGGTGCTGCAGGCGCTTGAGCTCGATCTGCATCTCGCCGCGGATCTGGCGGTCCAGCGCCGACAGCGGCTCGTCGAGGAGGAGGACCCGCGGCTTCTTCACGAGCGCCCGCGCCAGCGCCACGCGCTGGCGCTGACCGCCCGAGAGCTGCGCCGGGCGGCGCGCGCCCATCCCGCCGAGCTGCACCTGCTCCAGCGCCTCGGCGGCGCGCTCGCGCGCGGCCGCCTTCGCCACGCCCTCCATGCGCAGCCCGTAGGCGACGTTCTGCTCGACCGTCATGTGCGGGAACAGCGCGTAGGACTGGAACATCATGTTCAGCGGCCGCCGGTAGGGCTTGACGCCGACGAGGTCGCTGCCGTCCAGCAGCAGCCGGCCCTCGTCCGGGCTCTCGAAGCCGGCGAGCATCCGCAGCAGCGTCGTCTTCCCGCAGCCGGACGGGCCCAGCAGCGCGAAGAACTCGTTCTCGGCGATGGTCAGCGAGACGTCGTCGACGGCCGTCACCGCGCCGAAGCGCTTGGTGATCCGGTCGATCTCGATCATGCGGTGTCCTCCTGGCCGCGCAGGCGGACCGCGACGAGCATCAGCACGAGGCTGAAGCCGACGACGATCGTGGCGGCGGCGTTGATCTCCGGGGTCACGCCGAAGCGGACCATCGAGTAGACCTGGATCGGGAAGGTCACCTCGGTCCCGGCGGTGAAGAACGCGATCACGAACTCGTCCAGCGAGAGCGTGAACGCGACGAGCGCGCCGGCGATCACGCCCGGCGCGATCTGCGGCAGCGTCACGTGGCGGAAGGTCTGCAGCTCGGTGGCGCCCAGGTCCAGCGACGCCTCGACGGTGGAGTCGTCGAAGTGGCGCAGGCGCGTGCGCACGATCGCCGACACGAACGCGATCCCGAACACGGCGTGGCCGAGGATCACCGACCACAGGCCGAGCCGCACGCCCATCCACTGCGTGAAGACGAGGTTGTAGAAGCTCAGCAGGGCGATCGCCAGGACGATGTCGGGGATCACCATCGGCACGAACGACCCGGCGTCGAGCGCCCGCGAGCGGACCGTGCGCTCCAGCCCGAACGCCAGCAGCGTGCCGATGACCACCGAGATCGCGGTCGCGCACACCGCGACGATCAGCGTGTTGCGAAACGCGCTGAGGATCTCGTCGTTGGCGAAGAGCCGGTCGTACCAGCCGGTCGTGAACCCGCCCCACGACGTCGGCAGGCCGCTGGCGTTGAACGACAGCCCGATCAGCACCGCGATCGGCAGGTACAGGAACGCGACCGTGGCGAGGAACACGGCCCCGCTGGCCCAGTGGCGCCCGCCGTCAGACCGCACCGGGCACCTCCTCGCGACGGTCGCGCGCGTTCATCCACGCCTGGATGAGCAGCACCACGGTCATCAGCGCGATCACCGCCAGCGCCACCGTCGCGCCGAACGGCCAGTCGCGCGCCTTCAGGAACTGGACCTGGATGAGGTTGCCGATCATCTGGCTGCGCCCGCCGCCCAGCAGGTCGGGGACGATGAAGTTCCCCAGCGACGGCACGAAGACGAACAGGCAGCCGGCCCACACGCCCGAGCGGGTGAGCGGGAGCGTCACGGTCAGGAACGCCCGCCAGCCGCTGGCGCCGAGGTCCTGCGCCGCCTCGCGCAGGTCGGGGCCGAGCCGCTCGATCGCCGCGTACAGCGGCAGGACCATCAGCGGCAGGTAGCCGTAGACGAGGCCCAGGACGATCGCGAACTCGTTGTAGAGGAGGCTCAGCGGCGAGCCGATCAGCCCGAGCGACTCCAGCGTGTTGTTGATCAGGCCCTCGTCGTTGAGCAGCACCATCCACGCGTACGTGCGGATCAGCAGGGAGGTCCAGAACGGCAGGACGACCAGCACCAGCAGGAACGTCCGCCAGCGCTTGGGCCGCGTGGCGATGAACCACGCGGTCGGGTACCCGACGAGGAGCGCCACGACCGTCGCCTCGAGCGCGACGCGCACCGAGAACCACAGGACCTTCAGGTAGATCGGGTCGACGACGCGCTCGAAGTTCTCGAGCGTGAACTCGTAGACCACCCCGCCGTAGGTCCCTCGCCGGAACAGCGAGTAGGCGAGGATCAGGCCCACGGGCACGACCAGCAGCACGGTCCACCACGTGAGGGCGGGACCGAGCTGCAGGCCGCGCCGGGCGATCTGCCGGGCGCTCCTCATCGGATGCTCGGTCGAGCGCTAGCTCGTGATCTCCGTGACGATGCGGCTCCACGTCGGCTGGCCGTCGCCGAGATCCTGCAGCGACTCCTGCTGCAGCAGCTCGGCCGGGTCCATGCCGAGGTTGGGGAACTGCTCGACCAGCGCCGGGTCGAGCTCGTCCATCGCCGCCTTGTTGGGCACCTTGTAGGTCAGCAGCTCGACGACGGACGCGCCGCTGTCGGGGCGCAGCACCCAGTTGATGAACTCGTAGGCGGCGTCCTTGTTCTCGGAGGACTCGAGCACGACCATCGCGTCGACCCACAGGTCGGAGCCCTCCTCGGGCACCACGAACTCGATGTCGTCGTTCTCGGCGATGCCGTAGTTGCACCACCCGTCCCAGGCCTCCACGAGCGACGCCTCGCCGGAGACGAGCTTGGAGTAGAACGTCGTGTCGTCGTAGGCCAGGAGCGTGTCCTTGGTCTTCAGCAGCAGGTCGCGCGCCTCCTCGAGCTCGCCCTCGTCGGTCGTGTTGGCGCTGTAGCCGAGCTGCTTGAGCGCCGGCAGCAGCAGCCACCGGTCGGTCGCGAGCATCGTCGTCTTGCCCTTCACGTCGTCGGCCGGGTCGAGCAGGTCGTTCCACGAATCCGGCTTCTCGGAGACGAGGTCGGAGCGGTAGCAGAGGCCGGTCGTGCCCCACGTGTAGGGGACCGAGTACTGGTTGCCGGGGTCGTAGCCGAGCTCGGTCGCCTCCGGGTAGAGGTTCTTGAGGTTGGGCACCTTCGACTCGTCGATCGGCGCCGCCCAGCCGCGCTTGTGCAGCGCCTGCGCGAACGGGCCGGAGACGAACACGAGGTCGTAGCCGCCGCCGTCGGCGGCGTCCAGCTTGCCCATGATCTCCTCGTTGGTGGCGTGCTTGGCCATCTTGACCTTGATGCCCGTCTCCTTCTCGAAGGCGGGGATCAGCCCCTCGGGGGTGTAGGCGTCCCAGTTGGAGATCGTCAGCGTCCCCTTCTCGGTGGCCGGCGCCTCGGTCTCGGCCGCGGCGGTGGCCGCCCCGGCGCTCGTGGTCGGCTCCTCGATCTCCGAGCCGCACGCCGCCAGCCCGGTCGCCATCGCCCCGGCGGCGGCGATCGTCGCCAGTCGGCCCCGCATCCGCATCGTGCGGATCATCGTCATCACCTCTCGCTCCGTGGAACCTGCTCGATCAGATCGGCGGCCCGGACGGTGCCGGGGCTCGCCTGCAGCCGCCGGGCGATCCCGGCCAGCCGCTCCTGCAGTGACCCGTCGGCCAGCAGACGGGCGGCGGCGTCGCGCAGCTCGTCGGGGGTGTGGCCATAGGTGTCCAGCCGCACGCCGAAGCCCGTCTCGTGGACGCGCTGGGCGTTGTCGTACTGGTCCCAGAACAGCGGCAGCACGATCATCGGCTTGCCGAAGTGGACGCTCTCGGTGACGGTGTTGTTCCCGCCGTGGGTGACGACGAGGTCGACCATCGGCAGGATCGACGTCTGCGGCAGGAACTCGGCGCCGACCATGTTGTCGGCCAGGCGCAGCTGCTCGTGCTGCGGGCCCATCGAGACGATCACGCGATGGTCCGTCTGCGCGAACGTGTCGATCAGCTTCTGCATCAGCTCGACGTCGCCGGAGCCCAGGGAGCCGAGGCTCAGGTAGACGAGCTTCCCGTCGCGGGAGGCGAGCGGCTCGGGCAGCTCCCACGGGTCGTCGGTCGTGCGCACGCTCGTCTCGAGGTTGTGCCAGCCGTCGAGCGGGCGCTCGCGGGCGTAGTCCAGCTCGCGCGGGTACAGGTAGAGGTTGAGCCACGGCGACGTGTGGATGAACTCGCCGGGCGGCAGCGGCGGCGCGCCCCGCTCCTGCACGAACGCGTCGAACTCGGCGTGCATCGGGTCGTGGACGCGGCGGTACTCGGCCCAGTAGGCGTCCCACTCGCTGCGGTCGTCCGTCGGCAGGCCGCTGAACGGGGGCGGCACCGCGGGGTCGACGATCTCGGCGGGGTTGCAGGAGACGATCCGCACCCACGGCCGCCCCGACGCCGGCAGCGCCGGGAAGCACAGGACGTTGTCCTCGACGATCACGTCGGGCCGGACCTCGTCGATGATCTCGCGCAGCCGGTCGTCGACGTAGCGGGCGCCGTCGAGGAGCGCCTGCCAGGTGGGGGCGACGAACCCCTCGATCTGCTCGATCGTCGGCGTGCGGAACACGGGGGCCGTGTCGCGGATGAAGTCCTTCCAGAACTGGCCGGGCTCCTCCTCCTGCTCGGGCGGCGGGCCGAGGCGCATGAGGCGCTCCTCGAAGCCCTTGGGCTCGAGCGTCCCCTTGAACGACTCCTCCACGATGAACACCACGCGATGGCCGCGGCGGCGCAGCACGTCGCCGATCCCCACGCAGTTGTTCGTCGGTCCGTACGCGCTCTCCGGGAAGAACGCGATCGTCAGTGGCGCGTCGGTCACGCCGTCCCCTCCTCACTGGTCCCGTCGGCGATGGCGACCTCGCCGACGCCCCATCCGTAGGCCATCTTGTGGATCTCCAAGACGAAGAACGACTCCGTCGACAGCACGCCCTCGACGTGCTGGATGCGCTCGTAGAGCAGCTCCTTGAAGTGGGCGGTGTCGCGGCAGATGACCTCGACGATCACGTCGAAGGTGCCGGCGAGCGCCGCCACGTAGGAGGTCTCCGGGAAGGCGGTGATCGCCTCGCAGACCGCGTCGACGGTGCCGGGTCGCAGCCGCAGCCCGATGAGCGCCATGCGGTCGAAGCCGATGCGCAGGGGGTCGGCGATCCCGACCACCTGCAGCATCCCGCTCTGCTCCAGCCGCTGGGCGCGGTAGCGCACGACCGACTCGGACACGCCGATGTCGCCGGCGATCCGCGAGTACGGACGGCGCCCGTCGACCTGCAGGGCGCCGATGATCCGGCGATCGATGTCGTCCAGCTCCGGCGGAGTCGCCAAGTGAATACCCGTCCCGGTTGCGATTTCCGAGCGCTCTCGCGTTAGGCTTACCGGATTCCGCAGATGAGTGTCAAGGATCTTGCTGATGCCCGCTGGTTTGCGGGCAAGGGCCGGCCGATCGCGGCCGTCCGGGAGGCGAGCGCGGTGTCGGTGCCCGGCGGGACGGGCCGCCTCGTGCTGGCCGACGTGGCCTTCGCCGACGGCGGCGCCGGCGAGCGCTACCTGCTGGACGAGGGCGGCCCGGAGCTGTGGCCGCGGCTCGTGGCGGCGCTCGCCGACGGGCCCGTGGACGGCGACGGCGGGCGGCTGGAGCTGCGCCGCGGCCCGGCGTTCGACGCGCTCGCCTGCGGGCCCGACGCGGCCGTGACGATCCCCGCCACCGACCAGTCCAACACGCTCGTCGCGCTCGACGGCCGACTGCTGGTCAAGGCCTACCGGCGCCTGGCGCCCGGCGTGCACCCGGAGGTCGGGCTGTGCGCGGCGCTGGCCGCCACCGACGCGCCGGTGCCCGCGTTCGCCGGCTCCGTCCACCACGTCGCCCCCGACGGGGCGGACACCGCGATCGCGCTGCTGAGCGAGCTGATCCCGGACGCGGAGGCCGGGTGGGAGGCGCCGATCCTGCGCGCGGCCGACGCGCTGCGCCGCGGCGACCCGGACGCGGGCGCCGGCGAGCACCGGGCGGCGGGCGCCGCCGTCGCGGCGCTGCACCGCGCGCTGGCGCAGGTCGCACCGGTCGAGCGGGCCGATCCCGCCACGGCGATCGCCTGGCGCGAGGACGCGCTCGCCGCGCTCGCGCAGGCCGCCGCGCACGAGCCGGAGGTGGCGCGGGCGCGCGACGCGATCGCCGCGCGGCTGGGGGAGCTGTCGGATGCGGTCGGCGTGCCCGTCCAGCGCATCCACGGCGACCTGCACGTCGCGCAGCTCCTGCGCACGCCCGGCCGCGTCGTCGTGATCGACTTCGAGGGCGACCCGACGCTGCCGCTCGCGCGCCGGCGGGCGCCCGACACGCCGCTGCGCGATCTCGCCGGGCTCCTGCGCTCCGTCGACCACGTCGGGTGGGCGGCGGCGCGGCGGGTGGGGCCGGACGCCGACCCGGGCGCCTGGATCGCCGCGTCGCGCGCCGCCGTGCTCGACGGCTACGCGACGGCGGTGGACGCGCGGCTGCTGGCCACCCTGGAGCTCGCGAAGGCGTGCCGCGAGCTCGTGTACGCGCACACGGTCGTGCCCGAGTGGGCGTACGCGCCGCGCGCCGCCCTGCGATCGCTGCTGGAGGAGCTGGAGCCGTGAACCCCGACGCCTTCCGCCAGGACGTCCTGCGCGAGCCGCAGACGCTCGCCGCCCTGCTCGACGCCTACGCGGGCGCCGCGTCGCCGCTGCGCGCGCTCGGCCACGACCCGCTCGCCGGGCGGCGCGTCGCGCTCATCGGCATGGGCAGCTCGCGCTTCGCGGCGCTGACGGTCGCCGCCGCGCTGCGCGCCCGCGGCGTGGCCGCGGTGGCCGAGTACGCGTCCGCCGACCCGTCCGCCACGACGGCGCCGGGGCGCGACGTGCTGGCGATCGGCATCTCGGCCTCCGGCGCCACGCCCGAGACCATGGCGGCGCTCGCGCGCCATCGCGGCGTGAGCCGCACGGTCGCGATCACGAACCGGCCCGACGGCCCGCTGGCGGAGGCCGCCGACGTCGCGCTGCCGCTGCTCGCCGGCAAGGAGGAGGGCGGCGTGGCCTGCCGCACGTTCCAGGCGACGCTGGCGGTGCTGTGGCTGCTCGCCGGCGTGGAGGCGGATGCGCTGCGGCCCGCGGTCGAGGCCCAGCGCGCGCTGCTGGACGCCCGCGACGACTGGCTGGAGCCGCTGCTGGCCGCGGTGGGCGGCGCCCACACCGTCTACGCGATCGCGCCCGCGGTCCGGATCTCGTCGGCGCTGCAGGCCGCGCTGATGCTGCGCGAGGGGCCGCGCGTGGCCGCCGACGGCTGCGAGACCGGCGACTGGACCCACGTCGACGTGTACCTGTCCAAGCACCCCGGCTACACGGCGCTGCTGTTCCCGGGCTCCTCGTTCGACGAGGGCGTGATGGAGTGGGCGCGCCCGCGCGGCTCGCGGATCCTGGCGGTCGGCCGGCCCGGGCCGGCGGGCACGACGCCGGTCGCGCCGTTCGCGGGCGCCGACGACCCGCTGGTGGCCTCGCTCGTCGAGGTCAGCGTGGTCGAGCTGCTGGCCGCGACCTGGTGGCGCCGGCGGATCGACGCGGGCGCGATGCCCTGAGGCGGGCGCCCCGCTCGTCGCGTTGCGTGTCACGTTGGTTCCCCCAGAGGCAACCAACCTGACAAGCAACGTGTGGCTCAGGCCCGCCGCGCCCGGTACAGCACGTGCCGCCGCAGCCGATGGCCCTCCGGGACCTTCGGGTGGTCGAAGTCGTCGGCCGGGTCGTGCGTCATCCCGAGGCGCTCCATCACCGCGATCGAGCGCGCGTTCGTCGTCGCCGTCATCGAGACGATCTCGTCCAGCTCGGCCTCGTCGAACCCGTAGGCCAGCGACGCCCGCGCCGCCTCGGTCGCGTAGCCGAACCCCCACGCGGGCCGCGCCAGCCGCCAGCCCACCTCGACCGCCGGGGTGAACGGCGCCGGGAAGACCTGATGCCACAGCCCGGTGAAGCCCAGGAGCGCGCCGCTCGACCGCTCCTCGAGCGCCCACAGCCCGAACCCGAGCTCGTCGAAGCCGGCCTCGATCGCGTCCACGAACGCGTCGCTCTGCGCCCGCGTCAGCGGCGCGACGAAGTGCTCCATGACGACCGGGTCGGCGTTCATCGCGGCGAACGGCTCGCGGTCGTCGGGCCGCCAGCGGCGGAGGATGAGGCGCTCGGTCGACAGGCCCGACATCGAAGGTCCCAGTTTGCGGCATCGGCCCCGGCGCCGTCCGGCCCGGCGGGTAGCTTGCAGGACCCCGATGAGTGCCTCGCCGGTCGCACACCTGCACGTCCATTCCGAGTACAGCCTGCTCGACGGCGCGTGCAAGATCGACCAGCTCGCCGCCCGCGCCGCCGCGTTCGACCAGCCCGCGCTCGGGCTCACCGACCACGGCGTGATGAACGGCGCCATCGAGCTCTACAAGGCCGCCAAGAAGCACGGCGTCAAGCCGATCATCGGCTGCGAGATCTACCTCGTCGACGACCACACGCTGCGGGGCCAGCGCCAGGAGCGCAACCACCTCACGCTGCTGGCCGCCTCCGACGAGGGCTACCGCAACCTCGTCAAGCTCTCCAGCGCCGGCTTCCTCGAGGGCCTCAGCCGCGGCAAGCCGTCGGTCGACCTCGCCCAGGTCGAGCAGCACAGCAGCGGCATCATCGCGCTCACCGGCTGCCTCGCCTCGCGCTTCTGCCAGCGGCTCGTCGACGACCGGCCCGACGAGGCGCGCGCCCACGTCGACGACCTGCTGCGGGTCTTCGGCCCCGAGAACGTCTACTTCGAGGTCCAGAAGAACGGCATCGCCGACCAGGACAAGGCCAACGAGGGCATCGTGCGGATCGCCCGCGAGGTCGGCGGCTCGCTCGTGGCCACCGGCGACGTCCACTACCTGCGTCGCGAGGACCACGCCCATCACACGGCGCTGCTGTGCGTGCAGACGAAGTCCACGCTCGCCGCGCCGAAGATGACCTTCGAGACGAACGAGTTCTACCTGAAGGACAACGCGGAGATGGCGGCCGCGTTCGCGGAGTGGCCCGAGGCGCTGGCGTCGACGATCGAGATCGCCGAGCGCTGCAACGTCGAGATCGAGCTCGGCAAGCAGCTCATCCCGTCGTTCCCGACGCCCGACGGCTCCGACGAGAAGACCTACCTGCGCGCGCGGGTGGAGGAGGGGCTGCGCCTGCGCTACGGCGACCCGGTCCCGGCCGAGGCGCGCGAGCGCGCGGAGATGGAGCTCGAGGTCATCGACCGCATGGGCTTCAACGCCTACTTCCTGATCGTCTGGGACTTCGTCAACTTCGCCAAGTCCAACGGCATCGCGGTCGGCCCGGGCCGCGGCTCGGCGGCCGGCTCGATCGTCGCCTACTGCCTGGCGATCACCGACGTCGACCCGCTCCGCTACGACCTCCTGTTCGAGCGCTTCCTCAACCCCGAGCGCGTGTCGATGCCGGACATCGACATCGACTTCTCCGTGCGCGGCCGCGAGCGCGTCATGCGCTACGTCACCGAGAAGTACGGCCGCGAGTCGGTCGCCCAGATCGTCACCTTCGGCAAGATGTTCCCGCGGGCCGCCACCCGCGACGCCGCCCGCGTGCTCGGCCACGACTACGGCGTCGGCGACCGGCTGGCCAAGCTGATCCCGGACCCGATCATGGGCCGCCCGCCGAGCTTCGAGGACTGCCTGGCCCCGGGCGAGGACCTGCGCAAGGCCTACGACGAGGACCCGGTCGCGCGCCAGATCGTCGACGTCGCGCGCGGGCTGGAGGGGATCACGCGCAACTCGTCGATCCACGCCGCCGCGGTCGTGATCGCCGGGTTCCCGCTCACCGACATCGTCCCGCTGCAGCTCGCCGACGCCGGCACCACCGACGAGGACGGCAACCGCGAGTACAAGATGGTCACGCAGTACTCGATGAAGCCCGTCGAGGAGCTCGGCCTCCTGAAGATGGACTTCCTCGGGCTGCGCAACCTCGACGTCATCGAGGACGCGCTCGACATCATCGAGCGCTCGACCGGCCACCGCCCGGACATGACGACGCTGCCGCTCGACGACCCCAAGGTCTACGAGATGATGTCCCGGGGCGACTCGATCGGCGTGTTCCAGTTCGAGTCCGAGGGCATGCAGGAGGCCCTCAAGAAGGTCAAGCCCACCGAGTTCGACGACCTCGTCGCGCTGAACGCGCTGTACCGGCCGGGCGCGATGGACCAGATCCCCACGTACGCGCGCGGCAAGCGCGAGCCCGAGTCGATCGTCATCCCCGACGAGCGCCTGCGCCCGATCCTGGAGCCCACCAAGGGCGTGATCCTGTACCAGGAGCAGGCCATGCAGATCTCCAAGACGCTGGCCGGCTTCAGCGGCGCGCAGGCCGACGACCTGCGCAAGGCGATCGGCAAGAAGAACCGCGAGGCGATGGCCAAGCTCGAGCCGCTGTTCCGCGAGGGCTGCCGCGCCTCGGGCACCTCCGAGCAGGTCATCGACTGGCTGTGGACGACGAACGAGAAGTCGGCCGACTACTCGTTCAACAAGAGCCACGCCGCCTGCTACGCGCTGATCGCCTACCGCACCGCCTGGCTGAAGGCGACCTACCCGGCCGAGTACATGGCCGCGCTCATCTCCAGCGTCATGTCGACGAAGGACAAGGTCCCGTTCTTCGTCGCCCGCTGCGAGGAGATGGGCATCGAGATCCTCCCGCCCGACGTGAACCTGTCCGACCACGAGTTCACGGTCGTCGACGGCAACATCCGCTTCGGCCTCGACGCGGTGAAGGGCGTCGGCTACCAGGCGGTCGAGGCGATCAAGGCGGCGCGCGAGGAGGGCGGCCCGTTCGAGTCCCTGTGGGACTTCTGCGCCCGCGTCGACGCCCGCGCCGTCAACAAGAAGGCGATCGAGGCGCTGATCAAGTGCGGCGCGTTCGGCTCCACCGGCGCCTCGCGCAAGGGCATGCTCGCCGTGCTCGAGCAGGCGCAGGCGGCCGGCGCCAAGCAGCAGCAGGACGCGCTCACCGGCCAGGGCTCGATCTTCGACCTGGAGCCGGCCGGCGGCGCCACCGCCGCGTTCGCGGCCCCCAGCCACCCGCCGATCCCGTCCGAGGAGTTCGAGCAGAGCGAGCTGCTGGCGATCGAGAAGGAGGCGATCGGCCTGTTCATCTCGGCGCACCCGCTCAAGGAGGTGCGCGAGGCGCTGCGCGTGAAGGTCGACTGCCCGCTCGCCGACCTCGAGCACCGCAAGGATCAGGACTGGGTCACGGTCGGCGGCATCGTCACGCAGGCCAAGAAGATCCGCACGAAGTCCGGCTCGACGATGATGTTCGCGACGCTCGACGACCTCGAGGGGTCGGTCGAGATCGTGGTGTTCGAGCGCGTGCTGGCCGAGCAGGAGGCGGCGCTGCAGGTCGACTCGATCGTGCTCGTCCGCGGTCGCGTCGACCACAAGGACGCGACGAAGACCGCCGTCGTCGTGCAGTCCGTCGAGCCGTTCAACCCGACCCCCGAGGAGGTCGAGAAGGCGCGCGAGGAGGTGCGCGCGATGGCCACCCGCGCCGCGCCGAGCGCGCTGCGCGTCTCCATCGACGCCGCCCGCCTGCCCGCCAGCATCATCGACGAGCTCAAGACGCTGCTGTCGAGCTTCCCCGGCGAGAGCGAGGTCGTCCTCGAGGTGCAGACGTCCGCGGGGCCGCGCCGCCTGCGGCTCGGCGCCGACTACAAGGTGGCCGCGACCGCCGCCCTGCGCGCCGAGCTCGACCACGTCCTCGGCGAGGCGCTGCTGCCCGCCGCCTGAGCCGGGTACTGTCGCGGTCGTGGGCCGGCTCGACGACGTCGATCTCTCGCTCAGGATCAGCAAGGACGAGGAGCAGCGCGAGCTGGAGCGGCTCGGACGCCGCTTCGCGCAGCTTCGCCTCACCGCCGGCGGCCTGCTCGGCTCCGGCCGGCTCGGGCCGCCGCTGTGCGTCGTGATGGAGGGCTGGGACGCCGCCGGCAAGGGCGGCGCGATCAAGCGCCTCGTCGCGCCGCTCGACGCCCGGCACGTGCGGGTCGCGAGCTTCGCCGCGCCGACCGCCGACGAGAAGCGCCACCACTTCCTGTCTCGCTTCGTCGGCCAGCTCCCCGGCTGGGGCGGGATGGCCGTGCTGGACCGCTCCTGGTACGGGCGCGTGCTGGTCGAGCGCATCGAGGGCCTCACGCCCGAGAGCCGCTGGCGCGCCGCCTACGACGAGATCAACAACTTCGAGCAGATGCACGCCGCCGAGGGCATGATCTTCGTGAAGATCTGGATGCACATCTCGTCGGGCGAGCAGCTGCGGCGCTTCGAGAAGCGCCGCGACGACCCGATCAAGGTGTGGAAGCTCACCGACGAGGACTGGCGCAACCGCAACAAGCGCAAGGCCTACAAGGTGGCGATCGAGGAGATGTTCGAGCGCACGTCGACCCCGTGGGCGCCCTGGCACGTCGTCCCGGCCGAGTCGAAGTCCTACGGGCGCGTCGCGGTGATGCGGATCACGATGGAGGCGCTCGAGCGCGGGCTGCGCGACGCCGGCGTGCCGATCCCGGCGCCCGCCTGACCGGCGGTCAGCCGCGCGCCTCCAGGCCGCGCTCGCGCAGCGCCACGACGTAGCGCGTGTGCTCGGCGGTCGCGACCTTCTCGCCCGGACCCGGCGTCTCGAGGATCAGCGGCAGGTCCTGGAAGCGCGGCTCCGACAGGAACGCGGCGCAGCCGTCCTCGCCCAGCTCGCCGTGGCCGACCGGCGCGTGGCGGTCGCGGTTGGAGCCCAGCGGGGTCTGCGAGTCGTTGAGGTGCAGCGAGCCGAGGCGGTCGAGGCCGACCTTCTCGTCGCACTCGTCGATCACGGCGGCCAGCCCGTCGGCGGTGGCGATGTCGTAGCCGGACGCGTACAGGTGGCAGGAGTCCAGGCACAGCCCGAGGCGCGCGTCCCCGCCGGCGGCGTCCATCAGCGCGGCGAGCTCCTCGAACGACCGTCCCAGCGTGCCGCCGGCGCCGGCCGTGTTCTCCAGGTGCAGCGGGCAGCGGTCGGACTCGGCCAGCGCCTCGCGGATCGTGGCGCCGGCGCGCTCGATCGCGGCCGACACGTCGCCGCCGAGCGCCGAGCCGGGATGCAACACCACGCCGTGGGCGCCGAGCGCGTCGCCGGCCCGCAGCGAGGCGACCAGCGAGGTCAGCGACTTCGCGCGGATCTCGGGGTCCTCGCTGGCGCAGTTGAGCAGGTAGACGGCGTGGATGAGCAGCGCGTCGACGGGCGAGTCGGCCATCGCCTCGCGGCACGCCTGCACCTGCTCGTCGGTGTAGACCGTCGGCTTCCAGGCGCGCGGGTTCTGGTTGAAGATCTGGATCGAGCGGCAGGCCGCTTCGACGCCGCGCTCGACGGCCTTCGCCGGGCCGCCGGCGGGGGAGACGTGGGCACCGATGAGCATCCGGCCCGGGTGTCTAGCATGCGGCGCCCATGAGGGTCCGCTTCGCTCCGTCTCCGACCGGTGCGCTCCACATCGGCGGCGCGCGCACCGCGCTCTACAACTGGCTGGCCGCCCGCCACGCCGGCGGCACCCTGGTGCTGCGCATCGAGGACACCGATCGGGAGCGCTCGACGCCCGAGAACGTGGAGCAGATCCTCGACGCGCTGCGCTGGCTGGAGCTCGACCACGACGAGGGCCCGATCTTCCAGACGGCCAACGAGCCGCGCCACCGGGAGGTCATCGAGCAGCTCCTGGCCGACGGCCACGCCTACCGCTCGACGGCGACGGCCGACGACGTGAAGGCCTACAAGGAGCGCCACGGCCACGACCGCGGGTTCCGCGGCGAGCCGGAGGACGAGGGCGCGGTGCGCCTGCGCGTCCCCGACGAGGGCGCGACGGTCGTGCGCGACATCGTGCGCGGCGAGACCGCCTTCCAGCACGTCCATCTCGACGACCCGGTGATCGCGCGCGCCGACGGCTCGCCGCTCTACAACCTGGCGGTCGCCGTCGACGACCTCGACGCGGAGATCACGCACGTCGTCCGCGGCGACGACCACTACTCCAACACGCCCAAGCAGCTGCTCGTGCTCGAGGCGCTCGGCGCCCCGCAGCCGATCTACTGCCACCTGCCGCTGCTCCACGGGCCCGACGGCAAGAAGCTCTCCAAGCGCCACGGGGCCGCGTCGGTGCAGGAGCTGCGCGACGCCGGCTACCTGCCCGAGGCGGTGCGCAACTACCTGGCGCTGCTGGGCTGGGGCGCCGCCGACGACGAGACGATCCTGTCCACCGAGGAGCTGATCCGCCAGTTCAGCCTCGAGCGGGTGCAGAAGAACCCGGCCCGCTTCGACGAGAAGAAGCTGCGCTGGATGAACGGCCAGTACATCCGCGCGATGAGCGTCGAGGAGCTGACGCGGCGCCTGGAGGCGTTCACCGGCCGCTCCGAGCTGCAGGGCGCGGTCGCGATCTCGCAGGAGAAGATCTCGACGCTCGCCGACTTCTGGCCGCTGGCGGGGTCGCTGTTCGACGGTCCCGTCGACGACCCCAAGGCCCGCGAGCAGTGGCTGGGGGAGGAGGGCCGCGACGTGCTCGCCGCCGTCCGGGCCGTGCTCGCCGAGCTGGAGCCGTTCGACCTCCAGCACGTCGACGACGCGCTGCGGGCCCTCGTCGCCGAGCGCCAGGCCAAGCCCAAGCAGGTCTTCCAACCCATCCGCGTGGCGCTCTCGGGCACCACGATCTCGCCCGGCGTGTTCGAGATGATCGCGCTGCTCGGGCGGGCCGAGACGCTGCGCCGCATCGATGCCGCCTTGGCGTAGACACGGGGATCTCCGGGGGTTTCGGCGCACCCCTCAATCAAACGTCCAGCGCTGCCGATAACCGGATCAGTTCGGCCAGCACGCACGCGAGGCCGCCCCTCATCGCCATGGAGCAGGAAACCCCGGACATGAACTCACCCGCCCCCGCAGCCGCCCCGCCTCGCGCGACGTCGCCGGCGCAAGCGGCCGGAGGCCGCCACAACGAGGGCCACGGACGCCGGCTCACCGCCGCGTTCGAGGCGCTCGAGTCCTTCCCGGCGCTCGCCGAGTCCCGCAACCGGCTGCTGCGCGTCGTCGGGCAGGAGCGGATCTCCGCGGGCGAGGTGGTCGCCGCCGTCGAGTCCGACGTGGCCCTGGTCATCGCCGTGCTGCGGCTGGCCAACCAGGTCGAGGGCCGCACGCGCGGCAAGGTCGAGTCGATCGTCAAGGCCGTCGAGCTCCTGTCCCCCGAGGCGGTGCAGTCGCTGGCGACCCGCGCCCGCACCTTCGACTTCTTCGAGCGCACGGCAACCTGGGACGCGGCGCCCGAGCGCTTCCGCCTGCACGGCGTCGCCACGCAGCGCGCCGCCGACCGCATCGCGACCGAGACCGGCTACGACGAGCGCGACCGCCTGATGGTCACGGCGCTGCTGCACGACATCGGCAAGCTCGTCCTGATGCACGCCTACCCGGGCTACCCCGGCCAGGTGCACGGCCAGGCCCGCACGCCCGAGGAGCGCATCCATCGCGAGCGCCGCGAGCTGGGCGTCGACCACGCGCTCGTCGGCGGCGTCCTCGCCCGCCGCTGGGGCCTGCCCAAGGGCGTCGCCAGCGCGATCGAGCGCCACCACGCCGACGACGCGACCGAGGAGGCCGCGTACGTCCGCCTGGCCGACATGCTCGCCCACTACGCGCAGGGCGGCGCGGTCTCGCCGACCGAGCTGCTGAAGGTCGCGCGCATCGTCGGGCTGGGGCCGAGCGAGCTGCGCACGGTCATGTACGACCTGCCCTACCCGCAGACGGGCCGCAACCGGGCGATCGACCCGTGCCCGCTGTCGGCGCGCGAGCTCGAGGTGCTCAAGCGCCTGGCCGAGGGCAAGGTCTACAAGCAGATCGCGCTCGAGCTCGACCTGTCGACCTCCACGGTCCGCACCCACCTGCACAACATCTACGGCAAGCTCGGCGCGGTCGATCGCGCCCAGGCCGTCCTCCTGGCCACCGAGCGCGGCTGGCTGTAGCCGCGCCGGGCGGTCCGGCCGCCCCAGTACCCTGATTCCCAGCAGGAACGCCGCGCCCGGGGCCCACGTCCCTCTCCTCGCGCGGTGGCCGAGTGCCCCAGGGGGCGGGAGCGAGGTGCTGACCATGGCAGTTCCCGAAGGCCGTTCGGCGCGGTCGATGCGACCGCGACAGGCGACGCCCGCCGAGCGGGCGGAGGAGTTCGCCGCCGAGCAGGCCCGGCTCAAGCAGGAGGCCGCCGACCGGCGGGCCGCGAAGGAGAAGGCCGAGAAGGCCAAGCCGCGCTCGCGGCGGCGGTCCTAGCGGGCGCGAGCGGCGCGGGCGCGCCGGTCGCGGCGCGCCAGCAGCCACCAGGCCACCGCGATCCCGGCGGCGTCGACGAGCACGTCGATCGGGTCGGCGTCGCGGCCGGGCACCCACGACTGGTGCACCTCGTCGAGGATCGCCCAGGCGAAGGCGATCGCGGCGGCGAGCGGCGCGCGGTGCGGGCCCAGCGCCCAGCGCCAGAGCGCGAACAGGAGGGCGAACTCGGCGAAGTGCACGGCCGAGGTCGCCAGGCGCGCCCAGGCGCCCAGGTCGGGCCCGACCTGCTCCTGGTCGGACAGGACCCAGATGGCGGCCATCAGGGCGACGGGCGCCGCGAATCGCGCGAGGCGCCCGGCCCGTGCCCTACGATCGGATGCGGCCGTGCTGTCGATCACCTCCAAGTCACCCTATGCGCTGCAGGCGCTCACCGAGCTCGGCCGGGCCGGGGGCAAGGACCCCGTGCCGATCGCGGAGCTGGCCCGCCGCCGCGACATCCCCGTGCAGTTCCTCGAGCAGCTCTTCGCGGTGCTGCGTCGGGCCGGCCTGCTGCGCTCCCAGCGCGGCGTGAAGGGCGGCTACCTCTTCGCGCGCGAGCCGCGCGACATCACCGTGCTCGAGGTCGTCGAGCTGCTCGACGGCCCGCTCGGCCGCGACGCCGGCGGCATCTTCGCGGCCGCCGCCTCCGCCGCCCGCGACGTCCTCGCCTCCGCCACGATCCAGGACATCGTGGACCAGGAGGTCCGCGAGGCGGGCGTGGCGATGTACTACATCTGAGACGCCGTGCCTTCGCCTGCCGCTGGCCAAGCGGTCGGGTTGCGTACCTGCCGCACCCACAACATCTGCTCTAACGGCCGCAGAGCGACCGCATCTTTCGGCCCACGACCGGCGCTGGTGGTTCCCGCCCGTGGATCAGATGGTTGGGTCAACACGGCTGCGGTCATGGCGGCTCGTCCGAGGTTAACGCCGAGACCGTATCCGTGGAAGTGTTTGATCAGTGGGCAAAGATCGCCAGATACGTCACGTGATTGTCTGGGACGAGGTCGACATCATCCACCTATCAGGCAGCCACGATGACGAGTACGCGTTGATGCTGAGGATCAAACGCGACGGCGAGTGGAAGACCTGCGTATCCGTCGACAACAGTCACGAGCGCGAGGGTGTGGACGTGCACCACATGCACCGTTACCCTCACGGAGAGAAGGGAGAGCCGGAGCCTCTCCCGTTCCCGGTTTCCGACAGCAACGATGCGCGGGCGAAGGTCATCGACTGGATGACCGATAACTGGGGCATCCTCTGCTCATGACCGAGTTGACCCACAACCAGTTGGTGGCCCGAGAAGTCTTCAAAAGCGCCGTTATCCACGGCGACGGAGCGGGTTACCCCGAGCGGGTCACGATTCTCCCTGCGGAGACGGTCTCCGACCTGGAGCGGTTCTCGGACGTCCTTAACGCGACGGTTGCCGAGGGTGAATCGCTCATCCTCGTCAGGGCTGACGGCGCCGAGATGCTCATCGAACCGCACATCAGGCGTGGGATTGGCGGCTTGGTCGATCGCGTCCTGAGACGCGTGCGAATTGACGTCTCGACGCGTGGCGACGAGAAGCCTGTCCACCACCGCTACGTGCATCCGCAACAGGTCAGTGACCTGAAGTCGCTGCGCGGCGAGCTCGCGATCTGCTGACGGCCTAGCCGGGCGCGCACGCGGAAGGGCATGCGGTAGCCCGACGGGGGTACATCTGAGACGCCGTGCCTTGACGCGGCGCCCCCGCGCCCGAGAGCATGGGCGCATGCGAGGGAGATGGATTGCCGCGCTGGCGGGGGCCGTCGCCATCGCCGCCGCCGGGCTGCCGGCCGCGGCGCAGGCCGCGGATCACACCGTCCAGTGCCAGGGCGGGGCCGACCGCTGCGTCGCCACCGTGCCGCTCGAGGGCACGGCCACGGGCGACCGCATCATCGTGGAGCTGACCGACACCGACCTGGAGATTCAGTCCATCGTCCCGTCGGAGCCCTCGCTGACCGCGTCCTACGGGTTCGCCGGGTTCTCGATGCAGATGGGCGGCTCGGAGTTCGTCGCCGACCTGATCATCACCGGGCCGATCCCCGCGGGGGCGAGCATCGCGATGACGTTCGCGGTCCCGCCGCGGATGCGCGACTGCGGCAACCTGCGCTTCCGCATCGCCGGCGCGACGATCCGCCTGCGCGACGTGCAGGCCCGCGGGCTCGGCTGCAAGCCGGCCAAGCGGGTCGCCCGCCGCTGCGTGTCCGGCCGGGGGCCGGGCGGCACGGGCTGGACGATCTTCGACGTCGACGGCCACGTGACGCTGCAGCGTCGCGGCCAGCGCGTCGCGTTCACGCTCGGCAACGTGCGCCAGAGCTGCGCACCGTCGGGCTGAGCGCGGCCGCCCGCACCCGCTGAGGCGTCAGGCGGCGGGCCGCGAGGTGGCGCTGCAGGGCAGGCACACGCCCGCGAACAGCACCGCGCCGCACGACGGGCACGGCGACGGGTAGGGCTGGCTCGGACTCATGGGCGGACGGTACCCGCGAGCCCGGACGGTCAGTCCCCGGACCGTTCCGGAGACGCCGCCCGCGACGTGTACGCTGCGCGCACCAATGGGGCCAATCCCGATCAACATCGCGGAGTACGTCGGGCGCACGCCGATGGTCCAGATCACCCGCCTCGTGCCGCCCGACGCGGCCCCGGGCGTGGAGATCTACGCCAAGGTCGAGTCGTTCAACCCCGGCGGCAGCGTCAAGGACCGGATCGGCGTCGCGATGATCGAGGCCGCCGAGCGCGAGGGGCTGATCGAGCCGGGCCGCTCGACGATCGTCGAGGCGACGTCGGGCAACACCGGCATCGCGCTCGCGTTCGTGTGCGCCGCGAAGGGCTACGACCTCGTCCTCACGCTCCCGCAGGGCATGAGCCGCGAGCGCGACGCGCTGCTGCGCCTGTACGGCGCGCGGGTCGAGATCACCGAGTCGATGGGCGGCATGGACGAGGCGGTCCAGGCCGCCCGGCACATGGCCGAGGACCCCGACGTGTTCCTGCCCGACCAGTTCGCCAACCCGGCCAACCCCGAGGCGCACCGCCGCACCACGGGCCCCGAGATCCTGGAGATGCTCGACCGCGTCGACGTGTTCGTCGCCGGCGTCGGCACGGGCGGCACGATCACCGGCGCCGGCGAGGTCATCAAGGACCGCCACCCGGACTGCCGCGTCGTCGCCGTCGAGCCGCGCTCCAGCGCCGTGCTGTCGGGGCGCCTGCCCGGCCCGCACCGCATCCAGGGGATCGGCGCCGGGTTCGTCCCGCCGGTGCTCAACCGCGAGCTGCTCGACGAGGTGATCCCGGTCGGCGACGAGGAGGCGATCGAGACCGCCCGCGAGCTCGCGCGCGTCGAGGGCATCCTGTCGGGCATCTCGTGCGGCGCCGCGATGTGGGCCGCGCTCGAGATCGCCAAGCGCCCCCAGTCGGCGGGCCAGCGGATCGTGACGATCCTGCCCGACTCCGGCGAGCGGTACGTCTCCACGCCGTTCTTCGCGCCGTCGTAACGGGGTCGCGCCCCCGCGCCATAGGATTCGCCGCGATGCCCGGACTGTCCTCACTGCGTCGCGTCGTGGGCGAGGTGCGCCGCGACGTGCGCGCCGCGCAGGACCGCGATCCGGCCGCGGCCGGGGTCGGCAGCATCGAGATCCTCGCGATGTGGCCCGGCGTCCAGGCCGTGCTGTCGCATCGCGTCGCCCACGCCCTGCACCACGCGCGCGTGCCCCTCGTGCCGCGCGCGCTGTCGGTCCTCACGCGCGCGATCACCGGCATCGAGATCCACCCGGCCGCGCAGGTCGGCGACGGCCTGTTCATCGACCACGGCTCCGGCGTGGTGATCGGCGAGACCGCCGAGATCGGCCGCGACGTGACGATGTACCAGGGCGTCACGCTCGGCGGCACCGGGTTCGCGACCGGCAAGCGCCACCCGACCGTCGAGGACAACGTCACGATCGGCTCGGGCGCCAAGCTGCTGGGCCCGATCACGATCGGCCACGGCGCCAAGATCGGCGCCAACACGGTCGTCATCCACGACGTGCCGCCGAACTCGACGGTCGTCGGCAACCCCGGCCACCCGGTGCGCATCGAGGGCCGCAAGCCCGAGGGCCCCGACACCGACTGGCTGCACCTGCCCGACCCGATCGCCGACGCGCTCGCCGCCATGTCGAGCCGCATCGCCGCGCTCGAGCGCCAGGTCGCCGAGCTGGGCGGCGACCCGGACCGCGCGCAGGAGGGCCCGCCCGCCGACGTGATGCCGCTGCGCCGCCGCGGCGGCCCCAGCCCCGCCGGCGGCTGATGGCCGAGGTCGTCGCGGTCGCCGCCCGCGCCGAGCATCGGGTCTCCAAGGAGCCGCGCGACGCCATCCGCCTGCTCGCCGGCCTCGGCGTCGAAGGCGACGCGCACGCGGGGGAGACCGTCCGCCACCGCTCGCGCGTGGCCCGCGACCCGACGCAGCCCAACCTGCGCCAGGTCCACCTCATCCACGCCGAGCTGCACGACGAGCTCGCCGCCGCCGGCTTCCCGGTCGGGCCCGCCGACATGGGCGAGAACGTCACGACTCGCGGCATCGATCTGCTCGGCCTGGCCGCCGGCACGCGGCTGGCGCTCGGCGACGAGGCGGTCGTCGAGGTCACCGGCCTGCGCAACCCGTGCCGTCAGCTCGACGGCCTGCGCCCGGGGCTCATGAAGGAGACGCTCGACCGCGCGCCGGACGGGACGCCGATTCGCAAGGCCGGCGTGATGGCCGTCGTCGTGCGCGGCGGGGTGGTGCGGCCGGGCGACCCGATCGCGATCGAGCCGCCCGCCGGCCCGCCGGCGCCGCTCGGCGTCGTCTAGTACCAGATCACGCGGCAGCGATGCCGGGGCACCGCCTTGAACTGCGGTAGCCCGCCGCGGGTCCACAGCACGTGGTCGAGCTCCTGCTCGGTGAGGCCCAGGCGCCGCGCGAGCTGCTCGCAGGCGTGGACGGCGCACGCGCGGATCTCGCGCTCCTGCGGGCCCGGGCGCAGGAGGCGCTCGGCGTCGATGTGCGCGGCCAGGCGCTCGTCGTAGACGAGCACGCCCTCCAGGCGCAGCACGTGGGGGACGAGGTTGTCGCCGAAGATCGTCAGGCGGTCGAGGTCGCGGAAGCGCGCGACGCCCGCCAGTGCCAGGTCCGACGGCACGATCTGGGCGCGCTTGTAGAAGCCGCGATCCGCGTACATCGTCATGCCGCCCGCGAGCAGCTCGGCCAGGCGCTCGGCGCTGCCGCCCGCCTCGGCGACGAGGTCCAGCGCGCTGCGCTCGCCCAGGAACGCGCCGAGCTGGCGCAGCGCCTGCGCGAACAGCGCCATGAGCTCGTGGTCGCGCGGCTGCCCGAGCACGTCGGCGATCTCGGCGGTCGTCATCGCGCGCAGGTCGCGGTTGGTCCACGGGCCGTGGGCGCGGAAGCGGTCGGCGACGCCCCACGCGACCGTGAAGTAGCCGCTGCAGTTGGGGCGCTTGCGCAGCGTCGGGAACCAGCCGGAGCCGAAGTTGATCGTGTCGAGCACCAGCAGGTAGGTCGCGACCGCCTGCTCGTCGCCCTCCAGGTAGTGGCGCGTCGGGTCCAGCTCCGGCGGCGGCGCGTCGTCGAGGCGCAGCGCGGCGAGCGCGTCGGGATCGATGCGCACGGACGTGGCGCCGCCGGCGACCGCGGCGGCCGTGGCCCTGACCTCGTCGCACAGGCGCATGGGGACGAGGCTAGTCCCGCACCACCGGCGGGCGCCGATCTCGTCGACGACGCCCGGTCCGCCCACGCGTAGCCGTCGAACCCGGCCGCCGCCAGGTGCTCCAGCACCGCCCGCACGTACGCCGAGCGCGCGTGCGCCGGGCGCCGCACGGTGTCGCCGATGCGCACCGCTCCGTCCGCCATCTCCCGCCGGATCCTGGCCGAACGGCTGTTCGCCGGTCGCGGTCGTATCCTCGGATGGGTCGTGCCGTCCCCCGCCGCAGATCGAGTCGAGGAGCTCCTCGCCGGGCTCAACGAGCCGCAGCGGTCGGCGGTCACGCATCCCGGCGGGCCGCTGCTGATCCTCGCGGGCGCCGGCTCGGGCAAGACGCGCGTGCTCACGCACCGCCTCGCCTGGCTCGTGCACACCGGGCAGGTCGGCCACCACGAGGTCCTGGCGATCACGTTCACCAACAAGGCCGCCCAGGAGATGCGCGAGCGCGTCGAGCTGCTGCTCGGCCGCCGCACCCGCGGCATGTGGGTGATGACGTTCCACGCGGCCTGCGCGCGGATGCTGCGCGCCGAGGCGCCGCGGCTGGGCTACACGCGCCAGTTCACGATCTACGACCAGGCCGACGCCCGCCGGCTCGTCAAGCACTGCCTCGAGGAGCACGGGCACGACACCAAGCGCTACACGCCCGCGGCGATCCACAACCAGATCTCCGACTCCAAGAACAGGCTGCGCGACGCGGAGGCCTACCGCCAGCTCGTCGGCTCGCGCTTCGAGGAGGTCGTAGCCGACACGTACGAGTCCTACGAGCGCGAGCTGCACCGCATGAACGCGATGGACTTCGACGACCTGCTGGTCCGCGCGGTCAACGTGCTCGAGCTGTTCCAGGAGGTCCGCGACCGGTACAGCTCGACGTTCAAGCACGTCCTCGTCGACGAGTACCAGGACACCAACCACGCCCAGTACCGCTGGCTGCAGCTCCTGGCCGGCGAGCACCGCAACCTGGCCGTGGTCGGCGACGACGCGCAGTGCCTGGTCGAGGGCACCGCGGTGACGATGGGCGACGGCAGCGTCCGCCCGATCGAGGCCGTTCGCCCCGGCGACGAGGTCCTGTCGTGCTACGGCAGCGGCGACTTCCGGCCCGCGCGCGTCCTGCGCGTCCATCGCAGCGAGACGGTCGAGGGCGTCGCGATCACCCTGCGCGGCGGCCGCCGGATCGTCTCGACGCCCGATCACACGCACTTCGCCGGCCATCCCGGCGACGTGTGGCGCCTTTCGCCCACCCCTCGGTCGAAAAGCGCCACACGTCCGCTCGTGGCCCTGTGCGGCGCCGGGGGCGGCGCCCACACGGTCGACGGCGACCGCGTGGAGCGCTTCCGCGACGCCTGGCATGGGGCGGACGGCCGGTACGTGGCGCGGTTCGGCGCCGACGGCGGCGCGCTGCCGTTCCTCCAGGCCGCCGACGTCGGGCCCGGCATGGCGATGTTCACCGCGGACGGCGGCTACGACGTCGTCGAGAACGTCGAGCGGGTGACCCTCGATCGGCCGGTGTACGACCTCGACGTCGCGCACACCCACAACTTCGTCGCCGAGGGGATCGTCACCCACAACTCGGTCTACAGCTTCCGCGGCGCGGACATCCGCAACATCCTCGACTTCCAGGACGACTTCCCGGACGCCACCGTCGTCAAGCTCGAGCAGAACTACCGCTCGACGCAGACGATCCTCGACGCCGCCAACGCGGTCATCCGCCACAACCGCGGCCAGATCCCCAAGGAGCTGTGGACCGACGCGGGCGCCGGCGACCCGATCCGGGTGCGAGAGCTCGACGACGAGCGGGCCGAGGCGCGGTTCGTCGTCGGCGAGATCGAGCGGATGATCGACGAGGGCGCCCAGCGCCAGGACTTCGCCGTCTTCTACCGCACGAACGGGCAGTCGCGGGTGCTGGAGGACGAGTTCGCCAAGCGCGACGTGGGCTACCAGGTGATCGGCGGACCGAAGTTCTACGACCGCGCCGAGGTCAAGGACGCGATCGCCTACCTGTCGTGGCTGGCCAACCCGCAGGACCTCGTCTCGTTCACGCGCATCGCCAACTCGCCGCGGCGCGGCATCGGGCAGACGTCGCTGGGCCGCGTGACCGCCCACGCGGCGACGATGGGCATCAGCATCTGGGACGCGGCGAGCGACCCCGCGTCGGTCCCCGGCCTGGGCACCGCCGCGGTGAAGGCGTTCACGCGCTTCATGGACACGATGGCCGGGCTGCGCGAGAAGGCCGAGCAGAACGTCCCGATCGCCGACCTCCTCAACGCGGTCCTGCACGAGACCGGCTACCTCGACGCGCTGAAGGCCGAGCGCACGTTCGAGGCGCAGGGCCGCATCGAGAACCTCGACGCGCTCGTCGACGCCGCCAGCGAGTTCGACGCGACCGCCGACCCCGACGCCAACACGCTCGACCTGTTCCTGCAGGAGAAGGCGCTGATCGCCGACGCCGACGCGCGCGAGGACGAGGGCCTCGTGACGCTGATGACCCTGCACAACGCCAAGGGCCTCGAGTACGACATCGTCTTCATCACCGGCCTCGAGGACGGCGTGTTCCCGCACGCCCGCGCGCTCGACGAGCAGAACCTCGAGGAGGAGCGGCGCCTCTGCTACGTCGGCATCACGCGCGCGCGGCGCGAGCTGACGCTCACCTGGGCGCGCCAGCGGATGGTCTTCGGCGCCACCCAGTACGGGCTGCGCAGCCGCTTCCTCGACGAGATCCCGCTGGAGCTGACCGACCGCGAGGCCGGCGACGACGTCACGTCCGCCGGCGCCGGCGGCGCCCCCCGCGCCCGCTTCTCCTGGGACGCCTCCCGGGCCGAGGCGCCGGCCGCCGACAGCGTCGAGTTCCGCATGGGGGAGGACGTCGTGCACGCCGCGTTCGGCGAGGGCGTCGTCACCGGGGTCGAGCCGGGCGGGATCGTCGTCATCCGCTTCGCCAGGGACGGCTCGGAGCGCAAGCTGATGGCCGAGTACGCCCCGATCAGCCGCCGCTGAGCGCCGGCATCGGGTCCACCAGCGCGCCGCGCACGATCAGCTCGAAGTGCAGGTGCGGGCCGGTCGCCGTGCCGGTCGCGCCGACCCGGCCGATCGGCGCGCCCGTCGCGACCCGCGCCCCCGGCGACACGAGCGCGGACGACAGGTGCGCGGCGCGGGTGCGCACCCCCGAGCCGTGGCGCAGCGTGACCCGCACGCCGTAGCCGTCGCCGGCGTCGCCGGCCACCGCGACCCGTCCGCCGCGCGGCGCGACGACGAGCCGGCCGTGCGACGCGGGCAGGTCCAGGCCGGTGTGCCAGCGCGCGCCGCGCGCGCCGAACCCGTCGGTGACCGGCGCCGACAGCGGCCACGCGAGAGACAGCGGCGCGCGCGGGGGAGGGGCGCGCAGCGCCGCGTACGTCGCCGGCCCCGCCACCCCGTCGGGCGCGAGCCCGGCGTGCGCCTGGAAGCGCGCGACCGCCGCGGCCACGCGCGGGCCGAAGCCGCCGTCCATCGGCCCGGACGGGAACCCGTGACGCGCCAGCTCGAACTGCAGCGCCGCGACGTCCCAGCCGGCCGCCCCGGAGCGCAGCGTCCGAGACCCGTAGCCCGGGCGCCCGCGGCGCCCCAGCGCGGCGCGCGTGCGCGGCCCGGCGACGCCGTCGACGGCCAGCCCGCGCCGGCGCTGGAACGCGCGCACGGCCGAGCCGGTGCCGGAACCGGCGATCCCGTCGACGTCGCCGTCGTACAACCCGATGGCCAGCAGCGCCACCTGCAGCGCAGCGACGTCGCGCGCGGTGGCGGCACGGGCCGGCGGCGCCCATGCGGCGCCCGCGAGCAGCACGGCGACCGTGGTCGCACCCCTGCCCCACATTCGTGCGAGCTTCGCCGCACCCCGGCCGGCTCCTGCCCGCGGCCGGGCTGCGCGAGCGCCGGGGCGTCCATTAGCCTCCGGGACCGCATGCCTGCCACGATCATCGACGGCCGCGCGGTCGCGGCCCGCCTGCGCGAGCAGGTCAAGGCCGACGCCGCCGCCTTCGCCAACGAGCACGGACGGCCTCCGGGCCTCGCCACGATCATGGTCGGCGACGACCCCGCGTCCGCGGTGTACGTCGCCGGCAAGCACAAGGCCAGCGGCGAGGCCGGGATCGCGTCGTTCGACCACCGGCTGCCCGCCGACGCGTCCCACGACGACGTCGCCGGGCTCATCGAGCGCCTCAACGGCGACCCCGAGTGCAGCGGCATGATCGTCCAGCTTCCGGTGCCCGACCACCTGGACGGCGTCGAGCTCACCGGCCTCGTCGACCCCGACAAGGACGTCGACGGCCTCACGGTCGCCAGCGCCGGCCGCCTGTCGCTCGGGCTCCCCGGCCTGCGGCCCTGCACCCCCAGCGGCGTCATGGACCTGCTGGAGGAGGCCGGCGCGCAGCTCGAGGGCGCCGAGGCGGTGGTGATCGGGCGCTCGAACCTGTTCGGCAAGCCGATGGCGCAGATGCTCCTGGCCGCCAACGCGACCGTGACGATCTGCCACTCGCGCACGCACGACCTGCCCGAGGTGTGCCGCCGCGCCGACGTGCTCATCGCCGCGGTCGGGCGCGCCGAGATGGTCAAGGCCGACTGGGTCAAGCCCGGCGCGACGGTCATCGACGTCGGCATGAACCGGCTGGCCAGCGGGCTCGTCGGCGACGTCGCCTTCGACGAGGTGTCGCAGGTCGCGGGGGCGATCACGCCCGTCCCCGGCGGCGTCGGCCCGATGACGATCGCCGGCCTGCTGCGCAACACGGTGCAGGCCGCCCGCCTGCAGGTGTCGCGCGCGGAGGGGGCGCCCGCGCGGTGACGCTGCGCAAGCTGACGCTCGGCGAGGTGGTGGCCGGCGTGGGCGGCGCGGTCGTGATGGCGGCCCTGTTCGGCCCCTGGTTCGACGACGCCAGCGGCTGGCGCTCGCTCACCGTCGTGCTGGCGCTCGTGCTGATCAGCGGCGCGCTGGGCGTGACGCTGCTGCTGACGACCGCGTTCCAGCGCTCGCAGGCCTACCCGGTCGCCGCCGAGGTGTTCGGGTTCGCGTTCGCGGCGGTCACGAGCGTCGTGCTCGCGGTCGAGCTGATCCTCCGCTCGCGCCCCGGCTGGGCGGCCTGGGTCGGCCTCGTCGCGCTGCTGTCGGTGGCCGCCGGATCGTGGGCCGCGATGCGCGCCCACGTGCGGCGGTGACGAGCCGGCCCGCGCGGCCGCCGGGCATTACCCTCCGAGGCGCATGATCGACCGCGAGCAGGTCCTCCACGTCGCGCGCCTGGCGCGCCTGCGGCTCACCGACGACGAGGTCGAGCGCATGGCCGGCGAGCTGTCGGCGATCCTCGGCCACGTCGAGCGCATCGGCGAGCTCGACCTCGAGGGCGTCGAGCCGACCTCGCACGTCGTCGAGGTCGCCAACGCGCTGCGCCCCGACGAGCCGCGCCCGTCGCTGCCGCGCGAGGTGGCGCTGGCCAACGCCCCCGACACCGACGGCGAGGGCTTCCTCGTCCCGAGCCCGCAGGCATGATCGAGCTGACCGCCAAGCAGCTCGCCGACGCGATCGGCCGCGGCGACGTGTCGGCCGCCGAGGCGTTCGACGCCTACCGCGAGCGCGCCGCCGCCGACGACCTCAACGCCTACCTGTGGGTCGCCGAGGACCGCCCGGCCGTCGACGGCGGGCCGCTGAACGGCGTGCCGCTCGCCGTCAAGGACCTCTTCTGCACCGAGGGCGTGCCGAGCCAGTCGGGCTCGCGCATCCTCGAGGGCTATCGCCCGCCGTACACGGCGACGGCCGTGCGCCGGCTGGCCGAGGCGGGCGCCCCGCTGCTGGGCAAGACGAACCAGGACGAGTTCGCGATGGGCTCGTCGAACGAGAACTCCGGCTTCGGCCCGGTGCTGAACCCGTGGGACCGCGAGCGCGTCCCCGGCGGCAGCTCGGGCGGCAGCGCCGCGGCGGTCGCGGCCGGCAGCGCGCCGTGGGCGCTGGGCACCGACACCGGCGGCTCGATCCGCCAGCCCGCCGCGCTGTGCGGGATCGTCGGCCTGAAGCCCACCTACGGGACCGTCAGCCGCTACGGCATGATCGCGTTCGCCTCGTCGCTGGACCAGGCGGGCCCGCTGACGCGCGACGTCACCGACGCCGCGCTGCTGTACGCGCACCTGGTCGGTCGCGACGAGTGCGACTCGACGTCGCTGCAGCACCCCGAGCAGATCGCGCTGCCGACCGCCGAGCGCCTCGACGGGCTGCGCATCGGCGTGCCGCGCGACGCGCTCGCGAGCGAGGGCGTCGAGCCGGGCGTGCTGGCCGCGTTCGAGGCGACGCTCGCGCGCGCCGAGGAGCTCGGCGCGGAGATCGTCGACGTGGCGCTCCCGCACGCCGACCACGCGCTCAGCGCCTACTACGTCATCGCGCCGGCCGAGGCGTCGTCGAACCTCGCGCGCTTCGACGGCGTGCGCTACGGGCTGCGCCGCGACGCCGACGAGGGCCTGATCGCGATGTACACGCACACTCGCCACGACGGGTTCGGCGACGAGGTCAAGCGGCGCATCCTGATCGGCACCTACGCGCTCAGCTCCGGCTACTACGACGCCTACTACGGCCGCGCGCAGCAGGTCCGCACGAAGATCGCCGACGACTTCCGCATCGCGTTCCGCGACTGCGACCTGGTCGCCACCCCGACGTCGCCCACCGTCGCGTTCCGCCTCGGCGAGCGCGTCGACGACCCGCTGGCGATGTACCTCGGCGACCTGTTCACGATCCCGTTCTCGCTGGCGGGCCTGCCGGCGATCTCGATCCCGTGCGGCCTCAGCGAGGGCCTGCCGGTCGGCTTTCAGCTCGGCGGCCCCGCGTTCAGCGAGAACCGGATCCTCGACGCGGCGTACGCGCTGGAGCAGGCGATCGGCTTCGAGCCGCTGGAGGTCGGCGGATGAGCACCGAGTACGAGCCCGTCATCGGCCTGGAGATCCACGTCCAGCTCAAGACGCGGACGAAGATGTTCTGCGGGTGCGAGCTGAGCTTCGGCGACCCGCCCAACGTGCACACGTGCCCGGTCTGCCTCGGCCTGCCCGGGGCGCTGCCCGTCGTCAACGCGCGGGCGATCCACTACGGGCTGATGATCGGCCTGGCGCTCGAGTCCGAGCTCGCGCCGCGGTCGATCTTCCACCGCAAGAACTACTTCTATCCCGACCTGCCGAAGGGCTACCAGATCAGCCAGTTCGACCTGCCGCTGTGCAGCGGCGGGCGCCTCGGCGACGTGCGCATCCACCGCGTGCACCTGGAGGAGGACGCGGCCAAGCTCGTGCACGTCGGCGAGTCCGGGCGCATCCACGGCTCCGACGCGTCGATCGTCGACTTCAACCGCGGCGGCACGCCGCTGGCCGAGATCGTCACCGAGCCCGACCTGCGCTCGGCCGAGCAGGCGCGCGAGTGGCTGCAGCTCCTGCGCGTGACGCTGCGCCAGCTCGGCGTCAGCGACGTGAACATGGAGGAGGGGTCGCTGCGCTGCGACGCCAACATCTCCATCCGCCCGGCCGGCACCGACGAGCTCGGCACGAAGACCGAGCTGAAGAACATGAACTCGTTCCGGTTCATCGAGCAGGGCATCAAGGCGGAGGTCGAGCGCCAGGAGGCGCTGCTGCGCGCCGGCGAGCCGGTCGTGCAGGAGACGCTGCACTTCGACCCGCGCACGGGCCGCATCACGTCGCTGCGCTCCAAGGAGGAGGCGCACGACTACCGCTACTTCCCCGAGCCCGACCTCGTGCCGATCCAGATCACCGAGGAGATGCTCTCGGCCGCGCGCGCCGACGTGCCGGAGCTGCCGGCCGCGCGCGAGCAGCGCTACCGCACGACGCTCGGGCTGAGCGAGGACAGCGCGAAGCTGCTGGCCGACCGCGCCGAGCTGGCCGCCTACTTCGAGTCGGTGCTCGCCGTCGACGGCGCCGAGCCGCAGGCCGTCGCCAACTGGGTGACCGAGCTGGCCGCCCGCCTCGACGAGGGCGACCCGGCCGCCTCGAAGGTGCAGCCGGGCGCGCTGGCCGCGCTGGTGGGCCTGCTGTCCGACAAGGCGATCACGGTCGGCGCCGCCCGTCAGGTGCTCGACAGGCTCGTCGCCGAGGGCGGGGACCCGAAGGCGATCGTCGAGGCCGAGGGCCTGGGCGCGATCGGCGGCGGCGACGAGCTGGCCGGCATCGTCGCCGACGCGATCGCCGCCAACGCCGACGCCGCCGAGAAGATCAAGGGCGGCAACATGAAGGCGATCGGGCCGATCATCGGCCACGTCATGAAGGCGACGAAGGGCCGCGCCGACGGCGGCGAGGTCACGCGCCTGGTGCGCGAGCAGCTCGGCCTGTAGCGCGGCCCGGTCGCCGGTCGCCTAGGCGCGCGAGAACGGCAGCACCTCGGTCAGCCACGTGATCAGCGCGCCCGGGTTGCGCGTCTGCGTGTGCACGAGGCCGGGGCCGGTGAACTCCATCACGAAGCCCTCGCCGCTCTTGAGCGTGTTCATGATCCCGCTGGCGGCCTTGCGGGTCGTGAACGTCACCGACGGGTCGAACGCGACGACGTGGCCGGAGTCGACGACGACCGACTCGCCCGCGCCGAGCTGGATGCTGTCCAGCGCGCCGTAGCAGGAGACGACCACCTGGCCGCTGCCGGTGGCGTGGATGAGGAACCCGCCCTCGCCGCCGAAGACGTTCTTGAAGCCGCCCCACTTGGTGTCGATGTCGATGCCGCTCGACGAGGCCAGGTAGCTGCCGCGCGTGAGGTTGACGGCGCCGTCGACGTCCAGCGTGATCAGGTCGCCGGGCAGCCGCGCCGCGACGTCGACCCAGCCGCCCTGCGCGGGCGCGGTGAGCGTGGACATGAACAGCGACTCACCGCCCATCACGGACCGCTTGAGCCCCTTCAGCAGCCCGCCCTGCACGCTGGCCTCGATCTCGATCCCGGGCGAGCTCATCGACATGGCGCCCGACTCGGCCCGCATGGCCTCCCCGCCCGCGAGGGTGCAGCGGGCGACCGCGAAGCTCGGGCTGTGGCGAATGGTGACGTCCATGGCGCGGCAGCGTAGTCGGGACGCGGCCGTCTGCGACACAGATCCTGCTCGGCTACAGTCCCGGCCCGCTTCACCCGATACGCACCCCGAGAGGCCATGGACGGAACCAGCACCCGCCGCATCGTCGCCGCGCTCCTCGCGGCTGTTCTCCTCGCGGTCGCCGGCGCGACCGCCGCGACCGCCCAGGACCAGAACCCGGCCGCGATCTCGGCGGTCGAGATCCCGCCCGGGCAGATCGACGCGGCCATCGGGCAGCTCGACGGGCTGGCGTCCGGCCTGATGGAGGAGACCGGCATTCCCGGCATGGCGATCGCCGTCGTCCACGACGACCGCGTCGTGTACGCCAAGGGCTTCGGCGTGCGCCGCCTCGGCGACCCGACGCCGATCGACCCGGACACGGTCTTCCAGCTCGCTTCGGTGTCGAAGTCGGTCGGCGCCACGGTGGTGGCGGGGACGGTGGGCCGCGGGGTGGTGTCCTGGAACGACCCGGTCGTGCGCCACCTGCCCTGGTTCAAGCTCAAGGACCGATGGACGACGCGGAACGTGACGATCGCCGACCTGTACTCGCACCGCAGCGGCCTGCCCGACCACGCCGGCGACGACCTCGAGCCGCTGGGCTGGTCGCGCGCGCAGATCCTGCGCCGCCTGCGCTACGAGCCGCTGGCCCCGTTCCGCGCGAGCTACGCCTACACGAACTACGGCCTCACGGCCGCCGGGATCGCGGTCGCCCGCGCGGCGCGCACGCCGTGGGCCGAGCTCTCGGAGCGCACGATCTACCGGCCGCTGGGCATGCGCTCGACCAGCTCGCGCTTCGCCGACTACCGGCGCGCCGCCAACCGCGCGACCCCGCACGTCCTGCGCGACGGGACGTGGACGGCGGTCGAGCCGTTCGACCCCGACCGCGAGTCGCCCGCCGGCGGCGTGTCGTCGACCGTCAACGACCTCGCCCAGTGGATGCGGATGATGCTCGCCGACGGCGTGTACGACGGCCGCCGCATCGTCGACGCGGCCGCGCTGATGGCGATGCGCACGCCGCACTCGGTCAGCCAGCCGCCCGTCACGCTCGACAGCCGGCCCGGGATGTACGGCCTGGGGATCAACGTCGGCACCGACGCGAGCGGCCGCGTGTTCCTCGGCCACTCGGGCGCGTTCGAGGACGGCGCCGCCACCCAGGTGTCGATGATCCCGTCGGCCGGGCTCGGCATCGTGATCCTCACCAACGGCGAGCCGATGGGCGTGCCGGAGGCGCTGGCGCAGACGTTCCTGGACCTCGCGCTCGTCGGCCGCCCGACCACGGACTGGTGGGGGCTGTACGGCCCGGCGTTCGAGGCCGCCAAGCAGAGCCCCAGCCCGCTGGCCGGCCGGCCGCGCCCGTCGAACCCGCGCCCGGCGCGGCCGGCGCGCGCCTACCTGGGCCGCTACCGCAGCGCCTACCTCGGCGGCGCGCGCGTCGTGCGCCGCGGCGGGAAGCTGGCGATCGTGGCCGGCCCGGCACGCAAGGTCTACCCGCTCGAGCACTGGAGCGGGGACACCTTCACGACGGGCACCGGCCGCCTGTTCGGCGCGGTGACGTTCGCCGGCCGCGGCCGCGACGGCCGCGCGCTCGCCGTCACGGTCGAGTCGCTGGACTCCAGCGGCCTGGGGACCTACCGGCGACCGCGGTAGCGCTCAGCGCGCCTTCTTCAGCGGCGTGATCGTGAACGTGCCGTGGTCGCAGACCGGGCCGTTGCGCCACGGCGTGCCCGTCTGCGTCGTCTGGTTGGGCGGGATCACGAGCAGGTCGCTGGGCGTGCCCTCGCACGGGCCGTTCGCGGGCTCGTCGCCGGTGGCGATGACGGTCCACTGCAGCGTCGACACCGCGCGCTGACCGGGCCGCAGCGTCACGGTCCGGGCCGGCCCGCCGACACGGTCGGTCGAGGTCGGCAGGTCGCGGCCCGAGCTCGTCTCGAGCTGCAGGCCGACGTACCCGCCGGTGCGGCAGGTGTGGCCCGACGTGTTGCGCAGCGACAGCGTCGCGACGCGCTGGCCGGCGCCCGGCTGGACGTTGCCGACCTTGGCCGACAGGTCGGCGGTGCGGCACTGCGGTGGGGCCGCGGCCGCGGCGGAGGGGAGGACCGCCAGCGCGCCCAGCGCGGCGGCGGTGAGGATCGAGGTGCGCATCGGGCGTAGCATCCCGCCGGGGACGGACGACGAGGGAGGACGCACATGGCGAGGCTCATCCGGATGGACCGCACCGGGCACACGACGGTCGCCGAGTGGTCGGCGGCCGACCCCGAGGCGGTGGCCCGCGCGGTCGAGGCGTTCCGCGAGGAGCTCGACCGCGGGTACCTGGCGATGGTCAGCACCGGGCCCGGCCACGCCGAGCAGGTGCGCGAGCTGCCGCTCGACGCCGACACGGTGATCCTGCGGCTGCCGATCAGTGGCGGCTGACCCCACCGTTGTCGGTTCGCGATCGGATGGCGATCGCGAGACGACAACGGCGCTGCCGGAGCTGGCGACGGTCGCCTGGCGGCCGCGGGTCGACGCCGCGCGCCTGGACCGCCAGGACGCGCTGTGGACGCTGACGACGGCCGCGCACGTCGCGCCGTTCCTGCTCGCCGCCGCGGTGCTCGTGTGGCTGGAGCCGCTGCTGGTGCCGGTCGCGCTGCTGTGCCTCGTGCACGCGTGGGCGATCCCGGCGCTGTACGCCCAGCGCGGCGCCAACGTCGTGCGCCCGGGGCCGCGCGGCGCCGCCGGTCCCGAGCGCGCGTCCGTCGGCCTGCTCGGCGACCTGATCGGCCACGAGGCGCGCGCGCTGCACGCGCGGACGGGGCTCGTGCTCGAGCCCGGCGGCCTGGGCACGTGGGTGGTGGGGGAGGCCGGCGCCCTGCTCGTGCGCCACGGCCGGCGCCGGCGCGTGGCGTGCTGGTGCGTGCAGGTGCGCGAGCCCGAGCTGCCCGCCGGCGACCGCATCGCCCACCTGCTGCTGGCCCTGCGCGCCGACGAGACCGGCTTCGCGACCGTCGCCAACCTCGCCTTCAGCGGCGCGCCGTGGCGCGTGCGGGCGCGGATGCGGCGCGCCCAGCGGCCCGCGCTCGACGCGGCCCGGGCGGCGGCGCGCGCGGCCGGCCGCCGGGCCAGTTAGCCGGGCAGCGCGCCCTCGAGGCGCAGGATCCGGCGCAGCATCGCCAGCGACGACGCGTACGTCGAGTCCATCCCGAAGTACGACAGGCCGCGGGCGCCGAGCGTGCGCGCCTGCGTGAACGGGGTGTCCGACGCGTAGTGGATGACGCCGAAGTCGATCGGCAGCTTGGCGAAGTTCACCGACTCGCCCATCGGATAGCGGTCGAGATCGGCGATCTCGTAGACCGCGTTGCAGAACGGCCCGGCCTCCATCTCCACGACCGTGAACGCCTCGCGGTAGTAGAAGTCGAGGTACTGGCGGTTCTGCAGGAACGTCGACTTGACCGTCACCGCGCGCTGGTTGTCCAGGCCGGAGCCGAACATCAGCCACGGCTGCACGTCCTCGAAGCTGAACGCGTTGTCGAGCCAGTACGTCGAGCCGGAGTGCTCGTCGTGGATGACGTTGGAGATGAGCACATCGCCGACGTCGGCGTTCAGCGTCGCGGCCTTGCCGAGCACGTAGACGCCGCGCAGCGTGTCGGTCGACTCGCCGATCTCGCGCAGGATGTTGTAGGCGCCGACCCCGAGCGGATAGTCGATGTTGACGATCACGCCGTCGCAGCGGGCGAGCGCGGCGGCGTCGACGTCGGCCAGGCGCGGGTCCAGCGTGTCGGGATCCAGCCGGCACGGGTCGATGACCTGCGCGGACACGCGCACGGCCGTGCGCGACGGGATGTGCGTGACGCCCAGCTCGCGCTCGCGGGCGCGCCGCTCGGCCCACACCGGGCCGTCCTCGGGATGCGCCTCGTAGAACAGGCGCGCGCAGAAGTACAGGAGGTTGTCCCACGACCCGCGGGTGCGGCCGGAGCGCAGCTTCTCGATCTCGTCGCGCAGGTACTGCGGTCCGTGCTCCTCGACCCAGGCGACGACCTCGTCCTCGTGCAGGCGCGCCGTGCCGGTGAGCAGGTTGACGAGCGAGTGCGTGTTGGAGGAGACGAGGTACAGGCGGCGGTCGCCGAGGCCCTGGTCGCGCAGGCACGACAGCACCGGCTCCCACCAGCGGCGCGTGACGCGCCCGTAGCCGACCTCGCTGCCGCCGAGCATGCGGATCCGCAGGTCCAGCTCGCGGCCGCGGACCGCGTCGAGGAACGCGCGCAGGTCGCCGCCCCAGGCGTCGCCGATGCGCACCCAGTCGTCCTCGCCGCCGCCGAACATCTGCGCGCACCAGGCCGGGCGCAGGTCGTCGGGGATGTCGACCGCGGCGCAGGCGCGGTGGATCTTGTTCCACTCGATCTGGTAGGCGACGAGCGTCGGGATCAGGTCGTCGAGGTCGGAGCTCGACGCGATCAGCACGCCGAGGATCCCGCTGCCGTCGCGGTGCCAGCGCCGCCGCCGCGCGAGCGCCTCGACGGTCTCCCAGCTCTCGAGATCGCCCAGGCCGGCGCGCTCGAAGGCGCGCGCCTCCTGGCCCATCGCGACCAGCCGCGCGCGCCAGATGTCGGGCGGCAGGCGGTGGGTGGCGTACAGGAACGCGCCGAGGTCCAGGTCGTCGGAGGCGGCGCCCGCGTGCAGGCTGGACTCCATCGCGCGGTGCGAGGACTCCAGGACGCGCAGGAGCGTCTCGCCCGAGGAGCGCAGCAGCGTGGAGTAGGTGCGGTGGTAGAGCTCGACCTCGTCGGAGACGCGTTCGGCGAGCTCGCTGGGACGCAGGCGGGGAATGGCCATCGCCACAGATCATGGCTGACCGCGCCGCCGGCGCGGTCACCGGCGCGGCCCGCTCACCGGATCTTCACCGCGGGCGGGCCGGGCCGTCCGACACTGTGTCGAGGCCGGTCGGGGAGATGTCCGGCCCACGGTCCAATGCGACGAGGAGCAGGGAACTCCATGATGCTCGCCATGACCCCGTCTGCCGCCGTCAACCGCCTGGTGCTGATCGGACCGACGCGCGCAGCCAGCGGGCGCGACGGCGCGGCCGTCCGCCGCTACCGGCTCGCGCGCCTGCGCGTCGAGGGCGACCGCGTCCGTCCCGGCCAGCCCCGGCACGCCCATCTCAAGCGCGTCTACGACTGAGCCCGCCGCGCTGATCGCCGCTTGAGGTCGCGCGCGTAGACTGCCTCCCCATGGAGCAGAGCTCACCGTCGTTCCTCAAGCGCGTGCTCGCGGTCGTCGTCCTGGCCGTCGCCGCGTGGTTCCTGCTGAAGATCGTCATCAGCGTCGCGGTCTCGATCGCCTGGATCGCGGCCGTCGTGCTCGCGATCGTCGGCATCGTCTGGGCGATCCGGACGCTCTAGGCCCCGGCCGTGGTCGGCGGGGCCTACGTCGTCTTCGCGATCTGCTGCGGCCTGGCCGGAGGGATCGTCGGCCGCATCAAGGGCTCGTCGTTCGTCATCTGGTTCCTGCTCTGCACGGCGCTGCCGCCGGTCCTCCTCGCCGTGCTGCTGTACCGGTTCGACACCGAGGAGCCCGACTCGGTGTGCCCGGGATGCGGCAAGCGCGTCAAGTTCTACGAGGCGCTGTGCACCCGCTGCGGGACGGAGCTGGACCCGGGGTACACTGAGCAGCCCGCGTCGGTCGTCGAGTCGCGACCGAGCTGATCCGAGCCGCGAGCAGGAAAGGACGTAGTGCGCATGCGTGCCGTCGATGCCGTCATGGAATGCCTCAAGGCTGAGGGCGTCGAGGTCGTATTCGGCTACCCGGGCGGCGCGAACCTCCCGACCTACGACGCGTTCGTCGACGCGGGCATCAAGCACGTCCTCGTCCGCCACGAGCAGGGCGGCGGCCACGCCGCCGAGGGCTACGCGCGCGCGACCGGGAAGGTCGGCGTCTGCCTCGCCACCAGCGGGCCGGGCGCGACGAACCTCGTCACCGCGATCACCAACGCGATGATGGACTCCACGCCGGTGGTGTTCCTCACCGGCCAGGTGCGCACCGAGCTGCTGGGCACCGACGGCTTCCAGGAGGCCGACATGCTCGGCATCACGATGCCGATCGTGAAGCACAGCTTCCTGATCCAGCACCCCAACGAGATCCCGCGCGCGATCCACGAGGCGTTCCACATCGCCCGCACCGGCCGCCCCGGCCCGGTCGTGGTCGACATCCCGCAGGACCTGTCGCGCGCCGAGATCGACTACGAGCCGGTCACCGACGTGCGCCTGCCCGGCTACCAGCCCACCACCGAGGGCAACCAGAAGCAGATCCGCCAGGCCGCCAAGGCGCTGGCGTCCGCGCGGCGCCCGGTGATCTACGCGGGCGGCGGCGTGGTCAACGCTGACGCCTCCGAGGAGCTGACCGCGCTCGTGCGCGCCGACCGCTTCCCGGTCACCTGCACGCTGATGGGCCTCGGCGCCTACCCGGCGCCCGACCCGCAGTGGCTGGGGATGCTCGGCATGCACGGCACGCGCGCCGCCAACTACGCGATCGACGAGGCCGACCTCATCTGCTGCGTCGGCGCCCGCTTCGACGACCGCGTCACCGGCAAGCTCAGCGAGTTCGCCCCGCGGGCGAAGTTCATCCACATCGACGTCGACCCGGCCGAGATCTCCAAGAACGTGCCGGCGCACATCCCGATCGTCGGTGACGCCAAGAACGTGCTCACCAAGCTCGTGGCCGAGTACCGGGCGCTGGAGCCCGACCGCACGCGCCTGGAGGAGTGGTGGCAGCGCATCGACGCGTGGCGCGAGCGCCACCCCCTGCGCTACGACGACAGCGCCGACCGCGAGATCAAGCCGCAGTACATGATCGAGGCGCTCTACGAGGCGACCGGCGGCGACGCGATCGTCACCTCCGACGTCGGCCAGCACCAGATGTGGGCGGCGCAGTACTTCCACTTCGCGCGCCCGCGCCAGTGGATCAACTCCGGCGGGCTGGGCACCATGGGCTTCGGCCTGCCCGCCGCGCTCGGCGCCCAGGTCGGCCGCCCCGACGAGACCGTGATCTGCATCACCGGCGACGGCTCGGTGCAGATGAACATCCAGGAGCTGGCCACCTGCGCGCAGGAGGGCATCCCGATCAAGGTGTTCATCATGAACAACGGGTACCTGGGCATGGTGCGCCAGTGGCAGGAGCTGTTCTGGGACCGCCGCTACTCGCACGTCGACATGGGCCAGTTCCCGGACTTCGTCAAGCTCGCGGAGGCCTACGGCTGCACCGGTCTGCGCTTCGAGGACAAGACGACGCTGGTCGACGACATGAAGTCGGCGCTCGCGCTCGACGGCCCGGTGGTCGTCGACGTGCGCGTCACGCAGGAGGAGAACGTGTTCCCGATGATCGCGCCGGGCGCTCCCGCCCGCGACATGGTGGGGTGACGGCGCGCATGGGCGAGCCCGGAACCAAGGACCTGCTGAGCCTCGAGGAGCTCGACGCGTCGGTGGCGATGCGCACGGGGCGCAAGCACACGCTGTCGATCCTGGTGGAGAACAAGCCCGGCGTGCTGACGCGCATCGCCGGCCTGTTCGCGCGCCGCGGGTTCAACATCGACACGCTGACGGTCGGCCCGACCGACGACGAGCGCATCTCGCGGATCACGCTGACGCTCGACGGCGCGGTGCACCCGATCGACCAGGTCACCAAGCAGCTCCACAAGCTGGTCAACGTGCTGAAGATCCGCGACCTCGACCCGCAGGACACGGTCTCGCGCGAGCTGGCGCTGTTCAAGGTCGCCGTCGACGGCGTCCAGCGCGCCGAGGTCATGCAGATCTGCGAGATCTTCCGCGGCAAGGTCGTCGACGTCACGAAGCGCTCGCTGACGATCGAGGTCACCGGGACGACCGACAAGATCGAGGCGTTCGAGCGCATGGTGCGCCCGTTCGGCCTCGTCGAGATGATGCGGACGGGCGAGATCGCGATCGCCCGCGGCCGGGGCGAGACCTGACCACGGCGTGACCGTCGCCGCGCTGGGAGCCGACCGGTTCGCGTTGGGCGCGGCCGACCGCGCCCGGCTCGAGCGACGGCTGACCCGCGCGGTGCGCCGCGCGCGCTCGCGCGGCGAGGCGCTGGCGGCGATCAGCGTGCCCGTCGGCGGCGACGTCGACCCCGTCGCGGTGGCGTTCGCCTCCCGCGCCGGCGGCGAGCCGCTGTTCGCCTTCGAGCAGCCCGACCGCGACGGCGCCGCGCTGGCCGGCCTGGGCTGCGTGCGCGAGCTGACCGGGACGGGATCGCGGCGCTTCGCGGAGGTCGCCCGCGCCTGGCGCGAGCTGGCCGCCCACGCGGTCGCCGACGCGCCCGACGGGCCGCCCGGCAGCGGTCCGGTGGCGGTCGGCGGCTTCGCGTTCGCGCCCAACGGCTCCGCCGCCCCGCACTGGGCGCCGTTCCCGCCGGCGTCGCTGCACGTGCCGCAGGTGGCGCTGCACCGCCGCGGCGGCCAGACGCGCCTGACCGTGTGCGCGCTGGCGACGCCCGACGACACGCCCGAGGACCTGCTCGCCGGGCTCGAGCGGCGGTTGGCCGCGCTGCGTCAGGCGCCGCTGCCGCTGCTGGACCCCGAGCCGGCCGGCCGCGTCCGGGTCGCCTCGACGATGCCGCCCGAGCACTACGAGGCCGCCGTCGCCCGCGCGGTCGAGCGCATCCGGGCGGGGGAGATGACGAAGATCGTGCTCGCTCGCGAGGTCGCCGTCCACGCGCCCGCCCCGCACGACGTGGCGGCGATCCACGGCATCCTGCGCGAGGCGTTCCCGGGCTGCTTCGTCTTCGCGGTCGCCCGCGGCGACGCGTCGTTCATCGCCGCCAGCCCGGAGCTGCTGCTGCGCCGCGACGGGCTGCGCGTCTCGACGCTCGGCCTGGCCGGCTCGACGCGCCGCTCGGCCGACCCGGCCGTCGACGACCACCTCGGCGAGCAGCTCCTGCGCTCCGAGAAGGACCGCGAGGAGCACGCGATCGTCGTGCGGCGCATCGAGCGGGCGCTGCGCGCCCACGCGGTGTGGGTGACCGCGGCGCCCGACCCGGTCGTCGTGCAGATGGCCAACATCCAGCACCTCGCCACGCCGATCCGCGCCCAGCTCGCCGAGCCGGTCAGCGCGATCGAGCTGGCCGGCGCCCTGCATCCGACGCCCGCGGTCGGCGGCGAGCCGCTGTCGGTGGCCGCGCCGCTGATCCCGGCGCTCGAGGGCCTGGACCGCGGCTGGTACGCCGGCCCGGTCGGCTGGGTCGACGCCTCCGAGGACGGCGAGTTCTGCGTCGCGCTGCGCAGCGCGCTCGTCGAGGGCGGCCTGGCGCGCTGCTTCGCCGGCGTGGGCGTCGTGGCCGACTCCGACCCGGCGGCCGAGCTGGCCGAGACGGAGGTCAAGCTCCAGGCGCTGCTGCCGGTCCTCGCGCTGTAGCACCGTCCAGGTGCGGGAAACCCCACCCCGGCTCACCGGCTGCCCGCCTGGCCGGGCGCCCGCGCCGGGCGTAGCGTGCCGGCCATGCTCCGCTCATTCCTCGCGATCGCCTCGGCCGCGCTGCTGTCCGGCATGGTGCTGACCGGGTGCGGCATCCGCTTCGACGACGGGCCGTCCGTCACCGAGACGCACGCCGTCGGCGCGTTCGAGCGCATCCACGTGTCGGGATCGCCGAACGTCGTGGTGCGGGCGGGCGGGAGCCCCGAGGTGGTCGTGTCCGGCGGGCGCAAGCGCGTCGACGACGTGTCGGTCGAGGTGCGAGACGGCACGCTGAAGATCGACGAGGACGGCGACACGACGCTGTCGCTGGGCGGCAGCGAGCTGCTGGTGTCGATCACCGCGCCGCGCCTCGACGGCGTCTCCGTCGAGGGCGCCGGGGACGTCGACCTCGGCGACGTCGACGCCGACCGCCTGGACCTGTCGGTCAGCGGCGCCGGCGACATCACCGGGCGCGGCCGGGTCGGCGTGCTGACCGCGTGGGTGGACGGCGCCGGCGACCTGCGGCTGGCCGACGTGCGGGCGGAGCGGGCACGGGTGGACGTGTCGGGCGCCGGCGACGTCGACGTGACCGTGAGCGAGACGCTCGACGTCCGCGTGAACGGCAGCGGCGACGTGACCTACGGCGGCGACCCCGACGTGCGCGAGCGCGTCGACGGCGCGGGCGACGTCAACCGCCGATAGCGGCGGCGACCGCGTCCCAGACGCGCCGGTGCAGCGCCACGTTGCCGGCGCGATCGGTGCGCACGTGGATCAGCCGGGCGCCGCCGGCGCCGACGGCGTCGCGCAGCTCGGCCACGGTGGCGGCCGGCGCGTAGGCGAGTCCGTACAGCGCGGCGATCCGCTCGGGGTCGAGACCCGGCGGCGTGGCCACGTGTGCCTCGTAGGCGTCGGCCTGCGTCGCGACCGGGAGGAAGTCGAAGATGCCGCCCCCGCCGTTGTCGAGCACGACGATCGCGGGCGCGAGCCCCAGGCGCGGGACCGCGAGCAGGGCGCTGTGGTCGTAGGCGAGCGCGACGTCGCCGATGAGCAGCGTCGTCGGCGCGCCGGTCGCGGCGACGCCGAGCGCGCTGGCGACCGTCCCGTCGATGCCGTTGGCGCCGCGGTTGGAGAGGACGCGCGGTCCGCCGTCGCGCACGGCGGCGAAGGTCTCCAGGTCGCGCACGGGCATCGACGACGCGACGACGAGCACGTGGCCGTCGGGGAGGACGCCGGCGAGCGTGCGCGCGACGAGCGGCTCGCTCAGCGCGCCGTCGCCGAGCGTGGCCGCGATCGCGCCGCCGGCCGCGGCGTCGGCGCGCCGCCACGCCGCCAGCCAGGCGCGGTCGCCGACGGCCTCGCCGCCGAGCGCGTGGATGGCGTCGACGACGCTCGCGCCCGGGTCGCCGCTCAGGAGCGCGTGCAGGGCGCCGGCCGGGTCGTGCCAGACGGCGTCGGGCGAGAACGCGAGCTGGGGCACGTCGTCGCCGAGCCCGGCCAGGAACGCGCGCAGCGGCTTGGACGTCGGCAGGTCGCCGACGCGGATCACGAGGTCGGGGCGGTGCGCGGCGGCGAAGCCGGCGTCGCGCAGGAGCGCGTCGTAGTGGGCGATCGCGGCGTCGCCGCGGCGGGCGCCCGAGAGCGGGTCGGCCAGCAGCGGCGCGCCCGCGGCGGCGGCCAGCAGCCCGAGCGCGTCGGCCAGCTCGGGGTCGCGCTCGCCGCGCCCGGCGACGATCAGCGGCCGCTCGTGGTCACCCAGCGCGGCGGCGAGCGTACCGCCGCTGGACGCGGGCGCGGCCGCCGGGAACGCCAGCCAGGGCCGGCCGCCGGGGCGGCCGGGCAGCGGATCGCCGCCGAGCGGCTCGTCGAGCACGAGCGGCTCGCGCAGCGGCACGTTGACCTGGACCGGCCCGGGGCGCCCGGAGGCGCCGGCGCCCGCCGCGGCGGCCGCGACCCGGCAGGCCAGCGACCGCACCCAGCGCAGCCGGTCCGGGGTCGCCTCGTGGATGCCGAGGTCGACGTACCAGCGCACGGCCGAGCCGTAGAGCTTGACCTGGTCGATCGTCTGCCCGGCGCCGGTGTCGCGCAGCTCGGGCGGGCGGTCGGCGGTGAGGACGATCAGCGGCACGCCGGCCTCGTGGGCCTCGATCACCGCCGGCAGGTACTCGGCCGCCGCGGTCCCCGACGTGCACGCGATCGCCACCGGCCGGCGCGTCGCCTTCGCCGCTCCCAGCGCGAAGAACGCGGCCGCGCGCTCGTCGACGTGGGAGTGGCAGCGCAGCCGCCCGTCGCGCACGAGGCTCAGCACGATCGGCGTCGAGCGCGAGCCGGGGGAGGTGACGGCGTCGGTCACCCCGCTGCGCACGAGCTCGTCGACGAACGCGCGCAGGACGAGGTAGCTGTCGGCGGTGGCGGACAACGCGCACGCACTCTAGGCGTCACGATGTCGTGATGGCCGACCCGCTCGTCCTCCTGCACGGCTTCACCCAGACCGGCGCGGCCTGGGACCAGGTGCGGGCGCTCCTGAGCGGACGCGAGACGCACGCCCCCGACCTGCGCGGCCACGGCGCCCGCGCCGGCGACCGGCCGATCGACACCGCCACGCTCGTGGCCGACGTGCTCGAGGCCGCGCCGCCGCGCTTCGACCTGGCCGGCTACTCGATGGGCGGGCGCCTGGCGCTGCACGTCGCGCTGGCCGCGCCCGGGCGCGTGCGCCGGCTGGCGCTCGTGGCCACCACCGCGGGGATAGCCGACCCGGAGGAGGCGCAGCGCCGGCGCGAGGCCGACGAGGAGCTCGCGGTCCTGCTCGAGCGCGACGGGATCGAGGCGTTCGCCGACCGCTGGGGCGCGCTGCCGCTGTTCGCGCGCCAGACCGAGGCGCAGCGCGCCCGCGCCCGCGCGATGCGCCTGGGCCAGGACCCGGCCGGGCTGGCCGCCGCGCTGCGCGGGTTCGGCACGGGCGCGATGGAGCCGGTGTGGGACCGGCTGGCGGCCCTGAACCTGCCGGTGACGATCGTCGTCGGCTCCGAGGACGAGCGCTTCCGCGAGGTCGCGCGGCGCCTGCACGCGGCGATGCCGTGGGCGCGCGTCGTCGTGGTCGCCGGGGCCGGCCACGGGCTGCCGCTCGAGGCGCCCGGCGCGCTGGCCCGCGCGCTGGAGCGCTAGAACCCCGTTCGATGATCCGCAACGGCGACGTCTCCTTCTGGTACGCCGACACCGCGCATCCCGCCCGCCGCCCGCCCCTGCCGGGCGACCGCGACGCCGACGTGTGCATCGTCGGCGCCGGCTACACCGGCCTGTGGGCCGCGTACGCGCTCAAGCGGGCGCAGCCGGACCTCGACGTCGTCGTGCTCGAGCGCGCGTTCGCCGGCTACGGCGCGTCGGGACGCAACGGCGGCTGGCTGTCGGACCACTTCTCGGGCTCGCGCGCGCAGCTCGCCGCGACGCACGGGCGCGACGCGGTGCTGGCGCTGGCGCGCACGATGCGCGAGACCGTCGACGAGGTCATCGCCGTCTGCGCCCACGAGGGCATCGACGCCGACGTCGTCAAGCACGGCGAGCTGAAGGTCGCGCGCGGCCCGGCGCAGGCGGCGCGCCTGGGCGCGCTGATCGACGACGACCGCGCGTGGGGCGTGGGGCCCGGCGACCTCGTCGAGCTCGACGCCGGCGCGCTGGCGGCGCGGGTCCGGATCGCCGGGGCGACGGCCGGCGCCTGGAACGCGCACTGCGCCCGCGTGCAGCCGGCCAAGCTCGTGCAGGGGCTGGCCGCGGCCGTCGAGCGCACGGGCGCGACCATCCACGAGTCGACCACCGTCCGCGAGGTCGTCCCCGGCGCCGCGCGCACCGACCGCGGCACCGTGCGCGCCCCGATCGTGCTCACCTGCCTGGAGGGCTTCACCGCGTCGCTCGCCGGCCGCCGGCGCACGTGGCTGCCGCTGAACTCGGCGATGGTCGTCACCGCGCCGCTGCCAGACGCCGCCTGGGCCGAGATCGGCTGGGAGCAGGCGGAGCTGATCGGCGACATGGCCCACGCCTACGTGTACGCGCAGCGCACGGCCGACGGGCGCATCGCGCTGGGCGGGCGCGGCGTGCCGTACCGGTTCGGGTCGCGCACCGACGTCGACGGGCGCACCCAGCGGACGACGATCGACCAGCTCACGCGGCTGCTGCGCGACCTGTTCCCGCCGGCGGCGTCGGTGCCGGTCGAGCACGCATGGTGCGGCGTGCTCGGCGTCCCGCGCGACTGGACGCCGACCGTGCGCCTGGACCGCGCGACCGGCCTGGGGATCGCCGGCGGCTACGTCGGCAACGGCGTCGCCACCGCCAACCTCGCCGGCCGTACGCTCGCCGACCTCGTCCTGGGACGCGACACCGAGCTGACGCGCCTGCCCTGGGTGGGGCGCGACGCCCGCCGCTGGGAGCCCGAGCCGCTGCGCTGGCTGGGCGCCCGCCTCGTCTACGGGCTGTACCGGGCCGCCGATCGGCGCGAGCAGGCGTCGGATCGCGCGCGCACCCACCCGCTGGCGCGGATCGCCGACCTGATCTCCGGGCGCTGACGCGCGCTCAGACCCTATGGGCGTCCGGCCCGCGTGCGATAGGTGGCCGGCGGGCCTGCGCAGCGAAGTTCGTGGGCTTGACTGGCCGTCGCATCGGTTCGGGCCGCTGCGGCGGATAACCACATCGATGGAGGCCGCCGGCCATGAGCGAGGCTACCTGGTGGGTCGGGTTGGACGT
>DATMSA010000090.1:0-21011 GCA_035565675.1 Capillimicrobium sp. | reverse complement strand
AACGACTACAAGCTGGCCGTCGTGAAGGTGCTCGGCGAGTTCGTGTGGCACCGTCACGAGGACACCGACGACTTCTTCCTCGTGCTCTCCGGGCGGCTGACGATCCAGCTTCGCGACCGCGACGTCGTGCTCGGTCCCGGCGAGCTGTTCGTCGTCCCCCGCGGCGTCGAGCACTGCCCGAAGGCCGACGAGGAGACCCACGTGCTGCTGATCGAGCCGCGGGGCACGGTCAACACCGGCGACGCCGGCGGCGAGATGACCGAGCCCGAGCGGGAGATCTAGACGGACGCCGTCGAGCGCAGCGGGAGGACCGCGCGCAGCGTCGCGTCGCCGCGCACGAGCGTGCCGCCGGCCAGCTCCAGGCGCGCGTGCAGCACGGCGAGGCGATCGGGGTCGACCTCGCGCGCGTCGTCGACGGCGATCGTGAGGCGCTCGCCGCCGTCCTCGGTCGCGACGCGCACCGCGCGGGCGGCGCCGATGGCGCCGATCGCGTCCTCGACCACGCGGTAGACCATCGCCTCGTCGTCCGGCGCGAGACCGGCCGCGTCGTCGACGGCGATCGTCACCTCGCCGACACCGCGCTCGCGGGCGCCGTCGGCCAGCCCCTCGAGGGCGGCGCGCAGGCCGAGCGAGAGGCTGGGCGGCCGCAGGCTCACGGCCAGGTCGCGCAGCGAGCGCAGCGTCTGGTCGACGTCGGAGCGCACCGCGCCCAGCGTCGCGGGCGCGGGGTCGGCGCCCAGCTCGCGCTCGATCGCGCGCAGCCCCAGCAGCACCGCGGTGAGCATCTGCGCGGCGTCCTCGTGGAGCTGGTCGGCGACCTCGTGGCGCTCCTCCTCGTGGCGCACCATCAGCCGGCGGATCTGCTCGGCGCGCTCGTCGAGGCGGCGGCGCGTCTCGCCCAGCTCGGCGCGGATCGCGGCGCGCTCGCGCTCGAGCTCCAGCACCTGCCGGTTGTCGGCCGCGATCGCGACCTGCACCGCGACGATCCCCAGCACGGCGCGGTCCTCGTCGGAGAGGCGGCGGCCGGCGTCGACCGTCAAGGTCCCGACGCGGCCCTTGCGCGCGGTGATCGCCACATGCTCGGCGTCCTCGCCGAGCGCGCCGTCCTGGACGGGCGGGCCGTCGTCGAGCTCGATCCGCACGCCGCGGGCGCCGAGCAGCGTGCGGATGTCGCTGGCGACGGTCGCCGGGAGGTCCCCGTCGCGCGTGAGGTGCGAGAGCGCCAGGCCCGTGTCGAGGAGCTGGCGGTGGCGCGCCTGGCCCTGGCGCATGCGGTCGCTGAAGCGCCCGGCGATCAGGCCCACGGCGGCGTAGGCGACCGCGCGCGTGAACACGCCGGTGCCGTTCAGATCGGCGTCGGTGGCGAGCGCCCACACGGCCAGCAGCGCGAGCGCGACGACCGCGGCGGCGGCGCCGCCGGCGAGGCCGAGCTCGAGCGCGACGAGCGAGATCGGGATGACGTACAGCAGCCCGATCCCGTCGGTGGCGTCGCCGCCGGACATGCGCAGCGCGAAGACGGCGGCGAACAGCAGCGCGGCGGCGAACAGGACGACCCGGCGGCGCTCGACCCAGCGGCGCCCGGGCAGCGAGGCGAGCGTCTCGGCGATCCGCGTCGCGTCGTCCGCGGCGGGCGCCTGGTCGCGGGCAGGGAGCGGCATCCCCTCATCACACCATGCGCGGGGTGTCGCGCGATCCGTCCCCAGCCCGATCGCGAATCCGTAGTTCGCCCGGGGCCCGCGGGCGGCGGGCCGGGTACGGTGCGGGAACCGTGAAGCGTCATCCCGCGCTCGTCCCGCTGTCGCAGGACCACCATCAGGCGCTCGTGTCCGCCCTGAAGCTGCGCCGCGCGACCGCCGAGACCGCCGCCGACGCCGCGCGCGCGTTCCGCGAGCACTGGGAGACCGGCGAGCGCCTGCACTTCCGCATCGAGGAGGAGGTGCTGCTGCCCGCGTTCGCCGCCCACGCCGACCCCGACCACCCGGTCGTCGTGCAGGTCCTCCTCGAGCACGTCGCGATCCGCCGCGACGCCGACCGCCTCGCCTCCGAGGCGCCGCTCGAACTGCTCCACGACCTCGGCGCGCGCCTGTCGGCCCACGTCGAGCTCGAAGAGCGCCGGCTCTTCCCGCTGATCGAGGAGACGCTCCCGGAGGACGCGCTGGTCGCGCTCGGCGAGCGGCTCCGGGAGGCCGAGGCCGAGGCCGTCGCGGCGTCTCGCCACGATTCCGCGACGGACGCGTAACGACCGCGTCTTGTTCCGTCACATGTCCCGCGCCAGGGTCGGGGCATGTGCGAGATCACCTGTCGCGGCTTCGAAGCCGACGCGTTCCAGATCGACCATCCCCACTGGGATCCCCTCCTGGCCGCCGTCGGGGAGCGGCTCACCAGCGGGTTCATGTGGATGCAGGAGGAGACGCTCGAGGACGGCCGCGACGTCCAGGCCTACAAGCACCGGCACACGCGCCGCTACCTGTACCTGACCGACGGCCCCCGCGCGTTCGAGCGCGCCGCATGCGGGCGCTTCGTCCCGCTGCGGCTGGACTTCGCGATCCAGCGGGCGCTGTGCACGTGGTGGCTGCTGCGCGGTTGGGAGCCCGAGGACGTCGAGGCCATCAAGGCCGCCGTGACGCGGGGCGCACGCATCGAGTAGCGGTATGATGAGTGTGCTCATACCGAACGCCACCATGGTCCGCCGCACGATCACGCTGCCCGAATCGACCGACGATCTCATTCGCGCGCACGCGCGCGAGGGCGAGTCGTTCTCGGCGGCGGTCGTCCGGCTCGCCGAGGCCGGCGTCCGCGTCACCGGCGCGCCGCGTCCACGGTGGGTGGGGAGCGGCGAGGGACCGGAGGACCTCGGCGCGCAGGCCGAGCGCTACCTCCGCGAGCTCGGGCTCGAGTGATCGTGGTCGCCGACACCGGTCCGCTCCTGGCGGCCGCGAACGTCCGCGATCGTGCGCACGGGATCGCGGCCGAGCTGATCGCGCGGCTGGGGCGGCGGCTGGTCGTCCCGGAGCCGGTCATCGTCGAGGCCGATCACCTGCTGCGCGCACGCGTCGGGCGCCGCTCCGCGCGGCTCCTGCTCGAGGCGCTCGCCGCCGGCGAGCACGAGGTCGGCTTCGCCACGCCCGCGCTCCTGCGCCGCGCCGTGGAGCTCGACCAGACCTACCGCGACCTGGAGCTCGGCTACTGCGACGCGCTCGTCATGGCCTACGCGGAGCGCCACGACGCGCCGGTGCTCACGTTCGACTTCGCCCACTTCCGGGCGACGGCGCCGGTCCGTGGCGAGTGGAGGCTGGTGCTCGACGAGGCGGGCTACCGCGCGGCCACCAGCGGCTGAAGGTCGGAGCAGCAGCAGCGGAGGGGGCGGGATTCGAACCCGCGGTCGGCGTGAACCGACTCCGGTTTTCAAGACCGGTGCATTCGACCGCTCTGCCACCCCTCCGGGGGCCCGCAGCGTACGACGCCGGGGAGGGCATCGTCGGGGCGTGGCGAACGGAAAGCCGTCCATCCACGCTGTCCACGGAGAAGGAGAGTCCATGGCTGCTGCATCGGAGCGCCCGTCGTCGCCCCCGGGCGGGGTCGCGGTCGTCGCGATCCTCGCCATCATCGTCGGCATCCTCCAGCTGATCGCCGGCATCCTGCTGCTGATCTTCAACGGCGATGTCGACGGGTACAGCTCGACGGAGGCGGTCGTCGCTGGCATCGTGTTCCTGATCGCAGGCGCGATCTACCTGTGGGTCGGTCGTGGGCTGCTGAAGCTCAACCGGCTCGCGTACTTGATCGGCCTGTTCGTCGTCGCCTTCCGCGCGGCGTACGACCTCGGGTTCCTGATCGCCGTCGGCCTCGACGGGATCGGCTTCAGCGGGCTGATCAGCCTCATGTTCAACCTCCTCGTGCTCGCCGCGCTGTGGTCGGGGCGCGAGGCCTTCGGCGAGCGCTGAGCTCGCCCCCTGCGGCTCAGGGCATCGACTCCTCGAGCCACCTGGTCGTCACGGCGCCGCCGGTGAAGGCGGCGTCGGTGACGACCCGGGCCAGGAGGTCGCGGTTGGTGTGCACGCCGGTGACCTCCAGCCCCTCCAGCGCCTGCGCGACCACGGCCAGCGCCGCCTCGCGGTCCGGCCCGTGGCCGATCACCTTCGCCAGCAGCGAGTCGTAGTAGGGCGGGACGACCGTCCCGTCGGCGCAGTGGGTGTCGACCCGCAGATCGTCGAGGTCGGGGACGGCGAAGCGCTCGATCCGCCCCGGGCTGGGCGCGAAGTCGCGCTGCGGGTCCTCGGCGGTCAGGCGGCACTCGACCGCGTGGCCGTCCAGGCGCACGTCCTCCTGGGCGAAGCGCAGCGGCTCGCCGGCGGCGATCGAGAGCTGCTCGGCGATCAGGTCCAGGCCGGTGACCGCCTCGGTGACCGGATGCTCCACCTGGATGCGGCAGTTCATCTCCAGGAAGAAGAACTCGCCGGTCGCGGCGTCGACGACGAACTCGACCGTGCCGAGGTTGCGGTAGCCGATCTCGCGCGTGAACGCGACCGCGGCGGCGCGCAGCCCGTCGCGGACCGCCTCGGGGAGGAACGGCGCGGGCGCCTCCTCGACGAGCTTCTGGTAGCGGCGCTGCACCGAGCAGTCGCGCTCGCCGAGGTGGACGACGTTGCCGTGCTCGTCGGCGGCGACCTGCACCTCGACGTGGCGCGCGGCGGCGATGAAGCGCTCGACGTACAGGCGGTCGTCGCCGAACGCGGCGCCGGCCTCGGCGCCGGCCAGGCCGAACAGCCGCTCGAGCTCCAGCGGCGTGTGCGCGAGCTTGATCCCGCGCCCGCCGCCGCCCGCGGCCGCCTTCAGCAGCACCGGGTAGCCGGCCCGCTCGGCGAACGCCTGCGCGTCGGCCAGCGCGGCCACCTCGCGGCCCGGCACGAGCGGCAGGCCGGCGCGCTCGGCCAGCTCGCGGGCGCGCAGCTTGTCCCCGGCCAGCTCGATCACCTCCGCGGGCGGGCCGACGAAGCGGACCTCGTTCTCGCGCGCGAGCGCGGCCAGGCGCGGGTTCTCCGACAGGAAGCCGTAGCCGGGATGGATCGCGTCGCAGTCGGTGGCGATGGCGGCGTGGACGATCGTCTCGGGCCGCAGGTAGCTCTCGCCGGGCGGCGGCGGCCCGATGCACACGGCGCGGTCGGCCATGCGCGCCGCGGCCGAGTCGCGGTCGGCGGCCGACACGGCGACGACGGTCTCGATGCCCAGCTCGCGGCAGGTGCGCACGATGCGCACCGCGATCTCGCCGCGGTTGGCGACGAACACCCGGCGGATCGGCGCGCTCACGACGCCGGCTCCACGCGGAACAGCACCGCGCCGGGCTCGACCAGCTCGGCGTTCTCGGCGCAGACCTCGACGATCGTGCCGGCCACGCCGGCCTGGATCGAGTTCATCATCTTCATCACCTCGATGAGGCACACGACGGTGTCGGGCTCGACCTGGTCGCCGACCTCGACGAACGGCGGACGCCCGGGAGCCTCGGCACGGTAGAAGGTCCCGAGCATCGGCGAGACGACCTCGTGGTGGTCGCTGTCGGCGGCGGCCGTCGCTGGCGCCGGGGTCGCGGCCGGCTCGGCGGCGGCAGGCGCCGACGCGGCCGGCGGGCTCGGGGCGGCGGCCGGCGCGGGCACGGATGCGGGCGCGGACCCGGGAGCCCCGCCGCGGCGCACGTGCAGCGAGAAGCCGTCGGTGTCGAGCCGCAGCTCGTCGAGCTGGGTCTCGTCGATGATGCGCAGGATCTCGCGAACGTCGTCGTCGGTGAGCGCCATGCGGTGAGGGTCCTCTCCTCGGGGCTGCGCCGCCTGCGCGGCGCCTCCTCAGTGTCAGGGAGACGTATACACGAGGCCGCGCGCCGACGGCCCGCCGGTCCGCCGGGTCGACCGGCGAGCCTCTAGACTGACTGGCTCTCCCCCGGAGAGGTGGCCGAGTGGCTGAAGGCACTCGCCTGCTAAGCGAGTATGGGGTTGAATGCTCCATCGCGGGTTCGAATCCCGCCCTCTCCGCTGTCGAGCCGCACGTCGGCCTCCGCTTCGCGGTGGCTAGACTGCGTCGCCTGCGCCCGTAGCTCAGCTGGATAGAGCGTCGGTCTACGGAACCGAAGGTCAGAGGTTCGAATCCTCTCGGGCGCGTCCATCGAAGCCCCGGCTCGCGCCGGGGCTTCGCGCGTTCAGCCCCGCCCCGGCAGCGTCACGATGTTCAGGTCCAGCGGGAAGCGGTGGCGCTGGGGCCGCGGCGCGAACCGGTTGCCGCCCCACACGCCGCTGATGTCCGGCGCGGCGTTGAACTCGTCGATCGGCACCTGGCCGGTCAGGTCGAAGCGGCGCAGGACGTACGGGACGCCGTCGGAGCCCAGCGGCGACGGGCCGCGCATCACGTGGAAGTGCAGGTGCGGCGCCGACGTGTTGCCGGTGTTGCCGAGGTTCCCGATGACCTGGCCGCGGCGCACCCGCTGGCCGCGGCGCACGCGGACGCTGCCCTCGCGCAGGTGTGCGTAGAACGCGTACAGGCCGTGGCCGAGGGCCATGACGACGTGGTTGCCGTCGACGTTCTCCAGCGTGATCGACGTCGGCGGCGGCAGCGTGCCGGGCACCTGGTCCTCGAGCGTGTTCAGCGTGGACACGACCACGCCGTCGGCGACCGCGTACACGGGCGCGTCGTAGTTGGCGTACTGGCGCACGTCGGACCCGTCGCCGGTGAAGAAGCGCCCCTCGGCGTCGAGGCGCATCCAGTCGATCGCGAAGCGCTGCGAGTCGAAGAACCCGCCGTTGAGATCCTGGATCGAGCCGCGGTGCACGATCCCCGGGTTGCAGCAGCCGTTCGCGGCGACCCAGTTGGGCCCGCGCAGCGGCGGGTCGAGCACGATCGGGCGGCCGTCGCGGATGCCGAACCGGCCCGCGACGTACGTCATCTCGGTCGGCTCGGTCGCGCCCGGGTTGTCGGCCGCGAGCAGGTGGAGGCGATGCACGACGTGGCGCGGCACGTCCCGGCGGCGGTCGAACGCCAGCTCGACGTAGAAGAACCGCATCTCGTTGGGCGGGATGACCGCGTCGTCGGCAGGCAGGGGGAAGAGGGTCCGCAGGCGCGCCACGACGTCGTCGCCCGTGAATCGCGCGATCACGCGCGACGGGCGCGCGGCGTCGAGCACGCTCACCTCCTGGAGGGTCGCCGGCAGGCCCTTGCCGTTGGCGAGCTCGAGCTCGTACACGACGTGCCAGCGGCCGTCGGTGCCCTGGACGGGCATCGTGCTCGGGCCCACGGTCGAGACGGTCACCGGCGTGAACGTGTCCCTGACCGGCGGTGGCAGCTTGCCTCGCTGCCCGTGAGCGGTCCCCGCGGCGACGGTCAGCGCGAGCGCGAGCGACGCGAGCGCCGCCAGCCCCTTCGTCCATCCGAGCACGATCGATCTCCCTCCGTGTCGAGGCGTCGGAGTCTTGCACCAACCCGCCGTGGGGGACCGCAGTGACGCGCCGTCGGGCAGAAAACCACCCGACACGGGCGCTGCGCCGCATGGTTGGATACCGCGCCGTGACCGGCTTCGCCTCGACGAACCGCCGCCACACGCCGGTCCGAGTCGCGGCGGTCGTGGCGGCCTGCCTCCTCGCCGTCCTCGCCGCAGCCGCGGCTCCCGCCACCGCCGCGCCGCGCAGCGCCGAGGCGCAGAAGGTCATCGCGGCCACGCGCGCGGTCATGCAGGAGCAGCATCTCCAGGGCGCGATCGTGCGCGTCGACCGCGGGCGGCGCACCGTCGTGAAGGCGGCGCTCGGGGAGACGATGACCGGGGTCCCCGCGACGACGGACATGTCGTTCCGGATGGGGTCGGAGACCATCCCGTACATCACGACGATCCTGCTGCAGCTCCAGCAGGAGGGGAAGCTCAGCCTCGACGACCCGCTGTCCAAGCACCTGCCGAACAGCGGCGCGCCCAACGCCGACCGCGTCACGCTGCGGATGCTCGGCCACGCGATCTCCGGCTATCCGGACTGGATCCAGGGCAACCAGGCGTTCGTCGATCTGCTGCTCGCCAACCCGTTCCGGCTGTGGAGCGAGCAGGAGCTGCTCGACCACGCCTTCGCGCAGCCGCTGATCTGCGAGCCGGGCGCCTGCTTCCACTACGCGCACACGAACTTCGTGCTGCTCGGGCGCGTCCTCAGCGCGGTGACGGGCACGTCGTTCGCGACGCTCGTGCGCGAGCGGATCTTCACGCCGCTGCGGCTGCGCCACACGACGATCACGCGCACCGCGAAGATGACGGCGCCGGTCCTGCACGCCTTCGGCACCGACCGAGGACCCTACGAGGACACCAGCTTCTGGAGCCCGTCGTGGGGCCTCGGCAACGGCCAGCTCATGGTGAGCACGATCGACGACGTCACCAGGTCCGCTCGCGGCATCCTCGGCGCGGAGCTCATCAACCGGGCCAGCGAGCGCGAGCTCGTCGAGCTCCCGCCCGTCGCGAGGGCGCCGATCCCCGGCGTCGGCTACGGGCTCGGTCTCGTCATGGCCGGCGAGTGGCGGGTCCAGAACCCCTACGTCAACAACTACGCCGGCGTCATGGCCTACCTGCCGGCGGAGAAGCTCAGCGTGGCGATCGTCTCCACGCGGGCGATCGGCGCGACCTTCGACGGCTCCAACACCAGCGAGGTCATCCTGCGGCGGATCGCGGAGGCGATCACGCCCGACCACCCGATGCCGCTCGGCGTGCCCGGCGCGCCCTGAGGAATTCCCCCAGCGCGCGCTTCCCGCGGAGGCGTAGCGTCGCGCCATGAAGCGACACGTCGTGATCCTCGGCGCGGGCTTCGGCGGGCTCGAACTCGCGACACGTCTGTCCGAGACGCTCTCCGACGCGGTCGACGTCACGCTGATCGACCGCAACGACGCCTTCTACTTCGGCTTCTCCAAGCTCGAGGTGATGCTCGGGCGCGAGACGCCCGACGAGGTGCGCCTCCCGTACGCCGACATCGCCAAGGACGGCGTCACGTTCCGGCAGGAGACCGTCGTCGGCATCGACCCCGCCGCCCGGCGCGTGCAGACCGACGCGGCCACGTATGACGCCGACGTCCTCGTCGTCGCGATGGGCGCGGACTACGACATGGCCGCCACGCCCGGCTTCCTCGAGGGCGGCCACGAGTACTACACGCTCGCCGGCGCCGCGCGCCTGCGCGACGAGCTCGACCGCTTCGACGGCGGCCGCGTCCTGCTCTCGGTGCTCGGCCACCCGTTCAAGTGCCCGCCCGCGCCGTTCGAGGGCGTGTTCATGATCGACGAGCTCTTCCGCGAGCGCGGGATCCGCGACGCCGTCACGTTCACGAACACGTTCCCGATGCAGCGCCCGGTCCCGGTCACCGGCGAGGTGTCGCAGATGTTCATCGACGCCCTCGATGCCCGCGGCATCGACGTGCGCACGCAGACGCTCGTCACGAGCATCGACCCGTCCGCCAGGGAGGCGCATCTGGCCGACGGCGGCACGATCGCCTACGACCTGTTCGTCGGGATCCCCGTCCATCGCGCGCCCGACCCGCTGCCCGCCAGCGGCCTGGCGCCGAACGGCTGGGTGCCGGTCGACCAGGCGAACCTGCGCACCGAGTTCCCCGGCGTGTACGCGATCGGCGACGTCTGCACGGGTCCGCGGACGGTGCCGAAGGCCGGCATCTTCGCCGAGTCGGCCGCGCTCGTGGTCGCCGACGACATCGCCGCGCAGGTCGCCGGCGCGCCGCCGCCGGACCCCTACGAGGGCACCGGCGTCTGCTACGCCGAGTTCGGCGGCGGGCTCGTCGGCAAGGTGCAGGTCAACTTCCTGCGCGGCGACGCCCCGCACGCCGAGCGTCACGAGCCGTCGGCCGCCTACGCGGCCGAGAAGGCGCAGTTCGGCGCGGCGCGGCGCGCCCGCTGGTTCGGCCGCTGACGCGGACGGGGAGCGGCCGAAAACCGGGACGCCCGCATATCATCGCGCCCCGCCAGCACCTGTCGTACGAGGGAAGGGGTTGCACGGATGCTGCGCGGGATGTCGAGGATCGGGTCGTCGGGACGGCGGGCGCGGAGGCTCGCGCTGATCGGGGTGATGACGATCCTTGGCGTGGCGGCCGCGCCCGGCGCGGCGCTCGCGGGCGCCGGCGGCCCGGGCTCGGCGATCGACTGGGCGCCGTGCGCGCGCGCCGACCTCAAGGGCCTGGAGTGCGCGACCTTCCCGGTGCCGATGGACCGCTCGGCGCCCGCCGCGGGCACGTTCGAGCTCGCGCTCGTGCGCGCCCGCGCGACCGGACCGCGCCGCGCCCGCATCGGGACGCTGTTCTTCAACCCGGGCGGCCCCGGCGGCAGCGGGCGCGACTTCATGCCGACGATGGCCGAGGTCCTGCCCGCCGACGTGCGCGCGCGCTTCGACATCGTCTCCTGGGACCCGCGCGGCATCGGCGACACTCGCCCCGCGCTCGAGGGCTGCGACGGCCCGTGGGTCGACCGGCCGGCGACCGGCCCCGTCGACTGGCGCGACGTCGTCGCCCGCCACGCGGCCGCGATCGCCGAGGTCAACCGCGCCTGCCGCGAGCGCAACGCCGCGTTCATCGACCACATCGGCACCGTCGACGTCGTCGACGACCTCGACGCCCTGCGCGCCGCGGTCGGCGACGAGCGGCTCAACTACGTCGGCATGAGCTACGGCACGCGCATCGGCTACGTGTACGCGATGCGCCACCCCGACCGAGTGGGCCGGTTCGTGCTAGACGGCACGGTCAACCCGATCGAGTCGACCGACGGGCTGACGCGCGTCGGCGCGCTCGGCAACGACGAGGCCCTGGGCTACTACTTCCAGCGCGGTCCGCGCGCCCGGGCCCGCTTCGAGACCGCGCTGCGCCTGCTGCAGGAGCGGCCCATCGACCTCGGCGGCGGGGAGGTCTACACCCGCTGGCACTTCGTCGACCAGACGCTGCTGATGATGGGCTTCGAGGACAACCACGTCGCGATCGGGCGCGTCGCCGACGCGGTCCGCGTCGCCCTCGAGGGCTCCGGCCAGCGGCAGGAGGAGGCGAAGGAGCTCCTGCGGCGGGTGACCCGCTCCCAGGGGCCCAACACCGACAGCGGCGGGCCGTTCTCGATCGTGAACTGCCTCGACTACCCGCAGCGCCCGACGCTCGCCGAGATGCAGGACATCGTCCTCGACGTCGGGCGGCGCGCGCCGGTCTACGGCGCGTCGCTGGCCACCAGCTACATCACCGGGTGCGAGGGCCTGGACCTCACGCCCAAGCCGGTGCCGCTCGCCACGCCGTCGGCGTCGCCGGCGCCGATCCTGGTGGCCAGCGCCACCCGCGACGCGCGGACCCCGTACGCGTGGGCGGTCCAGATGGCGCGCGCGTTCCCGGCGTCGCGGATGCTGACCTACCCGGGCGCCCAGCACGTCATCACGGTCCGCCCGTCGCGCTGCTCCGCGCGCGTGACGAGCACCTACCTGATCAAGCGCCGGCTGCCGGCGCGGGACGTCGCCTGTCCCGCGCCGCGGCCCGCGCGGGGCTGAGCGGGCTCAGGTCGCCCGGCCGGGACGCGGCGGTGCGGTGCGCGCCGCGTCGTCGGCCCGGGCGACCAGCTCGCGCAGCGCGGCGACCTCCTCGGCGAACGCGGCGCGGCCGGCCTTCGTCGCCTGCACCCACGTCCGCGGCCGGCGGCCCTCGAAGCGCTTCTCGATCTCGACCAGCCCCGCGTCCTCCAGCACGCCGAGGTGGCGCGACAGGTTGCCGTCGGTGAGCGACAGCGCCTCGCGCAGGTAGGCGAAGTCCGCCCGCCGGGCCTCGGCGAGCACGGCGAGGATCCCCAGCCGCACGCGCTGGTGGACCGTGTCGTCGAGGCGCAGCGCCGGATGCGTCACGAGCGCGCTCGCCACCGGCCGTACAGCCCCGCCGCGACGAGCAGCACGCCGAGCGCGAGCTGGCCCCACAGGCCCGCGTCGGCCGGCGCGGCGATCGCCAGCGCGGCGGCGACGACGGCGAGCGCGACGGCGATGACCGCCAGCGGCGGGTGGCGGTACAGCCAGGCCATGATCGTCCAGCCGATCGCCACGGGGTACATCCAGGCGACCCGCCGCAGGTCCCCGCTGGTGAGCGCGTTCACCACCGCGATCCCGCCGAAGATCGCGGCGACGACACCGAGCGACGGGTCGAGCGCCCGCGCCTCGGCGCCGAGCTCCCGCTCGACGCGGACCGCGTGCGCGACGATCAGCCCCAGCCCGACGGGGATGCCGACGGCGAGGTAGACGATCGGCGCCGTCGGCCCGCTCGCCACCGCCGACACGATCGTCGCGCCGACGAAGAACACGCCGGTGACGAGGTTGGCGAACCAGATCGGATGCAGCGCGCGGCGCGTGCGGCCGCGGACGGCGTCGATGTCGCTGAGGATCTCGTTGGCGGTTCCGGCCCGCATCGCGCATGCCCCTCACGGTGGGTTTGCGAGGACAAGCTGAATCTACCGCAAATGACTTTGCGATGCAAAGTAAGGCTCACGCAGGCTGGCCGCGGGGGGCCCCCAGCGACGCCTCCGGCGGCGGCGCCGTGCCCGGCCACACCCAGTCGCGCAGCTCCGGCGGGTCGTCGCCGACCTCGCGCGTGTAGGCGCGGTGGCGCAGCCGCTCGTCGATCATGTGCTGGCGCAGCGACGCCGCCCGCTGCGCGAGCCCCGGCACCCGGTCGATCACGTCCATGACCAGGTGGAAGCGGTCGAGGTCGTTGAGCATGACCATGTCGAACGGCGTCGTGGTCGTGCCCTCCTCCTTGTAGCCGCGCACGTGCAGGTTGTCGTGGTTCGTCGCCCGGTAGGTGAGCCGGTGGATCAGCCACGGGTAGCCGTGGTAGGCGAACACGATCGGCTTGTCGGCCGTGAACAGCGCGTCGAACTCGCGGCGCGACAGCCCGTGCGGGTGCTCGCGCTCGTCCTGCAGGCGCATCAGGTCGACGACGTTGATGACCCGCACGCGCAGGTCGGGCAGGTGCTGGCGCAGCAGCCACGCCGCGGCCAGCGTCTCGAGCGTCGGGATGTCGCCCGCGCACGCGAGGACGACGTCGGGGTCGCCGTCGTCGTTGCTGGCCCAGTCCCAGATCCCCAGCCCGCGCGTGCAGTGCAGGATCGCCTCGTCCATCGTCAGGTACTGCAGCGCCGGCTGCTTGCCCGCGACGATCACGTTCACGTACTGGCGGCTGCGCAGGCAGTGGTCGGTCACCGACAGCAGCGTGTTGGCGTCCGGCGGCAGGTACACGCGGATGACGCTCGCCTTCTTGTTGACCACGTGGTCGATGAAGCCCGGGTCCTGGTGGGAGAACCCGTTGTGGTCCTGGCGCCACACGTGCGACGACAGGAGGTACGTCAGCGACGGCACCGGCGCCCGCCACGGGATCCGGTTCGTCATCTCCATCCACTTCGCGTGCTGGTTGAACATCGCGTCGACGATGTGGATGAACGCCTCGTAGCAGTTGAAGATCCCGTGGCGACCGGTGAGCAGGTAGCCCTCCAGCCAGCCCTGGCACAGGTGCTCGCTGAGGATCTCCATCACGCGCCCGTCGGGCGCGAGGTGGTCGTCGCCGGGCAGCGTCTCGGCCACCCACGTGCGGTCCGTCTGCTCGAACACCGCGGCGAGCCGGTTGGAGGCCGTCTCGTCGGGCCCCATCACGCGGAACGTCTGCGGATTGCGCGCGATCACGTCGCGCAGGAACGCGCCCGTCACGCGCGTGGACTCGGCGATCGTGCCGCCAGGGTGGGGGATCTCCACGGCGTAGTCGCGGAAGTCGGGCAGCTCCAGCGGCCGCGTGAGCAGGCCGCCGTTGGCGTGCGGGTTGGCGCCCATCCGCCGCTCGCCCTCCGGCGCCAGCTCGGCGATCTCGTCGCGCAGCGCGCCCTGCTCGTCGAACAGCTCCTCGGGCCGGTAGGAGCGCAGCCAGTCCTCCAGCGCCTGCAGGTGGTCGGGCCGCTGGGCCAGCCCCGACAGCGGCACCTGGTGGGAGCGGAACGTGTCCTCGACCGGCACGCCGTCGACCTCCTTGGGGCCGGTCCAGCCCTTCGGCGTGCGCAGCACGATCATCGGCCAGCGCGGGCGCGAGGCGTCCCCGTCCTCGCGGGCGCGGCGCTGGATCTCGCGGATCTCGGCGACGACCTCGTCCATCGTGGCCGCCATGAGCTGGTGCATCTCCTCGGGGTCGGAGCCGGCCACGAACCGCGGCGCGTACCCGTAGCCCTCCATCAGGGCGCGCAGCTCGTCGTCGGGGATGCGGGCGAGGATCGTCGGGTTGGCGATCTTGTAGCCGTTGAGGTGCAGGATCGGCAGGACGGCGCCGTCGACGGCCGGGTTCAGGAACTTGTTGGAGTGCCAGCTCGCCGCCAGCGGGCCGGTCTCCGCCTCGCCGTCGCCGACGACGCAGCAGACGAGCAGGTCCGGGTTGTCGAACGCCGCCCCGTACGCGTGCGCCAGCGAGTAGCCCAGCTCGCCGCCCTCGTTGATCGAGCCCGGCGTCTCCGGGGCCACGTGGCTGGGGATCCCGCCCGGGAACGAGAACTGGCGAAACAGCCGCCGCAGCCCCTCGTCGTCGTGGCCGATCTGCGGATAGACCTCGGTGTAGGTGCCCTCGAGGTAGACGTTGGCGACCAGGCCGGGCCCGCCGTGCCCGGGACCGGTGATGTAGATCGCGTCGAGGTCGTCGCGCTTGATCACCCGGTTCATGTGCACGTAGACGAAGTTCAGCCCGGGCGTGGTGCCCCAGTGGCCGAGCAGTCGCGGCTTGACGTGCTCCAGGCGCAGCGGCTCGCGCAGCAGCGGGTTGTCGAGCAGGTAGATCTGGCCGACCGACAGGTAGTTGGCGGCTCGCCAGTAGGCGTCCATCCGCGCGAGCTCCTGCGCGGACAGCGGGGCGGAGGAGGAGGCGGAGCTGGGCATCGGCGAGTGTGTGCCCGGCGTCCGGGTGGCCGAATCGTCGGCCGGGAGCCGCGGCCGGGCCACCCACCCGGCCGCGGTCCCGCTGAGGACTGCTCCTCAGTTGTCGGTGCGCCAGGTGAACTCGCCCGGCGGCTGCGAGAACCAGTCCTGGTAGGCCTGGTCCTGCACGGGCTGCAGGTTCGCGGGCAGCGTCGCCTGGATCTCCTCCTCCATCGCCTTGTCGAGGAGGCTCTCCATGCGCCGCACCAGCGCCCGGTCGGCGCGGTGCACCCCGCGCCGCCGGTACACGTTGTCGAGCTCCCGGCGGCCGTTGCGCGACCCGTAGTCGTAGGCCTCGTACTCGACCGGGCGCGACTCGTCGATCTGGTTGCCGCCGTCCTTCCAGAACGCGTAGCGGGCGAACTTGCCCTCCGGCGTGCGCACCCCGGTGATGTGGTTCGGCGCGGGCTTGAGCTGCTGCGTCGTCGGGATCTGCGACGTCGTGCCCGGCTCGTCGGTCGCGTAGGCGACGTAGGCGCGGCCCGGCGCCTCCGGGTCGCGCAGGATGCTCGCGATGTCCGCGCGGCTGGCGATCTGCGCGAAGTCGGAGTTCCCGCGCCAGTCGTTGCCGCCCGTCGCGATCGTCAGCATGAGCGCGGCGAGGTCCACGCTCGACGCGAGCTGCTTGCGGTCCTGGCGGATCGCACGCGTCCACGTCCCGCTCGGGTCCTTGACGATGAGCGGCACGCGCACGCCCTCCTCGTAGAACCCGAAGCCCTTGCCGCGCATCCCGTGGGCGCCGGCGTACTCGCCGTGGTCGGACGTGAAGATCACGACCGTGTTGTGGGCGAACGGCGACTGCGCCAGCGCCTTCATGACCAGGCTGAGCTGGATGTCCACCTGCGTGTGCATCAGCAGGTAGGTGTCCAGCATCTTCGTCCACAGGCGCTGTCGCGTGCGATCGTCGGGCATGAACCCGAAGAGCTCGTTCTCGATCTGCTGCGCGCGCCGCTGCATCTCCGGCTTGTCGCGCTCCTCGCGCTCGCGCGCGGTCTCGTAGTTGCCCGGCAGGTGGTGGAAGATCTTGGGCGCCTTGCTCTGGCCCTCGACGAACCGGGTGAAGCGCGGGTACCAGGCGATGTCGTGCGGGTTGACGAGGCTCACGGTCGCCGCCCACGGCTTCTCGTTCGCCGGGCGCGCGTTCAGCCAGTTGATGAACTGCTGGCGGATGAGCGGGTCGATCGCCAGGCCCTCGCCGGCGCCGCCGTTCGGCGACGGGCAGGTGCCCGAGCCGGGCCAGTCGGCGGTGAACCCGTAGCGCTCGTACGGGTTGGGCTCGCAGTTGCCGACCTGGTCGCCCGACAGGTGCCACTTGCCGAACCAGGCGGTGTCGTAGCCCTGCGTGCGCAGCATCGACCCGAACGTGGGGAACCCCGGGTTGAGGTCGGTCGGCGGGGTCGTGGCGAAGATCGCCGTCTGGTGCGTGTACAGGCCGGTCGCCTGCGCCGCCCGCGACGGCGTGCACATGTTCGAGGCGGTGAAGAAGTTGGAGAAGCGCACGCCCTCGCTGGCCAGCCTCGTGATCGTCGGCATCGCCTTCCGCTGCAGCTTCGGCGGCAGGTACACCCAGGGGGTGCGCATCTGGTCGACGATGATGAACAGGATGTTCATGCCGGGCCGGGGCGCGGACTGCGCGCGGGCGGCTGCGGTGAGCAGTCCGGGCGCGGTCGCCGCCGCGCCGGCGGCCAGGCCGGTCTTCGCCGCGCCGGACAGGAACGTCCGGCGGGTGAGCTGGTTCGAGGGGTCGGTCAGGGGCATGCGCTTCTCCGGTGGGTGGTGAACGGGACCGCGGCCGCCGCTAGGACGCGCGGTGGATGGCGCGATGGGCGGCCTCGATCAGGCGGTGCGCGCGCTCGGCGCGGCGGTGGGCCCGCTCGAGGGTCCGGTCGGCGGCGCGGACGAGCTGCTGCTGGCGCCCGCTCGTCTCGCCGACGGCGTCGTGCACGTGGCGGTCGGCGCGCTCGATCTTGCGATCCGCCGACTCGATGAGGCGGTCGGCCCGCTCGAGGGCGCGGTCGCTGGCCGCGTTCAGGCGGTCGGCCCGCGCGTGCCCGACGAGGCGGTGGAGGATCTTGTGGGCGCGGTGCAGCTCGCGGTCGGCGCCCTCGAGGAGGCGGTCCGCGGCGGCGAGGTTCGCGTTGTGCCCCATCTCGTGGGCGGTGTGGACCGCGCGGTCGGCCCGCTCGACGGCGACGTCGGCGCGCTCGGTGGCGCGGTCGGCCTGCACGATCAGGCGCGTCGCGGGCTGGGTGGCGGCCTGGACGCTGGGGACGGCGACCAGGGCGGTTGCGGCTGCGCAGATGGCCGCGAGCGTTCTCGACGTGCGCATGGGGGTGGACCCTCCTTGGCTGGGTTCGGTCCTCGCTGCCGAGGACCCGGCGCGCCGGCAGCGTAACCTAGCGACAGGATGTCATCAAGTGATTGGCGTCACGCTGTCATCAGGAGGACGCCGCCGGCGCGCGCGCCTACTTCGCCATGCAGCCGCCGTCCACGACGAGCGTCTGGCCCGTCATGAAGTCCGACGCCGCCGAAGCCAGGAAGAGCGCCGGGCCCTTGATCTCCTCGGCCTCGGCGATGCGGCCCATCGGCGTGAAGTCGCTCATCGCGGCGAGCACCGCCTCGTCGTGGAAGTCGCCCAGGCGCGTGCGGTAGAAGCCGGGGCAGATCGCGTTGACCTGGATGCCGTGCTTGGCGTACTCCAGGCCGAGCTCGCGCGTGAGGTTGACGACCGCGCCCTTGGCCGCCGTGTAGGCGGGCGCCGGGAACAGGCTCGACGAGCCGGTCAGCCCCCACATCGACGCGGTGATGATCTGCTTGCCGGCGCCCTGCGGGACCATGACCTTCAGCGTCTCGCGCGCGACGAAGAAGACGCCGTCGAGGTTGATGCCCAGCACGCGCCGCCACTCGGGCGTGTTGTACTCGTGCACGAGCAGCGGCTCGGCGTCGGCCACGCCGGCGTTGTTGAAGACGATGTCGAGCCGGCCGAGCCGGTCGACCGCGCCCGTGACCGTGTCGGCGACCTGGCGCTCGTCGGAGACGTCGCAGCGCAGCGCCACCGCCCGGCGGCCGTGCGACTCGACCACGTTGACGGTCTCGGCCAGGCCGGCCTCGTCGATGTCGACGCACGCGACATCGGCGCCCGCCTCGGCCATCGCCGCCGCGTACTGCGCGCCCAGGCCGGAGGCCGCGCCGGTCACCAGCGCCACCTTGCCGTCGAGGGCGAACTGCTCCAGGACGTCCACGCTCTCTCCTCCTTGTTGCGGTCCGGTGCGCGATTGGTATCAGGAAGCCTGCCGTTCGTCCCCTGGTACGGTCCCGTACCGGCCACCACAGGAGCGTGAGGATGACCCAGGGCGACCCGATCGAGCACGAGGAGCGGCTGACCGACGTCGGGCGCGGGATCACGCTCTGCTGGCAGGGCCTCGGCGACCCGGACGACCCGCCGCTGCTGCTCGTCGCCGGCCTGGGTCAGCAGCTCATCATGTGGCCGCCGGAGATGTGCGACGCGCTCGCCGCCGAGGGCTTCTACGTCATCCGCTACGACAACCGCGACACCGGCCGCTCGACGTCCGCGACGACGCCGCCCCCGTCGACCCGCGACATCATCCTGCGCCGCTTCCCGGCCGGCCAGTACACGCTCGACGACATGGCCGACGACGCCGCCGGCCTGCTCGACGCGCTGGGCCGCGCCCCGGCCCACGTCGTGGGCGTCTCGATGGGCGGCATGATCGGCCAGATGCTCGCGGCGCGTCATCCGGAGTCGGTCCGCAGCCTCGTCTCGATCATGTCGACGACCGGCGCCCGCCGGGTGGGGCAGCCCGCGCTGTCGACGATGCGCCTGATGTTCCGCAAGCGGCCGCACGACCGCGACGAGGCGGTGCTGCGCGCGGTGGCGATGTTCCGCCACATCGGCTCGCGCGGCTTCCCCTACGACGAGGAGCGGGTCCGCGCGATCGCCGGCGCGGCGTTCGACCGCGGCTTCAACCCGGCCGGCGTGGCGCGGCAGATGGCCGCGATCCTGAAGTCGGGCGACCGCACCGCGGCGCTGCGCGGGATTCGGGCGCCCACGCTGGTGATCCACGGCGACCGCGACCGGATGGTCCACCCGACGGGCGGGCGCGCCACGGCGAAGGCGATCCCGGGCGCCCGGCTGGAGACGATCCACGGCATGGGCCACGACCTGCCGGCGGGCGCCTGCCCGACGATCGTGCGCGCGATCGCCCAGCACGCCCGCGCGGCCGATGCCGCCGGCGCGGGTGCGGACGCCGTCGCCGCGTAGCCGGTCTCAGCCGGACAGCAGGACGTCGAGCAGGCCCGGGAAGCGGGCCTCGAGGTCGTCGCGCCGCAGCGAGATGTAGCGCGCGGTGCCGCTGGCGCGCGTGCGCGTGACGCCGGCCTCGCGCAGCAGCCTCAGGTGGTAGGAGCCGGTGGACGTCGGGACGCCGAGCTCCTCGGAGAGCTCCCCGCAGGGGCGTTCGCCGTCGGCGAGCGCGCGCACGATCTCCAGGCGCAGCGGGTCGCCGAGCGTGCGCAGGATCGTCGTGAGCTCGAGGCTCTCGACGGGCGGGTGGGGGATGCGGTCGCGTACGGGAGACCGGGACGGCATGACCGGCATGCTACAACTGCTCCTCTATTTCCAAGACTTTGGAAGCAACGAAGGAGCTCATGTCCGCGACCACCCTCGCCCCGCCGCCGCAGCGCCCCGCCCGCCGCACGCTGGCGCCGTGGCCGGCCTACGTGCTCGTCACCGCCGTGATCGGCCTCGCGCTGTTCGCCTCGGCGACGCCGTCGCCGCTCTACGCGACCTACCGCGAGCTGTGGGGCTTCTCGCCGACCGTCCTCACGCTCGTCTTCGCCGTCTACGCGTTCGGCGTCCTCGGCGCGCTGCTGCTCGCCGGCGGCGTGTCGGACGCCGTCGGCCGCCGGCCGGTCCTGATCGCCTCCCTCGCGACGCTCATCGGCACCTCCGTGCTGTTCGCGTCCGCCGGGTCGGTCGAGTGGCTGTTCGCCGCCCGCGCCGTCCAGGGCGTGGCCACCGGCCTCGCGCTCGGCGCGGCCAGCGCGGCGATGCTCGACCTCCATCCGCGCCGCGATCCCGCCGGGGTCGGTCTCGCCAACGGCGTCGTGAGCGCCGCCGGCATGGGCCTGGGCACGTTCGTGGCGTCCGTGCTCGTCGAGCTCGCGCCCGCCCCCCGCGTCCTGCCGTACGTCCTGCTGGTCGTGCTGTTCGGGGTGGCGCTGGCCGGCGCGCTGGCGATGCCCGAGCCGGTCCCCGACCGCTCGCGGCTGCGCCTCACGCCGCAGGTGCCCCGCGTCCCTCCGGCGGTGCGACGGCCGTTCCTGCTCGCGTCGCTGGCCGTGCTGTCCTCGTGGTCGATCGGCGGCCTGTTCCTCGCGCTCGGACCGCAGCTCGCCGCCTCCCTGTTCGACTCCTCCGACCACATCGTGGCGGGGTCGGTCGTCCTCGCCCTCTGCGGGGCCGGCGCGCTGACGCAGCTCGCGTTCGGGCGCGCCGCCGCGTGGCGCTGCGCGACCGGCGGCTCGATCGCCCTGTCGGCCGGGATCGCGCTGATCGTCGTGGCCGCCGCGCTGGACTCCGGGCCGCTGCTGCTGGCGGGCGCGGTGGTCGGCGGCGGCGGGTTCGGCGTCGCCTTCCTCGGCGCGCTGCGGGCCCTGTCGGTCGTCATCCCGCCCACGCACCGCGCCGAGGTGATGTCGGCCTTCTACGTCGTCGCCTACGCGTCGCTGTCGGTGCCCGCCGTGATCGCCGGCGCGCTGTCGACGCCGCTGGGGCTGGAGGCCACGTTCGAGGTCATCGGCAGCGTGGTGGCCGTGCTGGCGCTCGTCGTCGCGTTCGAGGCGTGGCGGACGCGCCCGGGGGCGGTCCCGGCGCCGGCCGCCGTGGCCGCCTGATCCGGGCCGGTCAGCTCGGCGCGGGGCGGACCGTCGCGTCGTGGACCTCGTCGAGCGCGGCGAGCTCCGCGACCGCGGCGTCCAGCTCCTCGGGGCGCGGCGTGCGGACCGTCAGGGCCACGCTGCGCCGCCGCGTGTCGCCGGC
>DATMSA010000089.1:0-18164 GCA_035565675.1 Capillimicrobium sp. | reverse complement strand
GGCGCCCGCCGCAGCGGACGCTGCGGATCGCGGGCGCCGCGCTCGCCGGGGTCGTGCTGGCGGGGGCGGTCGTCAGCGGGCTGCCGCAGCGGGCGGTCGAGCGCGTCGCCCACGCCGAGGTCAGCCGCGTGCCCGAGACCGGCGACACCCGCGACCGCCTCACCGACCTCGGCGACAACGGCCGGGTCGCCAACTGGCGCGTCGCGGTCGACGCCGCGCGGGCCGAGCCGCTGCTGGGGACGGGGGCGGGCACGTACGCGCTGCAGTGGGTCCGCGACCGCGAGATCGACCAGGACGTCACCGACGCGCACTCGGTCTGGCTGGAGACCGCCGCCGAGCTCGGGCTGCCGGGGCTGCTCCTGCTCGTCGTGGCCGCCGGCGCGCTGGCGGCCGGCTGCGTGGCGCGGATCCGCGGGCCCGACCGGGCGCTGGCCGCGGTCGGGCTCACGATGCTCGCGGTGTGGGTGGTGCACGCCGGCGTCGACTGGGACTGGGAGATGCCGGCGGTGACGCTGCCCGCGCTGGCGATGGCGGCGTGCGCGTCGGCGCGGCGGACCGAGCCGGTGGATGACGAACCGCCCCCGCGCTCGCCGTGGTGGCCCCGGCTCGCGGTCGCCGTGCTGGTCGCCGCGATCGCGCTGACGCCGCTGTCGGTCGCGCGCTCCCAGCCGCCGCTGGACGACGCGCTGGCCGCGGTGCGCGCGGGGGACTGCCGGACGGCGGCGGCGAGCGCGCGCGAGAGCCTGGCGCGCCTGTCGATCCGCCCCCAGGCCCACCAGGTGCTGGCGATCTGCGAGCTGCGCGCCGGCCGCGGCGACGCCGCGCTCGCGCACGTGCGGGCCGCGCTCGACCTCGACCCGCAGGACTGGCGCCTGCGCTACGACCTGGCGGTCGTGCGCGCCGTCCAGGGGCTCGATCCGCGCCCGGCGCTCGCCGACGCGCGGGCCCGCAACCCGCGCTCCTGGCTGCTGCGCATCGCCCAGCGCGAGGCCGGCTACGGCGGCGGGCCCGAGGGCTGGCGGGAGTGGGGGCTGGGGGCCACCCTCCTGCTCTGAGGGACCTGCCGGCCACCCTGCAGAGGCCTCCCCAATCGGCGTCGCAACGTTCCCCGCCGACCGCCCCCGGCGCGGCCGTACGGTCGCCTCATAGCCATCGAGCAGCAGAAGGGGACGACCGCATGAAGCCGCGCATCACGCTCGCCACGATCGTGGCGATGGGGCTGGCCTTGAGCCTCAGCGGCGTGGCCACGGCCGCGACCGCCGAGCCGCCCGCCTCCCAGCCTTCGGCCACCGAGCCGTCGGCCACCACGCCGGACGCCACCGCGCTGTCGACCGACGCCGCGGCCGCGCAGTACCAGCCCGAGGAGGCCAGCTCCGTGCCGGTCGTCCCGCCGGCCGACGAGCCGCCCCCGCCGCCGGAGGAGCCGACGGTGGTCACCGAGGCCAGCAGCGAGCCTCCGCCCGCGCCCACCGAGGAGCCGGCCTCCGCGCCCTCGCAGAGCGAGGACTCCTCCGAACCGACGTTCCAGCCGGTCTCCGAGCCCGCCCCGGAGCCGATCGCCCAGGCGAGCAGGTCAGGCAGCCTCCCACACACCGGGTACGGGCTGGTGCCCGTTGCGCTCGGTGGCCTCGGCCTGCTCGCCCTGGGCCTTCTGCTGCGGTCGCGCACTCGCCCCGGCCGGCAGTCCTAGAGACGGACAGGGGAGGACATGAGGATGCGTGCACGGGTCGCCGCCCTCGCCGTCGTTCTGGCGGGGGCGGTGCCGGCCACGGCTGCGGCGGCGCCGACGGTCGTGACGTTCGGCTTCGATGACGGGACGGTGAACCAGCTCCAGGCCGCCGAGCGGCTCTCCGACGCCGGCATGAAGGGGACGTTCTACGTCAACAGCGGCAAGGTCGGGACGACCGGCGAGTACATGACGTGGGACCAGGTGAAGGCCCTCCAGGCCGCCGGCCACGAGATCGGCGGGCACACGACGAACCACGTCAACCTCACGGCGGTGGACCTCGCGACCGCCGAGGCCGAGGTCTGCGACGACTTCGCCGCGCTCAATGCGGAGCTCGAGGTCGACGTGGTCAGCTTCGCCTACCCGAACGGGGCGTACAACGACGCCGTCCGCGCGATCGTCGAGGGCTGTGGCTACACGAACGCGCGCACGACCGAGGGCATCGATCCGCCGCCGTGCGGCGTCGACTGCGCCGAGTGGATCCCGCCGGCGATGATGTACCGCACGCGGGCCGCGCAGCTGCTGACCGAGACGACGGCCGAGGACGTCATCGATTCGTTCGTCGCCGCCGGCGAGGCGGGTGGAGGCTGGCTCCAGCTCGTCCTCCACGACGTGTGCGAGGGCTGCGGGGGCGGCTACGAGATCAGCCCGGCCGAGCTCGACCAGATCGTGACCTGGCTCGAGGAGCACGCGTGCGACGGGGACGGCTATGTCGTCGCCCGTGCCCGTGACGTCATCGAGAACAACATCCCGGCCGTGCCGGACTGCGCGCCGCCGCCCGTCGACGATCCGCCGCCCGCCTCCGGCGGTGGCGGTGGCGGTGGCGGTGGCGCCGGCGGCGGCGGTGGTGGCGGCGGCGGTGGCGGCGGTGCCGCGACCACGACGCCCGCTCCGGCTCCGCCGGTGTCGGCCCCGTCCGAGACGCCGGCGCCGATCGCCGAGCCCGTTGCGACTCCCGCAGCCGTGACGCCGCTCACCGTGACGCTGACCAAGCCGAAGATGACGCGCCGCGGGTGGCTCACCGTCCGCGCGTCCGTCACCGCCCCGGGCCCGGTGCGCTGGGTGCGCTTCCTGGTCAACGGGCGCTCGGTGACCGTCGACCGCACCGCGCCGTACCGGCTGCGGTGGAAGCCCAAGCCCGGCCGCGCCGCCCGGCGGGTGACGATCACCGCCGAGGTGGTCACCGCCGACGGCGCGAAGGCGAGCTCGACGACCCGCACCCTGCGGGTCCGGGCCCGCCGCTAGAGCTCGGGACGGCACGGCAGTTCCCCCGGGCCCCGCGCACCCGCGCGGGGCCCGTGCCGTGCCCGGAGGCCGGGGGGACGTGTGGCACTTGGCGTCCGGATACCGGCTGCCATGTGCCACACGTCCTCGCGCGGGCCGCGCCGGACGCCAGCGCCTCGTTGCCCTCGATGAGCAGTTCGTCGGACGTGTGGCACATGACGTCCGGATAGCGGCTGCCATGTGCCACACGTCCCGGTCGGACGCGCCGCCCGAACGGACGGGCGTCGAAGCGCGCGCGGGCCGCTACCGCCGCGCCGGCGGCGGCACGACCCGCAGGTACCGCGCCCAGTCGACGCCCGACGCGACGTCGAAGACGTACCGGCCGCCGGGCTGCTCGCGCAGGCCCGCGGAGCGGGCGAACGACACGAGCGGGTCCGGCACGCCGAACGACGTGTACATCGTGCTCGACTCGAACATGAAGTTGATGCCGTCGCCGCCCGTGTCGCCGACGTAGCCGCCGTAGCGGGCCAGCGCGCGCAGGATCGTCTTCTTCCACGCGGGCACCGGCAGCGCGTTGATCTGGCGCCGGCTCATCGCGAGCTGCAGGCGCGCGCCGAGCGGCGGGGCCATCGTCCCGGCGGGGCACGAGGCGCCGCCGCCGCGCGCCGGGTACACGTAGCTGCTCTGCCCGCGGGCGTGGACGCCGTGGCCGAACCAGTCGCCGGTCCCCGCGCAGCGGATCACCACGAACAGCGCATGGCGGATGCGGCCCGCGGCGAGCTCCTGGGCGCGGATCATCCCCGCGAGGTTGCCGAAGTGCGAGGCGGTCCCGCGGCCGCCGAGGCCGTCGCCGTCGACGCGCAGCCGGCCGCCCCACGAGAACGTCAGCGTCCCGCCGCCGGCGGGCTTGCTGCGCACCTGCCAGAAGTCGTACTCCCACCCGTCGGGCGTGACCACCGTCATGTGGCCGTCGCCGCCGCCGGCAGGCCGGGCGGCGTCGGGGATCGGGATCCGGTGGCCCTCGATCGGGCTGCGGCCGTAGCCCGCGGTCGGGCGCAGGCGGAACACCGGGTCTGTGGACTTCGCGTAGTAGGTCGGGTGGCCCCAGTCGTCGCGCGTCTGCGCCACGCCCACCTGCATCGGCGACGGGCCGCCGCGCGACAGCACGGTCGCGATCATCTCGGCCGATCGGGGGTGCGTCGGCGTCCCGCGCGGGATCGGCCGGTTGAACGGGGAGCTCGGCGCGTACGGCCGCCACTTCGGCCCCGGCCACCGGCCGGCCTCGAAGCCGCGCCAGCTCGTGGCCGCCGCGGTCGTCGCCCGGCTTGCGGCCGTCTCGCGCGTCGTCGGCTCGCCGGACCCCGACGAGCCCCCCGCGGCCGCGCCGACGCCGATCCCGGCGCCGACCCCCACGGCGACCGGAGCGAGCGCCAGCATCGCGCGCCGGATCCGCCGCCGATCCGCCACCGCCTAGCGCTTCTCTCCGCGCACCAGCCGCGCCACCGCGGCCGCCGACACGCCGAAGCGCGCCACGCCCGCCAGGAAGCCCAGGCCCCACGCGCCGTGCATGATCGCCAGGACCGCGGGCACGCGCGCGACGTCGCGCGGCTCGCCGTGGCGGGCGGCGCCCGCCGTCGTCGCCGCCAGCGCGGCGCCGTACAGGCCCATCCCGGCCAGCGCCGCCCGGCGCACCCGGCGCGACGGCGCCAGCGTCATCGCGGCGGTGACGACGACCGCCGGCGGAAGCAGGTGCGTCCGGCGCAGGCTGCCCGGATGGCGGCGGTTCGTCTTGGCCCGGTAGAAGCCGTGGCGCCAGTACTGGCGCCACAGCGCGCCCGGCCGCGACCGCGGCAGGTACTCGGCGGCCATCTCGGCGCGGCACACGATCCGCCGGCCGCGGTCGAGGACGCGCGCGGCCATCTCGGAGTCCTGGTTCACCGGCCAGTCGGCGTCCCAACCGCCGATCTCCTCGACGGTCTCGCGGCGCCACACGCCCGCGAACACGCCGGTGTCGAGCTCGCGCTCCTCCGGCACGGCCTCGTCGTCCTCGCCGTTGCGCCGCCACTTGCCCGAGCCGCCGACCCCCAGCCGGGTGCCGAGCGCCAGCGCGACCGCGCCCGACCAGCCGCCGTGCGCGCGCGGGACCACCGGCCCCGCCACCCACACGACCCCGTCGTCGTCGCGCTCGAGCCGCTCGATGCCGGCGGCCAGGTACCGCGAGGGGAAGAACGAGTGCGCGTCCATCCGCGCCACGTAGCGGCCGCGGGCGGCGGCCAGCGCCGCGTTCAGCCCGGCTGCGGTCGTCCGCGCCGGGTTGTCGACGACCTTGACCCGCGGATCGCGCTCGGCGATCCGCTCGAGGATCTCGCGCGTGCGATCGTCGGAGCGGCCGTCGGCGAACACCAGCTCGAACGTGCGCCCGTCCAGGTCCTGGGCGCACATCGTCGCGACCGTCTGCTCGATGCACGACTCCTCGTTGAGGACCGGCACCAGCACGCTCACGTCGGGGCGTCCGTTGCGTCCGTTCTCGCTCACGTCCGTGCTCCTCTCCGAGCGATCGCCAGCAGCGCCGGCCCGAGCGCCAGCAGCACCCACAGCCGGCGGTCGTCGGCGTTGGACAGGAAGATCGAGGCGACGAGCGCGCCGACCGTGGCCAGCACCGCCGCCCGCGCCAGCGCCACCATCTCGCGGTCCCCGGCGCGCGCGAACCGCCGGATCGCGCGCAGCCCGGCCGCCAGCGACGCCGCGACGACGGCCAGGAACAGCGCGAGCGCGACGATGCCGCCCTCGGCCCAGAGCTGCAGGTAGGCGTTGTGGACGACGATCCGCTGGCCGATCAGCAGGTCGGAGCGGCTGATCGCGCCCGGCTCGCGGATGTACTCGGGCGAGACGACCGGGAACTGGCCGAGGCCGGCGCCGAACAGGGGCCGGTCCTCGATCGCGCGGGTGGCGACGAGCCAGATGTCCTCGCGGCCGCTGCCGCCGTCGGACACCGACGTCACGCGCTCCAGCGCGCCCGGCGACGCCGCGAACCACAGCGCCGCGCCGGCCGCCACCACGAGCGCGAACCCGATGATCGCCGCGCGCCGCTCGCGCACGAGCACGAGCGCGCCGGCGGCGACGACGAGCGCGGCCAGCCAGCCCCCGCGCGACTCGGTCGCGGCCAGGCCGATCGCCAGCAGGACGACGGCGCCGCCGAGCAGCAGGCGCAGGGCGGGCCGCCGGCGCAGCCCGGCCGCCAGGCCGGCGGCCAGCGCGATCGCCGGGACGATCGTCGCCGCCAGGTAGTTGGGGTCGTGCGTCGCGCCCGCCAGGCGCCCGTCGTCGAGCGCGGCGCCGGACGTCGCGCCCGGGTCCAGGCCGCCGGTCGCGGCGCCCGCGAGCACCGACAGCGTCGCGCCGGCGACGAACGCGGCCGCCAGCCAGCGCGCGTGCTCGCGCCGCGTGACCAGCGAGACGACCATCAGGAACGCGACCACGGCGATCGCGAGCTGCATCAGCTTCTCCGACGCGCCGCCCGCGGCCGGGTCGGGCGCCCACGCGATCGTCGCCGCCGCCCACGCGACGAACCCGAGCACCGCGGCGAGCTGCAGCCGCTGGTCGCGCGCGTACGCGGCCAGGCCGGACCGTCCGCCCGCCACGACGCCGACCCAGGCGACGAACACGACGAGCAGCGCGTAGTTGGTGCCGGCGCCGCGCGTCCCGGCGATGCCGCTCAGGAACGCGGTGACCAGCCACGCCGCCAGCGCCAGCGGCGGGTTGGCGAACGCCAGCGGCACGAACACCGCGGCGGCCAGGAACCCGACCGCCAGCAGCGGCTGCTCCGCCGCCAGCAGGCCGGCCAGCGCCGCCGCGGCCAGCGCCGCGGCGGCCACCGCCGCGCGCGGCAGCAGCGGTCGTGCCAGCGTGGCCGTCACCGCCTCAGGAGACCGCCTGGCTGGGCACCCGCTCCGGCGGCGGCGTCGGCCGGTCGCCGTTGCGGCGCATCTCCACGGCGGTGAGCTCCGTCATCAGCGCCCGCGGCGGGCGGGACGGGTCGTAGCCGTAGTAGCCGCCGGCGCGCAGGTGGCGCGACGAGCCGACGAGGATCATCCCGCTCGGCGTGACGGCCAGGTGGTCGAGCGTCTCGTGCGCGATCGCCAGCTCGTGGCGGTTCGTGCGGCCCGGCCGCGCGACGAGCAGCAGGTCGTCGACGTGGGCCATGAGCCGCAGCGCGTCGGCGACCCGGCCCAGCGGCGGGGTGTCGATCACCACGTAGTCGGCGTCGGCGCGCGCCTGCGAGATCAGCTCCGGCAGCCGGCGCGTGAGCGAGTGCAGCAGCACGTCGGCGTCGCCGGCCGGCGGCGCGCTCAGCACCTTCAGGCCGCGCGTGCGCGGGGCGCGCACGAGCACCGACGACAGCGGCGCCTCGCCGCGCAGCAGCCCGAGCAGGTCGGCGTACGCGTCGAGGCGGTCGCCGACGTCGCCCTTGCGCAGGTCGAAGTCCAGCAGCACCACCTTGTGGCCCGAGGACGCCAGCGCCTGCGACAGCGCGATCGCGCACGTCGTCTTGCCGTCGCCCTCGGACGCGCTCGTGACGAGCACGACGCGCGGCCCGCGCCCGCCGCGCGCCTCCAGCTGGATCTGGAGGGCGCGGAAGGACTCGAGCATCGACGCGGTCGGCGCCGCCGGGTCGGCGCCGCGCTGCCGCTCGACGGGCACCCGTGCGAGCACCGGCAGCGGCCACACACCGGTCAGCTCCTCCTCGTCGCGCACGCGGCGGTCGATGTGCTCGAGGGCGAGCGCGGCGCCGGTCCCGAGCGCGAGCCCGGCGATGAGCGCCAGCGCGATGACCATCCACGCCGGCGTCGCCGTGGTCGCGCCGGGGACGTCGGCGGTCTGCAGCACGGAGAAGTTCGGGTCCTGGCCGCGCGCGATCGCCTGCAGGCGCCCGGCCCGCTGGGCGAGGTCGGCGGCCAGCGCCGGATCGGGGTCGGTGCCCAGGGCGCGGCGCTGCTCGGCCAGCGCGGCCTCCTGCGCCAGCGCCTGCTCGGTGAGCGCCTCCTGGCGCGCCGCCAGCGCGCTGCGCGCGTACGCGTTGGCCAGCCGCGCGGCCAGCGCCGCCCGGTCGGCCGTCGCGGTGACGGCGACGATGTCGCTGTCGCCCTGGGGCTCGACCGTCACGCTGTTCATCACGTCGGCGACGTCGACGGTCCCGTCGAGGCGCTCGGCCGTGAGCACCGCGGCGCGCGGCGAGATGAGCATCGTCGACGCGGTCTCCAGCGTGCGGGTCGGATCGACCGACTCGGTCAGGATCGGCAGGCCGTTGGGCGCCATCTCGGAGGCGACCGGCGTGACCAGCACCTGCGCGGTCGCCTCGTACTCGGCGGGGCGCACCTGCAGCCAGGCGATGCCCGCCGCGAGCGCGGTCAGCGTCACGAGGACGACGATCCACGGGTGCCGGCGCAGCGCGCGGCGATAGGGGGACAGGGGGCGCTCGTCGCCCCCGGGCAGATGGTGCGTCATGGCCGTTCCTCCCTCGACGTCGACGGCGGGCGCTCCACCAGCTCCCGCAGCGCGGTCTCGACCTGGGCGGCCACGCTCGGCCAGCCCGATCCGTTCATCACGACGCGGCGGCCCTCGCGACCCAGGCGCTGCGCCAGGCTCGCGTCCGTCACCACGTCCTCGAGTGCGGCGGCGAGCGCCGCCGGGTCGCGCGGGGCGACCACGAGGCCGGTGCTCCCGTGGCGCACCGCCGCCGGCAGGTCGCCGACCTCGGTCGCCACGACGGCGCGCTCCATCGTCATCGCCAGGTGGGCGACGCCGCTCTGGTAGGCGGCCAGGTAGGGGAGCGCGACCACGCGGGCCTGCGCGAACAGCGGAGCGACGTCGCCGACGGGCACGTAGCCGGGGCGCACCTCGACGCGCTCGGCGCGCTCGGCCGCCCACGCCAGCACGTGGCGGTCCTCGCCCTCCTCGGGCACGGTCGGCCCGGCGATCGTCAGGCGCACCTGCGGGCGGCGCTCGGCGAGCTCGTCGAACGCCTCCATCAGCACCGGCAGGCCCTTCATCTTCCGCCACGCGCCGAAGAACAGGATGCGCGGCTCGGCGGCGGGCGCGGGCGGCTCCCCGGCGAAGATCCGCTCGTCGCCGTGCGGGATCACCGCGACGCGCGCGGGATGCCACGTCTCCAGCAGCTCGCGCCGGCTCGTCTCGCCGTGCACGAACAGCAGGTCGAAGCTCGGGTAGGCGCGGCGCAGCAGCGCCAGCGTGGCGCGCGAGCCGGCGTACAGGCCGCCGCCGCCCCAGCGGTCGAACGGGCGCACGTTGTGGCAGACGTGGGCGACGGGCGTGGAGCCCTTGGCCGCGTTCACGGCCAGCGCGCCGGCGGCGGTGAGCGCGAGGTCGAGGCTGCCGTTGACGAGCACGGCGTCGTAGCGGCCGCGGCGGACCTCGCGCGCGATCCGCGTCCACGAGGCGGTGAGGCGCCCGGCGGTGCGGGCGCGGCGCACGAGCGCGCCGCCCGCGGTGCCGCGCGGCTGGGCGGCGAGCACCTCGCGCCGGCGCGCGGGGCCGGCGAGGCCGGCGAGCTCCTGGTCGCGTGCGACGATCAGGTCGACGTCGTTGCCGCGATCGGCGAGCGCGTCGGCCATCTGGGTGGCGTAGTGGAGGAGGCCCCCGAGCGGGGTGGGCTCGACGACGGCGAGGCGTAGGCTCACGGCCCGATCATGGGGGCTGGCGGGGGGCCGCCGGCGGGCATCCTCTGACCCCCCCGTTGGGGAGATTCGTCCCCGCGCCCCGGGCGCGAAGCTCACCGCGCCCGCCCCGCCTTGTCCCCCGCGCGGGCGGCGCGTCCGGGACTGTAATGCGAGACGTGACCGAGCCCGGCCGCCCTCTGCGCGTGCACGTCCTCATCGACTCGCTGAACTGGGGCGGCGCGGAGACCCTGCTGGCCGACTTCGCCGCGGGGGCGCCCGCCGCCGGCCTGGACGTCAGCGTCGGCTACCTGCAGGACGTCAACGGCAGCCCGTCGGCGCAGCGCCTGCGCGGCGCGGGCGTCGAGCCGACCCTCGTCGGGGTCCGGCGGCTGCTCGACGCCGAGTCCGTGCTGCGCGTCCGCCGCCACCTCGCCGAGGTGCGCCCCGACGTCGTGCACACCCATCTCGGCGCCGCCGACGTGCACGGCATGCTCGCGGCCCGGTCGCTTCGCCTGCCGGTCGTCTCGACGATCCACCTGGTCGGCGAGGGCGGCGGCGACGCGCGCACGAAGGCGCGCGAGCGGGTGATGGCGCTGGCGCGCCGGCGCAGCCGCCGGGTGATCGCGGTGTCCGACGCCGCCCGCCGGGCCTACCTCGACGGCGGCTGGGACCGGCCGGGGCACGTCGTCACCGTCCACAACGGGATCGCGGTGCGCCCGCTGCGCGCCACGCGGGAGGAGACCCGGGCCGCGCTCGGCGTCCCGCCCGACGCGCCGCTCGTGGCGCTCGTCTCGGTGCTGCGGGCCGGGAAGGGCCACGCGGTCGCCGCCGAGGCGGTCGGCCGCCTGCTGCCGCGCTTCCCGGGGCTGCGCCTGCTCGTCGCCGGCGACGGGCCGGCGCGCGACGAGGTCGCGCACGCGCTGGCCCCGCTCGGCGACGCCGCGCTCTCGCTCGGCTTCCGCAGCGACGCGCTCGAGCTGATCGCGGCCGCCGACGTGCTCCTGCTGCCGACGCGCATGGACGCGTTCCCCACGTCGCTGCTGGAGGCGGCGGCGGTCGGCGTCCCGGTCGTGGCGACCCGCGTCGGCGGGATCCCGGAGATCGTCGACGACGGCGTCACCGGCGTCCTCGTCGAGCCGCCCCCGCGCGCCGCCGACGTCGAGGCGGCGCTCGCCGGGCTGCTCGCCGACCCGGAGCGGCGCGCCGCGATGGGCGCCGCGGCCCGCGAGCGGTTCGCCACCCGCTTCACGGCCGAGAGCTGGGCGCGCCGCTGCCGCGCCGTCTACGACGCGGTCCTGCCGTGAGCGGGTCGCCCCGGCTGGCCGCACGCACGCTGCGCTCGCTCGGGTGGGCGTACGGCTCCTACGTCGGCGGCCGCCTGCTGGTCCTGATCAGCACGGTCGTGCTCGCCCGCCTGCTGACGCCCGCCGAGTTCGGCGTCGTCGCGCTGGCGCTGACGTTCATGGTGTTCCTCGACACGGTCAAGGACCTCGGGCTCGGCCAGGCGCTGATCGTCGCGCCCGACGACCAGATCGAGGAGCGCGCGCAGACCGCGTTCGGCTGGTCGCTGATGGTCGGGGCCGGGCTCAGCCTGGTCACGCTGGCGATCTCGCCGCTGGCCAGCGCGTTCTTCGGCGCCCCCGGCCTCGGCGCGCTGCTCGCCGTCCTGGGGCTCAACTTCTTCCTGCGCTCGATCGGCGTCACGCACTACGCGCTCGCGCGCCGGGCGCTGGACTTCCGCTCGCGCACGATGGCCGAGCTCGCCGACGCGACCGTGCGCGGCATCGGGTCGATCGCGCTCGCGCTCGCCGGGCTCGGGGCGTGGGCGCTCGTGCTCGGCTACCTGATGGGCACGAGCGCGCTGGTCGCGACGATCTGGTGGCGCGTGTCGTTCCGGCCCCGGCTGCGCCTGCAGCGCACCCACCTGCGCGAGCTGCTCACGTTCGGCGGCATGCTCACCGTGGTCGACATCGGTCACGCGCTGGCCCACGAGATCGACTACCTGTTCATCGCCCGCGTCCTCGGGGTCGGGCAGCTGGGCCTGTACTCGGTCGGCTTCCGCCTGCCGGAGCTCCTGATCGTCAACCTCGCCATCGTCGCCGGCACCGTGCTGTTCCCGGCCTACGCGCTGCTGGACCCGGCGCGGCTGCGCGAGGCGTTCCTGGTGTCGCTGCGCTACACGGCGCTGCTCGTGTTCCCGGTCGCGGTGGGGCTCGTGCTGCTGGCGCGGCCCGTCGTGCTCACGCTGTTCGGCGAGCGCTGGGAGGACGCGATCCCGGTGATGCAGGTGCTGGCGATCTACGCGGTCGTGGTGACGCTGAACGTGCCGGCCGGCACCGTCTACAAGGTCACCAACCGCCCCTGGATCCTGGTCGCGTTCACGATCCCCTACGTGATCGTGCTGGCGGTCGCGCTGACCCTCTTCACCCACCTGGGCATCGTCGCGGTGGCGATCGTCATGGCCGGCCTGCAGGGCGTGTTCGCGATCGCCGGCTGGCTGGTGAGCGCCCGGATCCTCGAGGTCTCGCCGGGCCGCATCGCCGGCGTGCTGGCCGGCCCCGCGGCGGCCGCGACGACGATGGCGGTCGCGATCGCGCTCGTCGCGCAGGTCGTGACCTCGCCGGGCGCCCTGCTCGTGGCCGGCGGCGCGGCCGGCGCGGCCGGCTACGCCCTCGGCGTCTGGACCTTCGCCGGCGACGCCGTCGGGCGCCTGCGCGAGATGGCCTTCGAGCGGCGCACCACCCGCCCGGCCGCCCCGACCTTGAGCCGGTAGCGCAGCGGGCCGTCGGCGCGGTAGACGCCGATCCGCGGCAGCGCCAGGCGCTGCAGACCGGCCGGCGCGGACGGCCAGCGCGGCGCGCCGCCCGGGAGCGTCACGCCGGTGCGGTAGCCGGCGCGCTCGGCGGCGCGCACGACGCGGGCGTCGTGGGCGCCGAACGGGTAGGCGACCGACGTGCACGGGCGCTCCATCAGCCGCTCGAGCGCGATCCGCGACTCCACGAGCTCGGCCCGCAGCTCGTCGTCGCCCACGCGCGGCAGCCACGGGTGCGTGCACGTGTGCGCGCCGATCTCCCAGCCGCGCTCGGCGGCGTCGAGCAGCTCGGCGGGCGTCATCGGGTCCAGCTCGTGCGCGTGCGTGGTGAGCAGGTGATGGCGCACCTCGGGCCAGCGCATCGGCTCGCCGGCGAAGACGTAGGCGGTCGGCACGTACACGGTCGCGACCGCGCCGAGGCTCTCCAGGATCGGCAGCGCCAGCCGGGCGACGGAGGCGAGCGCGTCGTCGAACGTGACGACCAGCAGCCGCTCGCCGGGCGGGGCGCTGACGGCCGCGTCGACGGTCACCGCGCGGTAGCCGCGGCGCAGGAAGTGGGCGACCTGGTCCTCGAGCTGGGCGGGGGTCACCGCCATCGGCGAGCGCCAGGTCGGGCTGACGCCGTGGTAGCAGAGGGCGACGACGCTCATGCGGCCTCGCCGATGAAGGCGGCGACGCGGCCGGTCTCCGCCTCGATGGTGTGCTCGCGGGCGAGCGCGAGGCCGGCCTCGATCATCGCGTGGCGGCGCGCGTCGCCGTCCAGCACGCGGCCCAGCGCGGCGGCGGCCGCGGCGGCGTCGCCCGGCGGGATGAGCTCGACGGCGTCGCCGGCGGCGGCGCGGATGCCGCCGACGTCGGTGGCGACGACCGGCAGGCCGGCGGCGAACGCCTCGAACAGCACCTGCGGCAGGCCCTCGGTCCACGAGACGTGCAGCAGCACGTCGCTGTCGCGGTAGCGGTCGCGCAGCCCGCCGTCGAACGGCACGTAGCCGAGCACGTCGGCGCGGTCGGCGACGCCGAGCTCCGCGAGCCGGTGCTCCAGCGCCTCGCGGAGCGGGCCCTCGCCGCACACGACGAGCCGCACGCGGCGGCCCTCGGCGACGAGGCGCGCGAGCACGTCGGCGAGCAGCAGCGGGTTCTTCTCGGTCTCCAGGCGCCCGACGCTGAGGATGCGCACCTCGGGCTCGTCGGGCAGGCCGACCCGGGCGCTGCCGATGCGCAGCGCCTGCTGCTTCTGCGGCGCCTCGTCAGCGACCTCGTCGGCGCGGATCAGCGAGATCGCGACGGCCAGGAGGCGCCGCGAGCGCCGGTACTGGCGCTCGAGGTCGGGACCGACGACGACGACGGCCAGGCCGCGGCCCAGCCCGCGCCAGGCGGCCTCCATCACCGCCCCGGCCGCCCACAGCCAGCGCCGGTGCGGGTGGCGGCTGCGCATGTAGTCGCGCATCGACTGGCGCACGCCGAGGACGACCCGGCGGCCGCGCAGGCGGGCGGCGAGCGCGAACCCGAGCGCGATCGGATGCGGGCCCAGCAGCCAGACGGTGTCGAGGTCGTCGAGCGCGCGCCAGAACGCGCGCAGCGACGCGACCGCGCGCGCGCCCGACTGGCGCGGGTCGGTCAGCGCCTCGTAGAACGGCAGCTCCACGAAGCGCACCCGCTCGTCGAGCCGGTACGGGCCGTGCCCGGGGCGCGGGTCGACGCGGCCGAGGACGGTGAGGCCGCCGGTGCGCGCCGCGAGCTCGTTGAGGAACAGCGCGAACGCGCGCTCGGCGTAGACGCCGTCGCCGTCGCGGCGATAGGCGTAGTCCGTGTAGACGCCCAGCCTCACCGGCGACCGACCTGGGAGGCCAGCAGCTCGGCGACGTGCTCACCGCCGGGCAGCGGGTCGACGCGCGCCTTGCGGAACGGGCCGATGCGGCGCAGGAACGTCGTCGCGACCTCGCGCGCGCCCATCTTGCGGGCCCACGCCCGCGCGGGCGCGTTGCGGGCGTCGATGCGGCTGATCGGGGGCTCGGAGCCGGCCGCCTTCTCGATCTCGGCGACCTGGAGCACGGCGGCGATCGCGATCCCGCCGCGCCGGTGCGCGGGGGCGGCGATCGAGTCCTCGAACGAGACGAGCTCGGGCGGTAGGTGCAGCCACCCGCCGGGCGCGCTGGCCAGCGGCACGCGGTCGACGTGGATCCACGTCGCGAACGCGAGGTCGTCGCCGTGTGTCGCGACGTACAGGCGCGCGCCGCCCTCGAGGTAGGCGCGGCCGGTCGCCGGCGCGATCCCGCCGATCGCGGCGAGCGCGTCGAGGTCCTCCTCGCCGCCGCGGCGCAGCACGTAGCCCTCGGGGAGCGGCGGCGGGTCGTCGACGTCGATGATGACCCAGATGTGCTCCTCGCGCTGGTACACGAGCCGCACCAGGGGCGCGATCGCCCGTCGGTGCACGCGCTCCAGCGTGCCGCGCACGCCGTGGCGCGAGAGCGAGGTGAGGGCGCGCCGTCCGGCGCCGTGGTGGGTGACGGTCTGATCGGTCATGACGGCCGGGCGAAGATCTGGGGCAGGGCGAGCATGGCGCGGAGCATCCTTTCGTCGCATCGTGGCCCGACGTGCGTGCGCGGCACGTCCGCCGGGTCCCACGGGCCGCAGGGCTGATATCCGCCGTAGAAGCTGAAGGCCGCGGCCACCCCACGACCGGTGAGAAGCCTCCCCGTGGCCTGGGTGAATGCCTGACGGTGGCCGACGGGATAGGCGAACCAGCGCATCGGCTCGCCCAGCTCGGCCTCCAGCCGCGCCGCGCACCCGTCGATCTGCTCCGCCTGCGCGTCGAGCGGGAGCGTCGACAGGATCGGGTGGTCGACCGTGTGCCCGCCGATCCACATGCCGGCGTCGCGCAGCTCGCGCGCCATGTCCCAGGTCATCCACTCGCCGGCGGCGGCGGCCGGCGGGCAGCGCCCGGCGCCGGTGCGCTCGGCGACCTCGTCGAGGAACGCCTCGGCCTCGGCGGGGCCGAGCGTGCGGTAGCGGTCGGTGAGGGCGGCGATCTCGGCGTCGGCGTCGGCGGCGTCCCGCGGTCGCGCGGCGTGGCGGACCATCCACGCGATCTCGTCCCACCAGGCCGCGCGCGGGCGGTCCAGGAAGCCGGTCGTCAGGAAGAACGTCGCGCGCAGCCCGTGGGCGCGCAGCAGCGGCAGCGCGATCGCGTGGTTGTCGCGGTAGCCGTCGTCGAAGGTGATCATCACGTGGCGGCCGCGGCCCGCGAGCGCGTCGGCCAGGTCCGGCGGCCCGATGACGTCGGCCTCGCGTGCCAGCACGCGCAGGTGGCCGTCGAGCGCGTCGGCGCTCGCGCTCCACAGGCGGTGGTCGAACGGGCTGCCGTGCGGGTCGCCGACCCGGTGGTAGTTGAGGATCAGGACGCCGCGCCAGGCGGGCACCGTGCGCAGCCGGCGCAGCGGGCGGCGCTCCAGCAGCGCGGCGGCGTGCTCGCGCTTGCCGGCGATCACGAGCTCCTCCGCAGCGCGCGGGCGGCGTGCGAGGCCTGCGTGCGCCAGGTGCGCCGCTCCAGCGACGCCCACACCAGCCGCTCGCTGGTGTTGGCGAGCTCCTGCTTGTAGCGCGTGGCCGGGGCGAGGAAGTCGTAGTGGGTGATGCCGCGCTCGCGGCAGGCGCGCATCGCCAGCGCGTGCGCGGCGTGGCCGGCGCGCAGCTTGTTGTCGTCGTAGCGGCGCAGGCCGCCCTGGTAGAAGAGCAGCCGCCGGCCCTCGATCAGCCCGTAGAGGCAGGCGACGGTCTCGTCGCCGCGGCGGACGCGCACGAGCGAGACCTGGCGGCGCGGCAGCAGCCGCGCGACGAGGGTGCGATGGAACGCGGCGAAGCGGCGGCTGGCGAACGCGCCCGGCTCGCCGCGCTCGCGCCAGTGGCGCTGGTGCAGGTCGACGAGCTCGTCGAGGATGCTGCGCGCCTGCTCCCCGGTCGTGGCCCACTCGACGTCGAGCGGGCCGAACGCGCGCAGCGTCCGCTGCACCCGGCGGCGCTGCGATCCGTCGAGCGCGTCGAGGACGTCGTCGCCGGCGGTCAGGTCGGTGACCGGGCACTCCTCGGTGCGGACCTGCGCCGCGGGGAGGGCGGAGAGGAGGTCGGCCGCGTCGGCGGGGACGAGCCCGTCGAGCAGCAGCCGGTCCCAGCCGCGGTCGCGCCTCAGCGACGCGGCGAGCGCCTCGGCGAACGCGCGGCGGTCCTCGGGCGCTGCCAGCAGGCGGTTGCGCTCGACGAAGACCGACGACCCGGCCGGCTCGCCCGCCGTGCCGACGTGCACGGTCCGCGGCCGCAGCGGCCGGCGGGCTCCGTACGTGACGAGCGCGATCGCCCGCGGCAGGCCGTCGCGCTCACCCACGACGAAGCGATGGTCGACGACGTCGCCGTAGTGCTCCAGCCACGTGCTCGTCCACGCCCACGAGCAGGCCAGGCCGGGGGCGCCGACGTCGGCCTCCAGGCTGCGCCACACGGCGGCGGCGACCCGGCGGCGGGTGGACGGGATGACACGCAGGCGGATCGTGCTCGGGGCCGTGGCGGTCGGCGAGCTGGTGGCGGGCACCCGGTCACTCTCGGCGATCGGCGCGACATCGCATGGGGACGATGTCCCGGGTGGGGGCGGAGGTTTCTCCAGGGCGCGCGCCCCCGGGTGCGCGCAGCATGGCGTCATGCCCACGACCGCCACCCGGCTGGACCGCGAGCGCGCGTTCCACGACCGGGCCTTCAGCGAGCAGACGCGCGCCGAGGTGCGCCGCTTCTACTCGGTCACCGGGGCGCTGCGCGCCTGGTACGAGGCGGAGCTCACGCGCCGCGCGCCGGGCGCCGAGGCGCTCGAGTACGGCTGCGGCCCGGGGAGCGCCGCCTACCTCCTCGCCGACCGCGGCGCGGTGGTCACGGGGATCGACCTGTCGCCGGTGGCGATCGACCTCGCCCGCCGGGAGGGCGAGCGGCGGTGGCTCGAGAACCGCCTCGACTTCCAGGTCATGGACGCCGAGCACCTCGACTTCGCCGACGACAGCTTCGACGTCGTGTGCGGCAGCGGGATCATCCACCACCTCGACCTGGAGCGGGCGTACTCCGAGATCGCGCGCGTGCTGCATCCGCGCGGGGCGGCGGTGTTCATCGAGCCGATGGGCCACAACCCGCTCATCAACGCCTACCGCAACCGCACGCCGCAGCTGCGCACGGTCGACGAGCACCCGCTGCGGATGGCGGACCTGAAGCTGGCCAAGCGCTGGTTCGGCAGCGTCGAGACGCGGTTCTTCACGCTGACCTCCCTGGCCGCGGTCCCGCTGCGGGAGCGATCGATCTTCGGCGGGCTCGTGCGCGCGCTGGACCGCGTCGACGCCGGCCTCTTCCGGGTGCTGCCGCCGCTGCGTCGGCAGGCGTGGATGGTGGGGATGGTGCTGTCGGACCCGCTGCCCGGAGGCGACGCATGAGCATCGGGATCGTGGGCCTGGGCTATGTGGGTCTGCCGTTGGCGGTGGCGTTCGCCGAGGTGGGCCATGACGTGGTCGGGGTGGATGTCGATCAGCGCAAGGTCGCGGCGTTGCGTGACGGCGAGTCGTATGTGGAGGACGTCAGCTCGGATCGGTTGCGGGCGTTGGATGGGAAGATCCGTGCGACGACGCGGTATGCGGAGTTGGCGGGCGCGGAGGCGATCGTGATCGCGGTGCCGACGCCGTTGACGGACAATCGCGAGCCGGAT
>DATMSA010000088.1:0-87137 GCA_035565675.1 Capillimicrobium sp. | reverse complement strand
CGGCGCCGACGAGCTGGACGGCGGCCCCGGCGCCGACGTCCTGGAGGGCAACGACGGGGCGGACACGCTGCGCGGCGGGCCCGGCGCGGACTCGCTGCGCGGCGACGACCTCGCGGCGGCGCCCGACGTGATCGACGGCGGACCGGGGATCGACCGGATCCCGGACGCCGCGTACTCGGCGCGCGCCGACGAGCCCCAGCCGATGGTCTCGATCTCCCTCGACGGCGTGGCCAACGACGGGCGCGAGGGCGAGGGCGACAACATCATCGGCGTCGAGGCCGCCCGGCTGGTCGTCGCCACCGCGTTCGTCGCGGGCCGCGACCCGGTCGACTTCCAGGTGTTCCGCACGCGCGACGTGGGGTCGAGCTTCGTCGGCGGCCCGGGCGCCGACCGCCTGACCGGGTTCGACCTCGACGACCGGATCGACGGCGGCGCGGGCGCCGACCGGCTCGTCGGCGGCTACGGGCACGATCGCATCACCGGCGGTCCCGGCCGCGACACGATCCTCGGCGACACGAACGACGCCTGCTCCTGGGCCGAGTGCCGCCCGCCCTACGGCAACGACCGGATCGACGCGGTCGACGGCGAGCGCGACCAGATCGACTGCGGCGTCGGACGCGACGTGGTGCGCGCGGATCGCGTCGACGTGGTCGCGCGCAACTGCGAGAAGGTGGTGCGCGTGAAACCCAAGCGGCGAAGGTAAATCTGTGAATCTCGCCCGGGAATGATACGTTTCGGCGATGGAGCCGACGAGCATCACCCCGAGAGGCCGCACCGGGTCGCTCGAGAACCCCGAGGTCTACGAGAACGTCCCGGGGCACATCATCCCGATCCTGGCCCGTGAGTTCGACGACTTCGACAACGAGGCCGAGAAGTTCCTCGCGGGTGAGACGCCCGAGCCGGAGTTCATCGGCTTCCGCCTGAAGCAGGGCGTGTACGGGCAGCGCCAGCCCGACGTGCAGATGATCCGCGCGAAGGTCCCGATGGGCGGCATCACGCCCGAGCAGATGGAGGCCTACGCCGACGTCGTCGAGAAGTACGCGCCGCTGCGCAAGGGCCACATCACGACGCGCCAGAACATCCAGATCCACCACATCCCGCTGCGCGACGCCGCGGCGGCGATCCGCGAGCTGGGCGACGCCGGCATCTCCAGCCGCGAGGGCTGCGGCAACACGGTCCGCAACGTCACCGGCGACCCGTGGGCGGGCGTGTGCGAGGGCGAGCCGTTCGACACGACCCCCTACGCCGGGGCGTACGTGCGCTACTTCGTGCGCCACCCCACGACGCAGCTCATGCCGCGCAAGGTCAAGACCGCCTTCAACGGCGCCCCCGAGGACCGCGCGCTCACCGGCATCCACGACATCGCCTTTCTGGCCCGCGTGCGCGACGGCGTCCGCGGCTTCGAGGTCCGCGTCGGCGGCGGCACGTCGATCATGCCGCGCATCGCGCCGACCCTCTACGAGTTCGTCGGCGCCGACGACGGCGAGTACCTGAAGGTCGCCGAGGCCGTCTTCCGCATCTTCGACCGCCAGGACTGGCTGCGCGTCAACCGCGCCCGCGCCCGCCTGAAGGTGTTCGTCGACAAGTTCGGCATCGAGGAGCTGCGCCGCCAGGTCGAGGAGGAGCTGAAGGGCGACTGGGTCGCCGAGCGCGACTTCTCGGTCCAGCCGCGGCTGTTCCTCGACGACGAGGAGGCCAAGGCGCCGCCGGTCCCCGAGACCTACGGCACGCCCAACGGCGACGTGTCCGAGTACGAGCGCTTCGTCGCGTCGGCGGTCCGGCCCCAGAAGCAGGACGGCTTCTCGACGATCCACGTGCACGTGCCGCGCGGCGACCTCACGCCCGAGCAGTTCCGCGGGCTGGCCGCGATCATGCGCGACTTCACCGGCGGCTACGCGCGCACGACCGTCCACCAGAACTTCGTGCTGCGCTGGGTGCGCAACGAGTCGGTCTACGACGTGTGGAAGCGCCTCGGCGAGCTCGGCCTCGACCGGCCCGGCGCCGACGAGATCGACGACGTCGTCTCGTGCCCGGGGACCGACTCCTGCAAGCTCGGCATCACCTCGTCGATGGGCCTGAACCTGGCCATCCGCGAGCGCCTCGCCGAGATGCAGGTCAGCGACCCGCTGAGCCGCCAGATCCACATCAAGATGTCCGGCTGCCCGAACGGCTGCAGCCAGCACCACATCGCCAACATCGGGTTCTACGGCGCGTCGATCAAGGTCGGCGAGCACACGCTGCCCGCCTACATCCCGCACATCGGCGGCCAGTACGGCGCGCCGAAGGGCGAGATCGCCTACGGCGCGCGGCTGAAGCTGCGCCTGCCCGCCAAGCGGGTGCCCGAGGCCGTCGAGCGGTGGATCCGCTTCTACGAGGCCGAGCGCACCGAGGGCGAGGCGTTCAACGCGTTCGCCGCCCGCGTCGGCACCACCGCGTTCGAGGACCAGGTCCGCGATCTGGCGATGCCGATCGAGTTCTCGCTGGAGACGATGAGCAACTTCATCGACTGGAGCCGCAACGTCCCGTTCGTGGTGCAGCGCGGAGAGGGTGAGTGCGCGGTCTGATGGCCGCCATCGAGCCTGCCGAACGCTGGCCCTGGGGGCCAGGTTCGATTGCGGGTGTTCGCCCAGGGGGCGAAACCCGCGATCTCGAACGCCTTTCGGCCGAGGAGGTCGTGGCGGAGGCCGTCGCGCGCTTCCATCCGGGGCTCGTCGTGGCCACCTCCTTCCAGAAGGAGGCCTCGGTCATCCTCGACCTCGTGATGAAGGTGGACCCGACGGTCCCCGTCTTCACGCTGGACACCGGCGCGCTGTTCCCCGAGACGCGCGAGACGTGGCGCGCGCTCGAGGAGCGCTACGGCATCGAGATCGCCGGGATCCGGGGGCTGCAGCTCGACCGCCAATGGGAGCGCGACCCCGACGCGTGCTGCGAGCTGCGCAAGGTGCGCCCGCTGCGCGACCACCTCGCCGGCCGCCGGGCCTGGGTGTCGGGGCTGCGCCGCGAGCAGTCGGAGGAGCGGGCGGGCACCCCGAAGCTGGGATGGGACCGCAAGCACGGCCTGTGGAAGGTGAACCCGCTCGCCGACTGGACCGAGCGAGACGTGTGGCGCTACATCATGGCCAACGACATTCCCTACCATCCGCTGCACGATCGGGGCTACGACTCGATCGGCTGCTGGCCGTGCACCCACCCAGGCTCCGGCCGAGAAGGGCGCTGGGCCGGCCGCACGAAGGACGAGTGCGGCATCCACGTCGCCTGATTCTCCAGTTGCCTGATGGACCCGCTCATCATCCTCTTCGGCCTCGGGGTCGGAGTCCTGATCGGCATGACCGGGATCGGTGGCGGCTCCCTCATGACGCCGCTCCTGATCCTCGTGTTCGGGACCAAGCCGGTGGTGGCGATCGGGACCGACCTGGCCTACGGGGCGGTCACCAAGACGCTCGGCGGCTGGCGCCACCTGCGCAAGGGGACCGTCGACTTCGGGCTGGCGGCCTGGATGGCGCTGGGCTCCTGCCCGGGCGCGATCCTGGGCGTGCTGGCGATCGAGTGGATCGAGCGCACCTACGGCGACGCGTTCGAGAACACGATGCTCGTCTCGCTGGGCATCGCGCTGTTCCTCGTCGGCGGGTCGGTGCTGTTCCGGGCCCTGTTCCTGCAGCGCCTCATCGCCCAGGAGCGCGACGAGGTGCCGATGACCGCCCGCAACAAGGTGGCGGCCACCACGATCGGCCTGGTCCTCGGCACGATCCTCGGCCTCACCTCGGTCGGGTCGGGCGCGCTGATCGGCCTGGCGCTGATCCTCGTCTTCAAGCTGACGCCCCAGCGGGTCGTCGGCACCGACGTCTTCCACGCCGCCGGCCTGCTGTGGGTCGCGGCGCTGACGCACCTCTTCTTCGGCAACGTCGACTACGGGCTGATGGCGAACATCCTCATCGGCTCGCTGCCCGGCGTGTGGCTGGGCACGAACCTGATGGCGCACATCCCGACGGCCGGCCTGCGCATCGGCCTGGGCGTGGTGCTGTTCGCGTCGGCCTTCGGCATCCTCCAGAAGGCGGGCGCCGGCTACGGCCTGGCGGTGACGATCGGCGTGCCGATCGCGCTGGGGCTGACGAGCTGGGTCATCTACCGTGCACGTACGGCTCGCATCGCCGCGGCGGCCGTTCCGGCCCCTGAGACGCCCGTCCCCGCCTCCGAGACCCCCCGATCCCCCATCGTCAGCGAGACCCCCGCACCGTGAGCTACGACATCTCCCATCTCGACGCGCTCGAGTCCGAGGCGATCCACGTGTTCCGCGAGGTCGCCGCCGAGCTCGAGAGGCCCGTGCTGCTGTTCAGCGGCGGCAAGGACTCGATCGTCCTGCTGCGCCTGGCCGAGAAGGCGTTCCGCCCCGGCCGCTTCCCGTTCCCGCTGATGCACGTCGACACCGGGCACAACTTCCCGGAGGTGATCGAGTTCCGCGACCGCCGCATCGCGGAGCTGGGCGAGCGGCTGATCGTCGCGTCGGTGCAGGAGTCGATCGACAAGGGCCGCGTCGTCGAGGAGACCGGCCCGCGGGCGTCGCGCAACCGGCTGCAGACCGTCACGCTGCTTGACGCGATCGCCGAGCACGGCTTCGACGCGGCCTTCGGCGGCGCGCGCCGCGACGAGGAGCGCGCCCGCGCCAAGGAGCGGATCTTCAGCTTCCGCGACGACTTCGGCGGCTGGGACCCCAAGAACCAGCGCCCGGAGCTGTGGAACCTCTACAACGGGCGCATCAAGAAGGGCGAGAACGTCCGCGTCTTCCCGATCTCCAACTGGACCGAGCTCGACGTGTGGCAGTACATCGCCCGCGAGAAGCTCGAGCTGCCGCCGATCTACTTCGCGCACGAGCGCGAGGTGTTCCGCCGCGACGGGATGCTCTACGCGACGTCGCCGTTCACCGAGCTGCTGCCGGGCGAGGAGCCGTTCCGCGAGTGGGTCCGCTACCGCACGGTCGGCGACATGAGCTGCACCGGCGCCGTGCCGTCGCGGGCGACGTCGCTGGAGGAGGTCGTCGCCGAGATCGCCGCGACGCGCATCACCGAGCGCGGCGAGACCCGCGCCGACGACCGCGCGACCGAGGCCGCCATGGAGGACCGCAAGAAGGAGGGCTACTTCTAGCCATGACCCCCGGCGCCGCCACCAACGGGTCGCTCGACGCCCTCACCACCGCCGCCGCGTCCGGCGGCCTCATGCGCCTCGCCACGGCCGGGTCCGTCGACGACGGCAAGTCGACGCTGATCGGCCGCCTGCTCTACGACTCCAAGGCGCTGTTCGAGGACCAGCTCGCGCAGGTCGCGGAGGCCTCGCGCCGCCGCCACGGCGACTCCGGCGTCGTCGACCTCGCGCTGCTGACCGACGGCCTGCGCGCCGAGCGCGAGCAGGGCATCACGATCGACGTCGCCTACCGCTACTTCGCGACGCCGAAGCGCACGTTCATCATCGCCGACACCCCCGGCCACGTCCTCTACACGCGCAACATGGTCACGGGCGCGTCGACCGCCGACCTGGCGATCGTCCTCATCGACGCGCGCAACGGCGTCGTGCAGCAGTCGCGCCGCCACGCGTTCATCAGCTCGCTGCTGCGCATCCCCCACCTCGTGGTGTGCGTGAACAAGATGGACCTCGTCGACCACGACGAGGCCGTGTTCAACGCGATCGTCGACGAGTTCGGCTCGTTCGCGTCCAAGCTCGAGATCACCGACATCACGTTCATCCCGATCTCGGCCCTCAACGGCGACAACGTCGTCGAGCGCAGCGAGAACATGCCGTGGTACGGCGGCCCGCCGCTGCTGTACCACCTCGAGCACGTCCACATCGCGTCGGACCGCAACCTGATCGACCCGCGCTTCCCGGTGCAGTGGGTCGTGCGGCCCGGCGACGCGCAGGGCGAGCGCCACGACTACCGCGGCTACGCCGGCCAGGTCGCCGGCGGCGTGCTGCGCGCCGGCGACGACGTGGTGATCCTGCCGTCGGGCGCCACCTCGCGGATCGCCGCGATCGACACCTTCGAGGGCGAGATCGACGAGGCGTTCCCGCCGATGTCGGTGACGCTGCGCCTGGAGGACGACATCGACATCAGCCGCGGCGACATGATCGCCCGGCCGCACAACCACCCGATCGTGTCGCGCGACCTCGACGCGGTGGTGTGCTGGATGAACGACAAGCCGCTGGTGCCGGGCACGCGCTACGTCCTCAAGCACACGACGAAGACCGTGCGCGCGGTCGCCGGCGAGCTGCTGCACCGCATCGACGTCGACACGCTGCACCGCGACAGCTCCGCCACGGAGCTGGGCCTCAACGAGATCGGCCGCGTGCACCTGCGCACGAGCGCGCCGATCACCTACGACGCCTACCGCCGCAACCGCGCGACCGGCGGCTTCATCCTCATCGACGAGGCGACGAACGAGACGCTCGGCGCGGGCATGCTGCTCGACCCCGACGAGCCGGTCGGCGAGGACGCGGCGACGGCGGCGCGCCAGGAGCGCTCGGCCAACGTCGTGTGGGAGCACTCCAAGCTCACCCGCGAGGAGCGCTTCGAGGCGCTCGGCCACCGCGGCGCGACCGTGTGGATGACGGGCCTGCCGTCGTCGGGCAAGTCGACGATCGCCGGGGCGCTGGAGCACCGCCTGGTGCAGGCCGGCATCCCCGCCTACCGCCTCGACGGCGACAACCTGCGCCACGGGCTGAACGGCAACCTCGGCTTCAGCCCCGAGGACCGCGCCGAGAACGTCCGCCGCACCGCTCACGCCGCCAAGCTGCTGGCCGACGCGGGCACGATCGCGATCGTGTCGCTCGTCAGCCCGTACGCGGCCGACCGCGAGCTCGCCCGCCGGGTGCACGCCGACGACGAGCTGCCGTTCCTGGAGGTCTACGTGAACACGCCGCTGGAGGAGTGCGAGCGGCGCGACCCCAAGGGCCTGTACGCGAAGGCGCGGGCCGGCGAGATCACCGGGTTCACCGGCGTCGACGCGCCGTACGAGCCGCCGCAGGCGCCCGACGTGGAGCTGGGCGCCGGCGAGGTCGAGGCCGCCGTCGAGGCGCTGGTCGCGCAGCTCCGCGACGCGGGCGTGCTGCCGCCCGACGCCTAGGGCCCCGGCCACGACCGGACCGCGCGGCGGTGTGTTGACCCGCCAGTCAACGACGCGCCCGCGGCGATAGCATCGCGGCCATGTTCGACAAGGTGCTCGTCGCCAACCGAGGCGAGATCGCGGTCCGGATCATCCGGGCGCTGGAGGAGCTGGGGATCGCCTCGGTCGCGGTCTACTCGGAGATCGATCGCGACGCGCTCCACGTCAAGCGCGCCGACGAGGCCTACCTGCTCGGCGGCCCGACGGCGGCCGAGAGCTACCTGAACGTCGACAAGCTCCTGGAGGTCGTGGCCGAGTCGGGCGCCCAGGCCGTGCACCCCGGCTACGGGTTCCTGGCCGAGAACGCGCCGTTCGCGCGGGCCTGCGAGGAGGCGGGGATCGTCTTCATCGGCCCGCCGGCGTCGGCGATCGAAGCGATGGGCTCCAAGACCCGCGCGCGGGAGATCATGCGCGACGCGGGCGTGCCGATCGTGCCGGGCACCACCGAGCCGGTCGCCACGGTCGAGGACGCGTGGAAGATCATCGCCGGCGAGATCGGCTACCCGGTGGCGATCAAGGCCGCCGGCGGCGGTGGCGGCAAGGGCTTCCGGGTCGCGCTGTCCGAGGACGAGCTGGAGAAGGCGTTCGAGGGCGCCGCCCGCGAGGGCGAGAAGTTCTTCTCGGACCCGACCGTCTACATCGAGCGCTACCTGCCCGACCCGCGCCACGTCGAGGTGCAGGTGCTGGCCGACCGCCACGGCAACGTCATCCACCTGGGCGAGCGCGACTGCTCGATCCAGCGCCGCCATCAGAAGCTGATCGAGGAGGCGCCGGCGCCGGTCGTCGACGCCGCGCCCGGGATGCGCGAGCGCATCGGCGAGATCGCCACCGACGCCGCGCGGGCGGTCGACTACGTCGGCGCGGGCACGATCGAGGGCCTGTGGCAGGACGGCGAGTACTACTTCCTGGAGATGAACACGCGGGTGCAGGTCGAGCACTGCGTGACCGAGATGGTCACCGGGATCGACATCGTCAAGGAGGGCATCCGCGCGGCGGCCGGCGAGCCGCTGTCGGTCACCCAGGACGAGGTCGTGCTGCGCGGCCACGCGATCGAGTGCCGCATCAACGCCGAGGACGCCAGCAAGGGCTTCGCGCCCGCGCCCGGGAGGATCGGCGCCTACAAGGAGCCCGCGGGCCCCGGCGTGCGCGTCGACTCCGGCGTCGGCCCCGGCGGCGAGGTCTCGCCGATGTACGACCCGATGGTCGCCAAGCTGATCGTCTGGGACGCCGACCGCGAGCAGGCCACGCGCCGCATGCTGCGCGCGCTGAGCGAGTACGAGATCGAGGGGCTGAAGACCCTCATCCCGTTCCACCAGGCGATCATGGCCTCCGAGCAGTGGGCGCGCGCCGAGACGTGCCGCGACCTCCTCGAGGACAAGGCGTGGCTGAAGACCCTCGCCTTCGACGCCCCCGCGCCGGCCGGCGACGACGAGGAGGCGGCCGAGAAGCTCGAGCAGTCCTACACGGTCGAGGTGTCGGGCAAGCGCTTCGACGTCAAGGTGATCGGGCCGCCGTTCGCCGGCGGCGGCGCCGCGGCCGCGCCGGCCGCCAACGGCCGCAAGCCCGCCCGCTCGGCCCGCTCGCGCTCGGGCGGCGGGAGCGGCGGCGGCGACACGCTCGCCTCGCCGATGCAGGGCAACGTCTTCAAGGTCCTCGTCGAGCCCGGCCAGACGGTCGAGGAGGGCGCCCTGGTCGCGATCATCGAGGCGATGAAGATGGAGAACGAGATCACCGCCCACAAGGCGGGCGTGATCGCCGAGCTCCCGATCAAGGTCGGCGACGCCGTCACCAGCGGCGCCACGCTCGCCGTCATCAAGGACGCCGAGCCGGCCGCGGGCGAGTAGCCGTGCCGCGCACCTGGCTGGCCACGCTCGACGAGGCCGAGGCGGTCGCGAGGCTCCTCGTCCAGTTCCGCGACCACTACGGCAAGGACTGGCCGTCGGACAACGCGATCCTGGCGACCGTCGAGCGGCTGATGGAGGACCCGCAGACCGAGTACCTGCTCGCCGCGCCCGACGACGACGCGCCGCCGGCCGGGGTCTGCCAGCTCCGCTACCGCCTCAGCGTGTGGACGGCCTCGCCGGACTGCTGGCTGGAGGACCTGTTCGTCGAGGCCTCCGCGCGGCGCAGCGGATGCGGCGCCGCGCTGGTGGAGGCGGCGATGGAGCGCGCGCGGGCGCGCGGCTGCCGGCGCATCGAGCTCGACACCAACGAGGACAACGCGCCGGCGCTCGCGCTCTACCACCGCATGGGCTTCAGCGAGCGCTCCAAGGGCGATCCCGGTCGGGACCTGTTCCTCGGGCGCCGGCTGGAGCCCTAGCGGCGGACGGCGCGCTCAGGTGTGGAGCGCGCCGGTCTTGATCGCGGTGAGCTGGACGTTGTCGACCAGCGGGAGGCCGAAGATCCCGCGGCAGTGCAGCGATACGACGCCGCCGGTGGTCACCAGCGGGGCGACCATGAACATGTTCGCTTCACCTACCGGCGGCGTCGCGCCGTCGCTGTCGTGGTCGACTCCCTCGGCGGTCGCGCCATGCTCGACGACCGACGACCCGCGGTCGCGGATCCGGCAGGTGACGAGGTGCATACCGACTGCGGATGACGACAGCAGACGCGCCTGACCCAGCAGGAGGTATTGCCCAGCCGGGAGGTTCAGCGTCGCGCGCGTGTCCTCGCTGCCCATCGGCGGCGCACCGGAGCTGCCGGTCGTCGTGTAGATGTCGCTCGGCCCGGCGGGACCCATCGGCCCCTGCTCGCCGGTCTCGCCCCGCTCGCCGCGCTGGCCCTGCGGGCCGGCCGGACCCTGCGGGCCGGTGGCGCCCTGCGGACCCTGCGGCCCCTGCGGGCCGGTGAGGCCCTGCGGCCCGGGGATCTCCTCGTTGGTGGACGCCGCGGTCCGCGTGACGAGGTCCTGGTAGCGGCGCCACGTCATGCGCGTCTCGTTGCGCCGGCAGCGCTCGGTCACGCGCACCACGCGGGCGCGCTTGCCCTTCGTGCGCTTGACGACGCAGACGCGCGTCTTGGTGACGGTCGTGCCCTCGTCGACCGGTTGGGACTGGCGGGGGGTCGCCGCGAACGCGGACGGTGCCATGGCGAGGAGCAGCGCCGTCGCGGCGGACGCGGCGACGGCGGAGGCAGGTCGAAGCATGCGCGCCAACGTAGTGACCGGACCAGCCGGATGCGCGCGCTCCAGCCGTTTCGGGCCGAGTTGGACGAATGTCGGACCCGCGTCAGCGCGCCGGCGGGCCGCCGCCCGGCGGGAACTCCATGACCTCGACGAGGTGGCCGGCGGGGTCCTTCACGTAGCAGCGCGGGGAGCCCCAGTGGACCTCGTGCTCGCGCACCTCGAACCCGGCCGCCCGCAGCCGCGCCTGCGTCTCGGCGTACTCGGGGCAGATCACCGCGACGTGCGCGGTCGGCGCGATCACCGGGTCCTCGTTGAACAGGAAGTGGAGCTGCAGCCCGTCGCGCTCGGCCCACAGGGCGATGTCGACCAGGCCGGGGGGCGGGTCGACCTGCTCGAACCCCAGCAGGCCGAAGAAGTCCACGCACGCCTGCGCGTCGGCGCGGCGCGTCTCCAGCGCCACGTGGTGCAGTCCGCGTCTCATGCCGCTCGCTCCCGGTTGGTCTCGTGGATGGCGCGCTGCGCGGGGGTGCGTCGCGCCAGCGGCAGCGTCGCGTCGCCCGGCAGCGCCTGCAGGTAGGCGCGATCCTCGCGCAGGACGGCCAGCGCGCGCGTCCCGTCCAGCGGCTCGCCGTGGCCGGGCACGACCCACGCGGCCTGCTCGACGAGCGGCTCCAGGCGGGCGAGCGTCGCCAGGTAGGCGTCGCGCGAGCCGCCCTCCGACAGCATGGGGATCTCGACCGGCGACAGGTAGTCGCCCGCGATCAGCACCTCCGCCCACGGGACCCAGATCGCCATCCCGTCGGGCGTGTGCCCGTCGGCCGGATGCAGCTCCAGCTCCCGCCCGTCGCCGCCGATCTCGAGCCGGCCGGGGACGGGCAGCGCCTCGACCTGCCCGAGCGCCAGCGGCTGGTCGCGCTCCACGTAGTGCTCGTCGTCGAACGCGCGCATCTCGCGCTGCGCCTCGCCGGGCGCGCCCGTCAGCCGGGCGGCGGTGGTCTCCGCGCAGCCGAGCGCCGCGCCGGGGAAGGCCAGGCGGCCGAGCAGGTGGTCCCAGTCGCCGTGGGTGGCGAGCAGGCCGCTGAACGGGAAGCGGGCCTGCTCGAGCACCGCGGGCAGCACGTCGAGCTCGTCGGGCAGCACGGGCGAGTCCACGACGAACGCCTCGTCGCCGTTGCGCACGATCGTGCAGGTGGTCTGCCAGATGCGGCTGGTGGCGACGAGGACGTCCGGATGGAGCGCGCGGACCCGCACGGGGCGCTAGCCGCCGCTGATGAGCTTGAACGCCTCCGCGAGGTTCTTGACCTCGGCCGTCGGCTTCTTGGCGCCGGGCTCCAGCGTCTCCTTGCGGCGGTTGACCCACACGACCGGGATCTTCTCCTTCACGCACGGCTCGACGTCGTGGTAGACGGATGAGGCGACGTGGACCCAGCCCTTCTTGCCGCCGATGCGACGCGCGCACTCCTTGAAGTGCGCCGGGTCGGGCTTGTAGGAGCGCACCTGCTGGGCGGTGACCACGAGGTCGAAGTCCAGCGGGATGTGGCGGCGGGTCTGCCCCAGCAGCTTGTCGTCGATGTTCGAGATGAGACCCACGTCGTAGGCCTTCTTGAACTTGGCCAGCTGCGGGTTGGTCTCCTTGAACGGGCGCCAGCGCTGCACCGAGTCGGGCAGGAAGCCCGAGCGCGACGGCTCCAGGTCCCAGCCGATGCGCTTGGCGATCTCGACGGCGGTGCGGCGCAGCACCTCCGCGTACAGCTCGTAGGAGCCGGATTCGATCTCGCGGGAGATCTCGAGGAACAGATCGACGACCTCGTCGCGATCGATCGTGAAGCCGTCCTTGGCGGCTTCCTTCTCGAAGGCGTCCGCGACGCCGGCCTCCCAGTCGATCAGGGTGCCGTAGACGTCGAACGTGACGAAGGTGACGTTGCTTGGGAGGGCCATGAGGCGGCGCATTGTCCCAAAGTCAGACGGACGACCCGATGGACGAGCCCCTAAAGTCAGCCGTTCTCATGGACCTGCTCGAATACCAAGGCAAGCAACTGTTCGCCCGTCACGGGGTGCCGGTCCCCAACGGCGGCTACGCGGCCACGATCGAGGAAGCGCTCGACGTCGCCGACGGCATCGGCTATCCGGTGGTGGTCAAGGCCCAGGTGCAGATCGGCGGCCGGGGCAAGGCCGGCGGCATCAAGGTGGCCCAGGATCGCGACGAGGCGCTCCAGCACTGCGAGGCGATCCTCGGCATGGACATCCGCGGCCTGACCGTCCGCGAGCTGTGGATCGAGGAGGCCAGCGACATCGCCTCCGAGTACTACGCCTCGTTCGTGTTCGACCGCGCGGCGAAGGCCACGCTGGCGATGCTCTCCACCAAGGGCGGCATGGACATCGAGGCGGTCGCCGAGGAGGACCCGACCGCCATCGCGCGCCTGCACGTCGACCCGCTGCTCGGCTTCCAGGACTTCCACGCCCGGCGGCTGTGCTTCGAGGCGGGCGTCGACGCCGACGTCGTGCGCCCCGTCTCCGCGCTGCTGGCCCGGCTGTACGAGGCCTACGTCGACGAGGAGGCGATGCTCGTCGAGGTCAACCCGCTGATCGTCAAGAACGACCGCACGGTGGCGGCGCTCGACGCGAAGGTGACCCTCGACGACAACGCGCTGTTCCGCCACCAGGAGAACGCGGAGCTGCGCAACCCGTCGGCCGAGGACCCGCAGGAGCAGATGGCCAAGGAGCGCGGGCTGACCTACGTCAAGCTCGACGGCGACATCGGCATCCTCGGCAACGGCGCCGGCCTCGTGATGAGCACGCTCGACGTCGTCGCCCAGGCGGGCGGCACGCCGGCGAACTTCCTCGACGCCGGCGGCGGCTCGAAGGCCGAGGCGATCACCAGCGCGGTCGAGGTCATCCTCAGCGACCCGAAGGTCAAGGCGGTCCTGTTCAACATCTTCGGCGGCATCACGCGCTGCGACGAGGTCGCGCGCGGGCTGATCGACGCGTTCGAGCAGATCAAGCCGTCCGTGCCGTTCGTGGTCCGCCTCGACGGCACCAACGACGTGGAGGGGCGCCGGCTGCTGTCGGAGGCCAACCTGCCCAACGTGCACACGGCGGCCACGATGGACGAGGCCGCCCACAAGGTCGTGGAGGTCGCGCGCTCATGAGCATCCTGATCGACGGCTCCACGAAGCTCGTCGTCTCCGGCATCACCGGCCGCGAGGGGACGTTCCACACGCTGAACAACCGCGCGTACGGCACGAACGTGGTCGCGGGCGTCACGCCCGGCAAGGAGGGCCAGGACGTCGAGGGCATCCCGGTCTACAACACGTTCCGCAAGGCGGTCGAGGAGCAGGGCGCCAACACGGCGATGATCTTCGTGCCGCCGCGCTTCGCCGCGGACTCGATCCTCGAGGCGGCCGACGCGGGCATCAAGCTCATCGTCGCGATCACCGAGGGGATCCCCGCCCACGACGAGCTGCGCGTCTACACGCACCTGCAGCGGCTCGGCGACGTGCGCCTCGTCGGCCCCAACTGCCCCGGCATCCTGTCGCCGGGCAAGGCGAACGTCGGGATCATCCCGGCGTCGTTCTTCAAGGAGGGCAACGTCGGGGTCGTGTCGCGCTCGGGCACGCTGACCTACCAGATCGGCAACGAGCTGGCCCAGCGCGGGTTCGGCAACTCGTCGATCGTCGGCATCGGCGGGGACCCGGTTCCCGGCTCGAGCTTCATCGACATCATCGCGCTGTTCGAGGCCGACCCGCAGACCGAGCTCATCGTCATGAGCGGCGAGATCGGCGGCTCCGCCGAGGAGGAGGCGGCCGAGTACATCGCCGCCAACGTGTCCAAGCCGGTCGTCGGCTACATCGCCGGCTTCACGGCGCCCCCGGGCAAGACGATGGGCCACGCCGGCGCGATCGTCTCCGGCTCGCAGGGCACGGCCGCGGCCAAGGCCGAGGCCCTCGAGGGCAAGGGCGTGCGCGTCGGGCGCACCCCCACGCAGGTCGCCGACATCGCCGTCGAGATCCTCGGCGGCTGAGCCGTCGCGCTCCGGGCGGGGCCGCCGCGCCCCGCCCGGAACGACCCGGCAGAAGACGCCGAGGGGGTTGGTACTGTGGCCTATTCCCGTCGGGCACGAACGCCCTCTAGCTGGACAACGGTGACGGCACGGACTCCACATCAGCCTGGAGGCGGAGACGTCTCCCAGACGCTCGCCGATCTCGAGCGCAAGCTGCGCGACCTCGAGCAGGCCCTCGCCGGATCGACCCCGGGCGCGCCGCAGGCCGCGGCGCCGCCGCCTCCGCCTGCTCCGCCGCCGCCCGCCCCGGCGCCGCCGCCCGCGCCGGCCGCCCCGCGCGCGGACGCCGACCGGCTCATCGCCGACGCCCGCGCCCGGCTGGGCGGGTTGAACGAGCAGGTCGACGAGCTCCTGCGCTTCCGCGAGCAGCTCCACCGCACCGCGCGGGAGCTGGAGGAGGAGTACTCGCGGGTGCTGGCCCGCATCGGCGCCCCCGCCGCGACGGCGACCGCCTACGCCCCGCCGCCTCCGCCTCCCCCGCCCGCCGCTCCGCCGCCGGCGTACGCGCCGGCGGCCGCACCCCCTCCGCCGCCCGCGCACGGCGCGGTCCACCGGCCGCTGGTCTCGCCGGAGGTCGCCGCCGAGCCGGCCGCGCCCGCCCCGGCCCCGCCGCCGGTCGCGGCGCCACCCCCGGTGGCGGCCCCGCCGCCCGCTCCGGCGCCGCCCGCGGTCCAGCCGCCCCCGGCCGCCGCACCCCCGGCCGCCGCGCCGGCGCCCGCCGCCCACGAGGACGCCGTGCTCGACGGCACCGTCGTCATCGACGCCGGCCCGTTCGCCGACATCGCCGCGCTCGGCGCGTTCGAGCAGGCCCTCGCCCGCGTGCCCGGCGCCGAGGACGTCTACGTGTCCGGCTTCGAGGGCAACCGCGCGCTCGTCGAGCTGCGCCTGGCCGGCCCCACCGCCCTCGTGCGCGACCTGCGCGCGACCCTGCCCATGGCCTTCACGGTCGTTGGCGTCGACGCCAACCGGCTGAGCCTCGACGTGCGGCCCGACCCGGTCGGGAGCTGAGCGCCATCTCGGTCTCGCCCCCCGCCGGCGATCCCGACGGCGCGCCGCCGCCCGAGCGCTACAACCCGCTCGCGCTCATCGGGGTCATCCTCGTCGCGCTGCTCGGGTTCGCGATCTTCTTCCTGTCGTTCCTGGTCGCGCCGCTGGCGATCCTGCTGCTGTTCTACGTCGGCTTCGCGGTGGCCGACCGCACGAAGCGCAACGGGCGCAACGGCACCGGTCTCGGGGCCCCGGCCGCCGAGGCGCCTCCCGAGGAGGGCGATGCGCGGTGAACAGCGACGCCCGGGACGCGCTCGCGCTCGCGCTGGAGACCGGGATGGACTACACCGGCCTGCGCGGGTTCGACCCCGACCCCAAGCTCTTCCACTACGTCCCGGTGACGCTCGCGGCGCGCGAGCGGGTCGTGCCGGTCGTGCTCGTCGGCGACACCCTCAAGGTCGCAAGCGCGCGACCCGATCCTGATCTCAGCTTGGTCCGCTCGCGCTTTCCGTACGTCACCGTGGATATCGTCCTCGCACCCGCCACCGAGATCGACCGCGCGCTCGACCGCGCGGCGGGACGGAGCTGATGGAGACGAGGACCGCCCCCGAGCCGAGCCGGTCGTTCTACCGCCGCCTGGCGGCCCACGCGGGACTCGAGTTCGTCACCCTGGACCGGCGCCGCTCCGCCGATCCGGAGTTCCACGAGATCAACCCGCTGGCGGCGCGCCTGCTGTCCGAGCAGACCTGCCGCTACCACCGGATGCTGCCGGTGTCGTACGCGCACGGCGTGGTCACGATCGCGACGCCCGACCCGTTCGACCAGGTCGCCCGCGAGGTCGCGACCGCGCTGACCGGCCGCTCGGTGCGCTTCGTCGTCACGCCCGAGGAGGACATCGACGCGGCGATCGACGAGACGTTCCGGGCGATGCCGCACGAGGACCCGGTCGAGCACGTCACCGACGCCGACCACGGCCGCGTCGGCGACCTGCTGGTCGCGCGCGGGCTGGCCACCGACGAGCAGGTCCGCGCCGCGCTCGAGGAGCAGGCGCGCACCGGCAGCCGCCTCGGCGACATCCTCGTCCACGAGGGCATCGTCCACGAGGCCGAGCTCGTCGCGGTCCTGGCCGAGCAGTTCCAGCTCCCGCTCGTCGACCTGTCGACGGTCGAGCCGGACCCGGACGCGCTCGACCTGATCCCCGAGCCGCTGGCCCGCCACCTGCGCGTCGTGCCGATCGCCGTCGACGACACGACCCTGTACCTGGCGGTCGCCGACGTGCTCGACGACGACACGGTCGCCGCGCTGCGCGAGCACACCCACCTGGAGCTGCGCGGCTTCCTCGCCTCGCGCAACTCGATCGACGAGCTGCTGCAGCGCCTGCACGGCGGCGAGTACGTGGCGGTCGCGCGGTCGGAGCTGCTCACGCGCTTCCCCGACGAGTCGGCCAACCGCGTGCTGTCGACCGGCCAGGCCGCCGGCCTCGTGCTGCTGGCGCTCGTCTTCGTCGTCTGCCTGGTGCTGGCGGCCAAGACCACGCTGATCGTGACGATGGCGCTGGCGTCGGTGATGTACCTGTCGACGTCGCTCTACAAGTTCAAGCTCACCTACGACGCGCTCGGCCACCAGTACGAGGTCGCCGTCAGCGACGAGGAGATCGCCGCGCTCGACGAGCGCGACCTGCCGACGTACACGATCCTCATCCCGCTGTACCGCGAGGCGGCCGTCGTCCCGCGCCTGGTGGCCGGCATCGGCGGGCTCGACTACCCGAAGACGAAGCTCGACGTGCGGCTGCTGTGCGAGGAGGACGACGACGAGACCGTGCCGGCGATCCAGGCGATGGACCTGCCGCCGCACTTCAAGATCGTCGTGGTCCCCGACGCGCAGCCCAAGACGAAGCCGAAGGCGTGCAACTACGGGCTGCTGCAGGCCGACGGCAAGTACGTCGTCATCTACGACGCCGAGGACCGCCCGGATCCCGACCAGCTCAAGAAGATCGTGATCGCCTTCTCGAAGGTCGATCCGTCGGTCACCTGCATCCAGGCGAAGCTGAACTACTTCAACGCGGACCAGAACCTGCTGACGCGCTGGTTCGCGATCGAGTACTCGATGCACTTCGACCTGCTGCTGCCGGGCCTCGACGCGCAGGACGTGCCGATCCCGCTGGGCGGCACGAGCAACCACTTCATCACCGACCGCCTCATCGAGCTGGCCGCGTGGGATCCGTTCAACGTGACCGAGGACGCCGACCTCGGGATCCGCCTGCACAAGGCGGGCTACAAGACCGCGATGATCGACTCGACCACGCTCGAGGAGGCCAACTCGGAGCTGAACAACTGGATCCGGCAGCGGTCGCGCTGGATCAAGGGCTACATCCAGACCTGGCTCGTGCACATGCGCCACCCGTTCCGGCTGCTGCGCCAGGTCGGGCTGAAGAGCTGGCTCAGCTTCCAGATGACGGTCGGCGGCACGTTCATCTTCCTGCTGAACCCCATCTTCTGGGGTCTCACGACGCTCTTCTTCATCACCGAGTGGGGCTTCATCCGCGAGCTGTTCCCATCGGTCGTGTTCTACGCGGCCGCGTTCCAGCTCTTCATCGGCAACTTCGTCTTCATGTACATGAACGTGGCCGGCTGCGTGCAACGCGGCTACTACGACCTGGCCAAGTTCGCGCTGCTGTCGCCGCTGTACTGGGGGCTGATGTCGCTGGCGGCCTGGAAGGGCTTCCTGCAGCTCTTCTACGCGCCCTTCTACTGGGAGAAGACCGTCCACGGCCTCGACGAGGGCCACGCCGGCACCCCGCCCGTCCGCACGTCAGGCTGAGATGGCCGTCGCTCCACCCCCAGCCGCCCGCGCCCCCGGCCCCCGCTCGGCGGGCACCCGCCTCGACGAGCGCGCCTACCGCACCGACGTCCCGATGCCCGGGGCCCGCTCCGGGCTGCTGCTGTTCGTCCTGTTCGCGGTCGTCTACTTCGTCATCGGCTACCGCGTCACGATCGACGGCCACGTCGTCGTCTTCGACGCGCTCAACCGGCTCACGAACGCCTACCTGGTGTGGTGGAACGACCCGCCGAAGCTGGCGGCGATCGGCTTCCTGTTCCCGCCGCTGACGACGCTCGCGCTGCTGCCGCTGACCGTCGTCAAGCCGGTCGCCACGTCGCTGGTGGCGCTGCCGCTGGCCACCGCGCTGGCGGCGGCCGGCGCGATGGTGTGGCTGGACCGCGCGCTCGCGCGCTGCGAGATGCCGGCGCTGCTGCGCCTGCCGCTGCTGGCCGCCTTCGGGCTCAACCCGCTATGGGTGTTCTACGCCGGCAACGGCATGAGCGAGGCGCTCTACCTCGCGCTGCTCGCGGTGACCCTGTACGCGTTCGTGAGCTGGTACGAGACGAGCGAGCCGCGCTACCTGTTCGCCGCCGGCTTCGCGATCGCGCTGCTCGTCATGACGCGCTACTCGTTCGGCTTCTGGGCCGCGGTGATGGCGCTGCTGATCGGCATCGCGCTCCATCGCCGGCGCGCCGGGCCCAACGAGATCGAGGGGTCGGTCGTCGCGTTCGCGGCGCCGGTGGTCTACGCCCTGGCGATCTGGATCCTGTTCAACGGCCTCATCGTCGGCGACCCGCTCGGCTGGGTCCTCGACCAGGACAACTCGACGCTGGCGGTCAACAGCAGCGGCGTCGACGTCGCCGGCACGCTCGGCGTCGAGCAGGTCTCCGAGCGGCTGCTGGAGCTCAACGTCGCCGTGTTCCCGCTCGCGTTCGTCGTGGTGCCCGGGCTGGTCATCGCGTTCGTGACCCAGCGCAACGACATGGCGCTGTGGCTCGCGTCGTTCCTCGTGCTCGGCATCGTCGTGATGGGCGCGCACGCGCTGCTGTCCGACGACGAGAGCCTGCTGACGCTGCGCGACGCGATGCCGATGGCGCTGACCGCGCTCGTCGGGGCGGCGTGGATCTACCGCAGCGCCAACGGGCTGCGCACGATCGTGTGGCTGGCCACGTTCGCGCTGCTCCTCGTGAACCTGTTCACGGCCTGGGACGGCATGCGCAACTACCCGTTCCAGTCGCTGGAGCAGGCGTTCACGCGCACCGTGTTCAGCGGCGAGAGCCAGGAGGGCCGCTCGTCGCGCGGCGGCTTCACGGTCGGCATCGACCCCGAGGCGCAGATGGCCGAGTACGTGAAGGAGAACATCACCGCCCGGCGCGCGATCCTCGCCGACAACGCGCAGACGTTCGGCGTCATCCTGCTGTCCGGCCGGCCGGCGCTGTTCTTCGACCGCATCGACGAGGGCGACGGCGCCTGGAAGGAGATCCTCGACGACCCGTGGGGCGAGATCCCCTACGTGATGGCCGCCACCGGCGCCCGCTCGGGCGACCAGGTGCTGGCGCGCTACCCCGGCCTGGCCGACGGGACCGAGCCCGGGATGACCGTCGTCGCGCGCACCGATCGCTACGTGCTCGCGCGCGTCGCCGAGCGCCGGCCGCAGGGCGCGGGATGAGCCGGGAGACCGCCGCAGCCGTTGGTAGCGTGAGCGCGACGATGTCCACCGACCCCTCCGCGTCGATCGGCGCGCGCGTCGAGGAGATCCTCGCCTCCGCCCGCGACGCCGCCGAGGCGCTGCAGCGCGAGGTCGAGGCCGAGGCGGCCCGCCGCGCCGCCGAGGTCCGCCTGGCCGCCGAGGAGGACGCGCGCCGCATCCGCGCCGAGGCCGAGCAGGCGGCGCGGGCCCATCTCGAGGACGCCGCCCGCCGGGTGCAGGCGTTCGCCGACGCGCGGGTGCGCCGCATCGCGGAGCTGACCGACGCGCTGACGGCCGCGGCCGAGACGCTGCCCGAGCGGCTCGCGGAGGCCGCGCAGGTGCGCCGGCAGGTCGACGAGCTCATCGTCGCGCTGGGCGCGGCCGCCGAGCAGGCCGCGCGGGAGGCGGCCCGGCCCCCGATCCGCCTGCCGCGGGTCGCCGAGCCGGGCGAGGACACCGACCCCGGAGCGGCATGAGGCGGTGCGGCGCAGCGGTCGCCGCGCTGGCCGTCGCGGGACTGCTGGCGGCGTGCGGCGACGACGGTGACGAGACGGTGACGCGGACGGTCACGCAGACGGCGACGACGACCGTCGAGGACGCGCCCGCGCGGACCACGCCCGGCGTGGCGACCGACGGCGCGGCGGGGGACCGCTCGGCCACCGCGATGTTCCGCCCGTTCGCGTCCGACAGCCCGTGGAACACGACGGTCACCGGGCGCCCGGTCGACGCCGCATCGGAGCGCATGATCCTCGAGGCGCAGGAGCGCGTCGGGGTCATCGAGCGCGGCGACGTCGTCGCCACCGAGCGCCGCCGCATCGACGACCCGCTGTTCATCAACACGCGCGCGTGGACGGTGCCGATCGTCGACGAGGAGAACGGCGTCGAGACGCGCGTGATCTGCCGCCAGATCCCGCCCGACTGCGGCGACGGCCGCCGCGTGCAGACGCTGCTGGTGCCGCCCGACGCCGCGCCCAAGCCGCAGTACGACGGCTGGTTCACGATCCTCAACCGCCGGGAGGGCGTCGCCTACGACCTGTGGCGCGCGCGCCGCGCGGGCGACGTCATCTCCTACGAGTTCATGCGCCGCTGGGCGCTGAACGGGCCCGGCTACCAGCCGCCCGACTCCGTCAGCGCCCGCGGCTCGGGCCTGCCGCTGTTCGCGGGCGTGCTGCTGCCCGAGGAGGTGGCCGCCGGCCGCATCGAGCACGCGCTGGCGATCTCGATCCCCGGCCCCGCCCAGGGCACGTACGTGCAGCCGGCGTCGGCGACCGACGGCAACGGGCGCTCCACGTCGCTGCCCGAGGGCGCGCGCATCCGCCTGCGCCCCGGCCGCTACGACCAGCTCCTCAACCTGCCCACGTGCAAGGGCAGCCTGCTCGACGCCCAGGGCGAGTACCGCAGCGACTGCATCGCGCCGCGCACCAACCGCAAGGCGGCGCGGGCGATCCTCACCGCCCTGCGCGAGTACGGGGCGATCGTCGTCGACCGCTCGCGCACGCCCACGCTCTACGCGAAGCTCAACGCCGACTGGAGCGAGCCGCTGCGCGGCCCCGACGGGCGCTTCCTGGCCGCCGACGGGCGCACGCCGCTCCCGCGCCGCCTGCAGAACCGCTCGCAGGCGACCCCGCTGCTGCGCGGCAACGAGGTCCAGTTCCTGCGCCTGTCGGACTTCGAGGTGCTCGAGCTCGGCCAGACCTACCGCTTCCCGCCCGTGAACGGGGACGCGACCGTCCAGACCTTCACCCCGGTGGTGCCATGAGGACGCGCCGGCTGATCGCGACGCTCCTGGTCGGCGCCGGCGCCGCCGCGCTCGGCGCCTGCGGCATCGACACCGACCAGGCGGGCACGCCGACGACCGGGACGACCCAGGGCGGCACGCCGACCCAGGCGCGCACGAACACCGAGCCGCTGCCGCGCCCGCCGGAGAACACGGTGCGCGTCGACGGCCTCACCGACGGCCTCGGCGGGATCATCAGCCAGCGCTTCGCCGCCCGCTCCGGCGTCGACGTGGCGTTCATCCGCACCACCGACGAGCAGGCGTTCGCCGACCTGTGCGCGGGCCGCGTCGACGTGATCGAGGTCAGCCGCGACCCCACCGACGCCGAGCTGGCCGCCTGCCGCGAGCGCGGCATCACGCTGTCGGAGGCGATGGAGCTGGGCGCCGACGCGGTCGTGCTGGCCACCAAGAACGAGGCCGACGTCGGCGGCGACTGCATCTCGGTCCGCCAGGCGCGCGACCTGTTCCGCGCCGGATCGCCGTACGCCTCCTGGGCGCAGCTCGGCTTCCGCGACATCCCGATCACGGTCACCGGCCCCGAGGACGACACGCGCGTGTTCACGTTCATGGGCCAGGTCGTGCTCGGCATCAACGACCCGTCGCTGGCCGACGTGCGGGCCGACTACGTCGCCGAGCCGTCGGAGCGCCTGGAGCGCGAGGAGGTCGTCGGGACCGACCGCGTGCGCGCCGCCAACCGGCGCATCGCCCGCTTCCGGGCGCGGCTGCGGGCGGAGACGCAGCGCGAGCGCCAGCGCGCCGTCGACGCCGCGGTCGCCGAGGCCGACCGCCGCGTGCTGCGCGAGATCGAGGCCGAGAACCGCCGCCGCGCCGAGTCCGGCGTGACGCTCAGCGCCGAACAGGCCCAGCGCATCGACGAGCGCAACGCCGCCCGGGTCGACCGCGCCAAGCGCATCGCCGCCGCGCGCGTCAACGCCCGCTACGACCGCGAGCTCGACGACCGCGTGCGCCGCTACGCCCGCGGCGTCCTCGCCGAGGCCGAGGCGCCGGGCGTCGTCGGCGCGTTCCGCTTCACCTACTACGAGCTGTTCGAGGAGCAGCTCCGCCCCTTCGAGATCGACCTCGGCGTGCCGGTCACCGCCACCGGGTCGCCGGTGCGGATGTCCGACCTGACGCCCGCCGCGCGCCGCCGGCTGCGCGCCGAGGTCCCCGAGGGGGCGCGCGAGCTGCCGGCGCTGCCGCGCGGCCAGCTCCCCTCCCAGACCGCCGAGGGCGAGCGCATCTACTCGCCGCCGAACTGCGTGTTCCCATCGCAGTACACGATCACGTCGGGCGCGTACCCGCTGTCGCGCCGGCTGCTGCTGTTCACCTCCGCGCAGGCGCTCGAGCGCGACGAGGTGCTCGACTACGTCGAGTTCGCGCTGGACCGCGCGCAGCGCCTGGCCGCCGAGCAGCGGCTCGTGCCGATCACCAACGCCCAGCGCGACACCGGGCTCGCAATCGCCCGCAACGGCGGCGAGGCGCCGCCGCCCGCCGAGGAGGAGGCGCCGGAGGCGACCTCGACGACGCCGACGACCCCGGCCGAGGACGAGGGGATCCCGGGCGTCGCGACGGGCTGACCGGCGCCTGACGTCAGCGGCACAGCCGCCAGGCCGCCACCGCGATGCCCTGGGCGACGTGGACGAGGTCGTCGATCGGCACGTCCTCGCCGACCGTGTGGGCGCGGTCGATCGTCCGCGGCCCGTACATGAGCGCCGGCGTGCCGGCCTCGAGCGCGAACGTCGCGCCGTCGTACCAGCTCCCGAGCGCGCCGAGCCGGGTCGGCAGGCCGAGCGCCGCGTTCGCGCCCAGCAGCGCGCGCACGCTCGGCGCGTCGACCGGCGTCTCGGACGGGTTGACCTCGGTGTGCCAGCGGAACGCCGGCGGGTGCGCGGCCAGCCACGAGTCGGTGGCGCACCACGCGCGCAGGACGTCCTCGACCTCGCGCCGGGCGTCGGACGTCCAGCCCTGCGCGTCGGCCTGGGCGGGCAGGATCAGCACCGACAGGTCGATCTCGGCGCGGTCGGGGATCGTCACGTGCCAGCCCGCGTCGGCGACGACGCGGGTGGCGACGATGTCGGGCGGGTCGAGCAGCGGGTGGCGCAGCCGCGCGCGCGTGCGCCACTCACGGCGCAGCCGGTCGACGCCGTCGAGCAGGAAGCGCGCCTTCTCGATCGCGTTCACCGCACCGCCGTCCTCCCAGTGCGGGTGCTCCTGCTCGGCGTGCCCGGCACGCCCCCGGAGCGTGATCGTGCAGTAGACGCTGCCGCGGCAGGCCGGCCACACCTCCAGGGACGACGGCTCGGGCACGATCGCGACGTCGGCCGCGACCCCGTGGCGCGCGCAGGCCAGCCCGCCGACGCCGCTGGACTCCTCGTCGGTGTTCGTGCAGACGACGAGGTCGCCGCGCAGGCCGCCGGCGTCGGCGAGGACCTCGGCTGCGAGCACCATCGCGGCGATGCCGCCCTTCATGTCGCAGGCGCCGCGCCCCACGATCCGCCCGTCGGCGACGTGCGGGTCGAAGGGGTCGTGCGCCCAGCCGTCCTCCCGGCGAGCGGGGACGACGTCGATGTGGCCGTTGAGCAGCAGCGAGCGGCCGCCCCCGCTGCCCGGCAGCCGCGCGGCGAGCTGCGGGCGCCCCTCGAACCCGATGCCGGGGATCGAGAGCGGGTGGCCGGCGACGTCGCCGGGCGCGGGCTCCCACAGGTCGATCTGCGCCCCCCGCGCGCGGAGGCGGTCGGCGAGCGCGCGCTGGAGCGCGGCCTCGTCGCGGGCGGGCTCGTCGGGCGCCGAGCGGCTCGTCGTGTCGAACGCGATGAGGTCGCACGCCAGGGCGACGAGGTCGTCACGTCGCTCGGCGACGCGGGCGACGAGCGCCTGCTCGTCGGCGTCGAGGGTGGGGTCGTCGAAGGGGCGCGGCGGAGTCGTCATGGGGCCAGGAACGCGAGAAGGTTGCGGTCGTCGCGCAGTTGCGCGACCGACCCGGACAGGACGACCTCGCCGCGCTGGAGCACGAGCGCCGAGTCGGCGAGCTCCATGGCGAGGTCAAGGTGCTGCTCGACGATGAGGATCGCCGCCGACTGGGCGTACGTGCGCAGGGCGCCGAGGATCTCGTCGACCACGCCGTGCCAGACGCCCTCGGTCGGCTCGTCCAGCACGAGGAGCTCGGGCCGGCCGAGCATCGCCCGGGCGAGGCCGAGCATCTTGCGCTCGCCGCCGCTCATGGTCCCGGCGCGCTGCCCGCGCCGATCGCCGAGCTTGGGGAACAGCGCGTAGGCATCCTGCACCGGCGCCCGCCTGGCCCTGGGGAGCGCCTGCGCGCCCAGCCGCAGGTTCTCCTCGACCGTCAGCGTCGGGAAGACGACCCGGTCCTGGGGCATGTAGCCGACGCCGGCGCGCGCGAGGCGCGCCGGCGGGGCGCCGGTGACGTCGCGCCCGCGCAGGCGCACGGCGCCGTCCAGCGCCGGCAGGTAGCCGAGGAGGGTGCGCAGCAGGGTCGTCTTGCCGGCGCCGTTGCGCCCGAGCACCGCGACCACGCCGCGCTCCGGCACGGCGAACGACACGCCGAACAGCACCTGGCTGGCCCCGTAGCCGCCGGCCAGCCCGTCGACCTCGAGCAGGGGGTCAGACACGGGTGAGGTACACCTCCGCGACACGCTCGTCGCGCTCGATCTCGGCCGGCGTGCCCGACGCCACGCGCGTGCCCTGGTGCAGGACGGTGATGCGGTCGCACAGGTCGCGGATGAAGTCGAGGTCGTGCTCGACGATCACGACCGCGCAGGTCGCCGCGGCCTGGCGGATCAGCTCGCCGGTGCGCAGGCGCTCGTGCCGGTTCATGCCGCCGGTCGGCTCGTCGAGCAGCAGCACCTTGGGCTCGGTGGCCATCGCCATCGCGATCTCGAGCCACTGCTGCTCGCCGTGGGCCAGCTCGCCCGCGCGGCGGTCACGCACCGCGGCGAGGCCGAAGTCGTCGAGGAGCGCTCGGACACGCGGCGCGTGGCGACGGCGCGAGCGGGACAGGACCAGCGACGGGATGCTCTCGCGCACCTGCAGCGCGAGCAGCAGGTTCTCCGCCACGGTCTGCTCGTGGTAGACGCGGGCGAGCTGGAACTTGATCGACAGCCCGGCCTGCGCGCGGGCGGCCGGGCGCGCCTTCGTGATGTCGGCGCCGTCGAGCAGCACCCGGCCACGGTCGGGCAGGGTCCGCCCGGCGACGACGTGCAGCAGGGTGCTCTTGCCCGAGCCGTTCGGGCCGATGAGCCCGTGGATCGTCGCCGGCTCGACCTCGAGGCCGGCGCCCGAGAGCGCGGTCACAGGTCCGAAGCGCTTGACGACGTCAGTCGCCTCGAGGATCGCCACCCGTCACCTCCAGCGCGATCTCCGGTCGCGGAGCCACCGCCCGGCCACCCCGCCGGCGGCCGAGCTCGGACAGGCCTCGCGGCAGGAACAGGATCACGAGCAGAAGCACCGCCCCGACGATGATCGGCCACTCGGTCGGCAGCTCCTCCTGCACCCGCTGGCCGCCGACCTCGAGGACGAGGACGCCGATGAGGGGACCGACCAGCGAGTCGCGGCCGCCGAGCAGGACGAAGATGAGCACCTGCGTCGACAGCGCGACTCCGAGGAAGGAGGGCGAGACGAACCCCTCCTCGAGCGCGTACAGCCCGCCGGCCAGCGCGCCCAGGCCGCCGGTCAGGGTGAAGACGACGAGCTGCACGATCGGCCGCCGGTAGCCGAGGAACTCCGCCCGCTCGTCGTCGTCGCGGATCGCCCGCATCACCAGCGCGAACTGCGAGCGCAGCACGACGAGGCCGAGCCCCAGCACCGCGACGAGCGCGACGGCCGCCACCCAGAAGAAGTCCATGCCCGGGTCGACGTCGGCGCCGAGGAGCGTCGGCAGCGGGATCGCGGTGATGCCGTTGCCGGCGCCGATGGCGTCCCACGTGTTCGCCAGGCGCTCGAAGGCGTAGCTCAGCGCGAGCGTCACGAGCCCGACGTAGAGCATGCCGACGCGACGGCGCCCGAAGAACAGGAACGAGCCGATCACGAGGCCGCCCACGAGCCCGGCGCCGAGCGCAGCCGCCGCGAGCACCACGAGGGAGAGGACGTCGGCCCGCGTGGCAAGCAGCCCGGTCGCGTACGCGCCGAGCCCGAAGAACACGCCCTGGCCGAGCGTGAAGATGCCCGTCACGCCCCACGCGAGGTTCGTGGAGACCGCGAGCACGCCGAGCAGCAGCGCGCGCGTCAGCGAGATCACCCAGTAGGACTGGCCCGCGGCGTCGAGCACCGGGCCGGCGAGGACGATCCCGGCCACCAGCGCGACCGCGAGCACCGGGCGAACGCCCGGGCGGCGCCACGTTCCCCGCGTCAGGCGCACTGCCCGAGCGGCTCCTGCGGTCCGAGGTCCTTCAGCACCTTCACGCTGCCGTCGGCCTGCATCTCGCCGAGGTACATGGTCAGCTCGACGTGCTTGGTGTCCGGCACGAAGTGCGACGGCCCGCCGATCAGCTTCTCGGCCGACGCCGTGTTCATCGCCTCGTTGACGGCGTCGAGCTCGAGCGACCCCGCCGTCTCGACGGCCGCCTTCCACAGATACAGGCCGCGGTACCAGGCGGGGCTGTTCAGGGCCGAGCCGAACGGCGCGTCCGGGTAGGCCTGGTGGAACGCCGCGACCTGCTCCCTGGAGAACGGGTCGTCGATCGAGGCGAAGTAGTCCTGCGCGCCGATGAGGCCCTGGGCCTGGCGCCCGAACAGCGGGTTGATCGTCTCGTCGAAGAGGGTCCCGGCGATCAGGCCCGTGTAGCCGCCGTCGACCACGCCCTTGATGTAGGGGACGCTGGCGGGCAGGACGACGACCTCGAACACCGCGTCGGCCTTCGACGAGATCGTCTTGCGGACGAGCTCGGGCGCGTCGGTGGCGGCGATCGGGATGTAGTCCTCGCCGACGACCTCGCCGCCGCCCTGCTCGATCCGCGCGCGGGCCGCCTTCAGCACGTTGCGCGGGTACGAGTAGTCGTTGCCGCACAGGTAGAACGTCCTCGCGCCCTGCTCGAGCAGGTAGTCGACGGTCGGGTCGACCTGCTGATTGGGCACGGCGCCGACGGTCCAGGTGTTCTCGTAGCACTCGCCGCCCTCGTAGGACGCGGGCGCGATGTACAGCGTCTTGCCGCGCCCGGCGATGATGCTCTTGACCGCCTCGCGCTCGGCGCTCGTCACGTCTCCGATCGCCATGTCGACCTTGTCCCGGGAGACGAGCTGCTGGGCGACCTTGCCCCACGTGGCCGGGTCGCTGGCCCCGTCGACGACGATGAGCTCGAGCTGGCGCCCGAGCACGCCGCCGGCCGCGTTGATCTCTCCGACGGTGAACTCGGCGATCGCCTGGTTGGCCTTGCCGACGACGCCGAAGGCCCCGGTGAGGTCGGTGATGGCCCCGATCCGGATCGGCCCGTCGCCGCCGCCCGTGCCCGCCCCGTCGTCGCTCGAGCCGCAGGCCGAGAGCAGGCTGCCGCCGAGCGCGATGCCGGCGCCGCCGGCCGCGAATCGCTGCAGCGCCGTCCGACGCGTGAATGTCGATGCCATCCGTCGTCCCACCTCCTAGGTGTCCCTGTTGACAAGGCCGCCGGGCCGCAGCCGCATGAAGACGATCGCCGCGAAGATCACGAGCACCTGCGCGAGGACCGAGTCGATCCACGTGGGCAGCAGGCCCGTGGGCACGCCGATCGCCACCGCGCCCAGCAGGGGACCGTGCAGGCTCCCCAGGCCGCCGACCATGACGGCCATGAACATCGGGACCAGGTTGTCGAGCCCGAGGTTCGGATACAGCGTCTGGAGGGGCACGATCATCGCCCCCGCCAGTCCGGCGAGCGCCGCGCCGAACGCGTACGTGCCGGTGAACATCATCGACGTCGAGATGCCGGCCGCCGACGCCAACTCGCGGTCGTCGAGCGTGGCCCTCACCCGCAGGCCGATCGGCGTCCGCGTCAGCGCCAGGTACGTGCCGGCCACCGCCAGCACGACCACGACGATGATCACCAGCCGCCACGCCGACACCCGGGCGTCGCCGATCGCGATCGTGCCCTCGATGGGCGCCGGGACCGGCGCGCCCTGCGACGTCATGCGGGCGAGGACGATCGCGCGGATGAGCAGGCCGACAGCGAACGTCGCGAGCAGCGCGCCGGCCGCGTTGGCGTAGAAGCGCCGGACCACGGTGCGCTCCAGCCCGGCGCCGAAGAGGCCGACGACGAGCGGCGCCAGCACGATCCCGATCGCGACGCTGCCGAACCACCGGTGCGACAGGTAGGCGACCACCGCGCCGAGGAGGACGAGCTCGCCCTGGCACAGGTTGAACACCCGCATCATCCCGACGATCACGGCCATGCCGAGGACGAGCAGGACGAGGATCGACGTGAGGCTGGCGACGTCGAAGATCGTCCGGATCGTCTCGGGCGACACGGCTCAGGCGGGGGTCGGGATCCGGTCCACGAGCGCGGCCGCGCGCGCGATCGCGGCCTCCTGATGCGGGGCCAGGCGTTGCCCCGGGCGCTGCTCGAGGAAGGGCAGGAACGGGTCGACGACGATGCGCACGCCGGCCAGGGCCTCGACGACGGCGACACCGCAGAACGGCACGTAGGCCTCCGAGTAGCCGCCCTCGTGGATCATCGCCAGCCGGCCGTCGCAGGTCTCGGCGGCCACCGCCAGCAGGCGCTCGGTCATGGCCCGGTACGTGCCGGAGTGCAGGATGTGGCGGCCGAGCGGGTCGAACGCGCTCGCGTCCAGGCCCGACGCGACGACGATGAGCTCCGGGCCGAAGCGACGCAGCGCCGGCACGACGATGCGGTCCATCGCCGCCAGGTACGCCTCGTGCCCGCAGCCGTCGGGGAGCGGGATGTTCACGTTCGCGCCCTTGCCGGCGCCGCGGCCGTCGTCGGTGGCGAACCCGCGACCGGGCGGGAACAGCTCGTCGGCGTGCAGCGAGATCGTGAGGACGGTCGGGTCCTCGTAGAAGGCGTCCTCGGTGCCGTTGCCGTGATGGACGTCCCAGTCGACGACCGCGACCCGGTCCACGTCGAGCGCATGGCGCGCGTGCAGCGCGGCGAGCGCGGTGTTGGCGAACAGGCAGTACCCGCGAGCAAGCTCGGCCTCGGCGTGGTGGCCGGGCGGCCGCACGAGCGCGTAGGCGTTGTCGACGTCCCCGCGCACGACGGCCTCTACGGTGGCGATCGCGCCGCCCGCCGCGCGCCGGGCGATCTCGTAGGAGCCCGGCCCGATCGGCGTCGCGTCGCCGGCCTCCCCGCCGCCCGCCGCGCTCACCTGCTCGATGTGGCGCAGGTAGGCCGCGCTGTGGAAGCGCAGCAGCTCCTCCTCGGTCGCAACGCGACCAGGGAGCGGGACGAGGGCGTCGAGGAGGCCGCTGCGGGCGACGAGGTCGCGCAGCCGGGTCTTGGTCAGCGCGCTCTCGGCGTTGTCGATGCCCGGCTGGATCCATCCCTCGGCCGGCAGGAACGCCGCGCCGGCACCCGTCTGGTGCCACGCATACGCCTCATCCCAGTGCCACCCCGTGGCCATCGACCTCGCATCCTCTCGCTCGCCCTTGCGGGATCGTTCCCGCAACCTCCGACGAGCGGGTATCGTAGGGATGCGGGAACGTTCCCGCAAGTACGCTTCGCGCAAGGGGGTCAGGCGGTTGACGACATCGAGATCACGAGGGAGGCCGCCGACGATCGTCGACATCGCGCGCGCCGCCGGCGTCTCGCGGACGACGGCCTCCGCCGCCCTCGGCGGAAGCGGACGCGTCTCGGAGGCGACCCGCGAACGGGTGCGCGCCGTGGCCGAGCAGCTCCAGTACGTCGCCAACCCGTCGGCTCGCCACCTGCAGGCCGGGCGCACCGGCGCCATCGGCGTGTACGTCTCCGAGACGCTGTTCGGCTTCGGCTTCTACATGGAGTTCGTCTTCGGCGCGGCCATCGCCGCGCGTCGCGAGGCGTTCGCGCTGACCGTGATGTCGTCGTCGGGGGCCTCGCCGCTCACCGCCGGGCACGTCGACGGCGTCATCGTCGTCGACCCGGTCGTCGGCGACCCCAACGTGCGCGAGCTCGTCGAGTCGGGCGTGCCGGTCGTAGCGGCCGAACGGTGCCTCGACCCCGGACTGACGCCGCGCGTGACGATCGAGACCGACTACCAGCGCGCCCAGCGCGAGCTGCTCGACCACCTCGCCGAGCGCGGCGCGCGGCGGCCGGCGCTCATCGGGCTCGACATGGACATCTCGGTGGCGCACCGGCTCGACGCGCTGTACCGACGCTGGTGCGACGAGCAGCACGTCGAGCCGCGCGTGCGCAAGGTCCCGCTCGGGTCGGCGCCGCAGGCCGTCCACGACGAGATCCGCGCCCTGCTCGCCGACCCCGCGCCCCCGGACGCGATCCTCGCCGCCGGCGACGGGATCGCGCTCGCCGTCCAGGCCGCCGCGCGCGGCGCCGGGCGCACCGTCGGGGTCGACCTGCTCACCGCCAGCTCGATCGACTCGGAGCCGCTGCGGCTCGTCACGCCGTCGATCACCGCGATCGAGGCGCCGCCGCGCGAGATCGGCGGCGACGCCGCCCGGGTGATGCTCGACGTGCTGCGCGGCGAGGACGTCCCGCCGGAGATCCTGCGCCCGACGCCGACGATCGCGCTGCGCGAGTCGACGGCCACGACGCTCGCGCTCGCGGTCTGACGTACTCTGGGACGCGATGCCCGCTTCCGACACCATCTCCTTCGCCCGCGGCGCCCCGTCGCTCGACATCGTCGACGTCGACGGCCTGCGCGAGGCGGCGGCCCGCGCGTTCGAGAACGACCCCGCCGGGATGACGGCCTACGGCACGGCGATCGGGTATCCGCCGCTGCGCGCATGGATCGCCGAGCAGCACGGCGTCGACCCCTCGCAGGTGATCGTCACGAACGGGTCGATGCAGGCCGACGCGTTCCTGTTCGAGACGCTCGTCGGACCGGGCGACTCCGTGGTGGTCGAGAAGCCGACCTACGACCGCACGCTGCTGAGCCTCGACACCTACCGCGGCGCGTCGATCGAGATGATCGACCTGGAGCCCGACGGCATCGACGTCGAGCAGCTCCGACAGCGGCTGCGCGACGGGCTGCGCCCGAAGCTCGCGCACATCATCCCCAACTTCCAGAACCCGGCCGGCTACTCGCTGTCGGCCGACAAGCGCTCCACGCTCCTGGCGCTGGCGCACGAGTACGACTTCCTGGTGTTCGAGGACGACCCGTACGTCGCGCTGCGCTTCAGCGGCGAGGCCGCGCCGACGATGCTGTCGCTCGACCAGCACGACCGGGTCGTCTACGCGTCGTCGTTCTCCAAGACCGTCTGCCCGGGCGTGCGGGTCGGCTACCTCGTCGGGCCCGCCGACCTGATCGCGAAGATCGTCAAGCTCGCGACGAACACCTACATCTCGCCGTCGATGGTGTCGCAGGGCATCGTGTACGAGTTCGCCCGCAGCGGCCGCATCCGCCAGTCGATCGAGACCGTGAAGGCGGCGCTGGCCGAGCGGTCGGCGCGCCTGTGCGCGGCGCTGGAGCGCGAGCTTCCGGACGCCAAGTTCGTGGCGCCGGAGGGTGGCTACTTCCTGTGGGTGGAGCTGCCCGAGGGCACCGACGTGGCGGCGCTGTTCGGCGCGGCGGCCGAGCGCGGCGTGCAGATCGTCAAGGGCACGGATTTCGTGCTCCAGGGCGGCGAGAACACGCTGCGCCTGGCCTACTCGGGCGTGACGCCGGAGCAGATCGACGAAGGCGTCCGGCGCCTCGCAGAGGCCTACCGGGCCGTCGCTCCGGCCGCCGCGTAGCCCGCCCGAGCTCGACGGAGGTACCAGCAAGGATGCGCCCCGGGCTGTTGCTCTCGCCTTCTCCTGCCGATGGGATGGTTCGGTGAGCGCTCTCCTGAATCGACTCGGCCATCTGTGCGTGCGCCGCCGGTGGCCCATGTTCCTGGCCTGCTTCACGGTCGTGATCGGCCTGTCCGTGGTCGCGGGCGCGCTGGGGACCAAGACCAGCGACGACTTCTCGCTGCCGGGAACCGGCAGCCAGCGGGCCGCCGACGTGCTCGAGAAGCACTTCCCCGCGCTGACCGAGCTGTCCAGCCCGGTCGTGTTCGAGGCCCGCGAGGGCCGCATCGACGAGGGCGAGAACCGCCGCGCGGTCGAGGAGACGGTCGACCGGCTCGAGCGCGTCGACGACGTCGAGAGCGTCTCGGACCCGTTCAGCGAGACGACCGTCAGCCGGGACGGGCGCATCGCCTACTCGACCGTCACGTTCTCGATGCCCCCGCAGGACCTGACGCGGGAGCTCGCCGACGACGTCGTCGACGCCACCGAGCACGCGCGCGACCACGTCAGGATCGCGGTCGGCGGGATCGTCGGCCAGCAGGCCGAGGCGCAGATCGGCGACCCCGAGGAGGCGATCGGCCTGCTCGTCGCCCTGATCGTGCTGCTGATCACGTTCGGGACGTTCGTCGCCGCCGGCCTGCCGATCCTCACCGCGCTCATCGGCCTCGGCGCCGGCCTGTCGCTGGTGACCATCCTCGGCCACGTGATCGCGGTCCCGACCGTCGGCCCCACCCTGGGCACGATGATCGGGCTGGGCGTCGGCATCGACTACGCGCTCTTCCTCATCACCCGCCACCGCCAGCACCTGGCGTCCGGGATGACCGTCGCCGAGTCGATCCCGCGGACGGTCGCGACGTCCGGCAACGCGGTCGTGTTCGCCGGCGGCACCGTCGTGATCGCGCTGTGCTCGCTCGCGCTGGCCGACATCCCGATCGTCGCCTCGCTGGGCTACTCGGCCGCGATCGTCGTCGTCATCGCGGTCCTGGCCTCGATCACGCTGCTGCCGTCGCTGCTGGCGCTCGTCGGCGACCGCATCAACGCCCTGAAGGTGCCGGGCCTGCACCGGCGCGCGCAGAAGTCCGGCCACCACGGCTGGGCGCGCTGGGCCGACACGGTCGGCGGCAGGCCGTGGCCGTTCCTGGTGCTCGGGATCGCCCTGCTGCTGGCGATGTCGATCCCGGTGCTGTCGCTGAAGCTCGGCCAGGCCGACAACGGCACGGCCGCCAAGGGCAGCGAGCCGCGCGTCGCGTTCGACCTGCTCTCCAAGGGGTTCGGCCCCGGCTTCAACGGCCCGCTGCTGGTGACCGTCGAGGGCCCGCCCGACGAGGCGGCGCTGGCCAAGCTCGAGGCGGCGCTGAAGTCCGCCGAGGGCATCGCCGCCGTCACGCCGCCGATCCCCGCCCAGGACGGCCAGGCGACCGTGATCACCGCCACCCCGACGACCGCGCCGGCCGCGCTGGAGACCGAGGCGCTCGTCACGCGGCTGCGCGACGACGTGATCCCGCCGACCGGCGTCGACGCCCAGGTGGGCGGCATGACCGCCGCGGGCGTGGACCTGGCGGCCAAGATCTCCGACCGCCTGCCCCAGGTCATCCTGACCGTGATCGCGCTCAGCTTCGTCCTGCTGCTGCTGGCGTTCCGCTCGATCCTGCTGCCGATCAAGGCGGCGGTGATGAACCTGCTCTCGATCGGCGCCGCCTACGGCGTGGTGACGCTCGTCTTCCAGGAGGGCTTCGCGAACTCGCTCATCGGCCTGGGCGGGGAGTCGATCCCCGTCGTGAGCTTCGTGCCGCTGATGATGTTCGCGATCCTGTTCGGGCTCTCGATGGACTACGAGGTGTTCCTGCTGAGCGCCTGCCACGAGCACTGGCAGAGCACCAAGGACGCGCGGCGGGCGGTGATCGACGGCATCGCGTCGACCGGCCGGGTCATCACGTCGGCGGCGCTGATCATGGTCAGCGTGTTCGCGGCGTTCATGTTCAACGAGGACCCGACCGTCAAGCAGTTCGGGTTGGGCATGGCGGTCGCGGTCGCGGTCGACGCGACGATCGTGCGGTGTCTGCTCGTGCCCGCGGTGATGGTGCTGATGGGCAAGTCCGCCTGGTGGCTGCCGTCGTGGCTGGACCGGTGGCTGCCGCACGTGTCGGTCGAGGGCGACCCGTCGCTGTCGGTGCCGCCCCCGGCCGACGAGCGCAAGCCCGAGCCGGTCGCCTGAGCGAACCCGGCCCACGGGCCGGCGTTCCTGACATGCTCTCGCCGTGGAGATCGGACCCGGCACCCGTGCCATCGTCACCGGCGCCTCGAGCGGGATCGGCCGCGCGCTGGCCGAGGCGCTCGCGGCCCGCGGCGCGCACGTCGGCCTCCTGGCCCGCCGCCAGGGCCGGCTCGAGGAGGTCGCCGACGGGCTGCCCGGCGGGCGCGGCCGCCATCCGGTGCTGGCCGCCGACGTCGCCGACCGCGAGGCCGTGCTCGCCGCGGTCGAGCGCTACGTGGAGGCCAAGGGCGGACTGGAGCTCGTGGCCGCCAACGCGGGCCTGACCCACTACGGCCCGTTCGCGCAGCAGCCCGCCGAGCACGTGGTCGCGATGACCGAGGCCAACTGGTACGGGACGGTGTGGACCGTGCAGGCGGCGCTGCCGCACCTGCTGCGCGGCGGGACCGGCCACATCGTCGTCGTCTCCTCGGGCGGGGCGCTGCGGGCGTTCCCGTCGTCGGCCGTCTACAACGCCACGAAGGCGGCCCAGCGGGCGTTCTCGGAGGCGCTGCGCCACGAGCTGGCCGGCACCGGCGTGTCGGTCACCACGGTCTTCCCGGGTGAGATCGCGACGTCGCTGCACGACCACGAGCGCGACACGATGCCCGACTGGTACCGGGGCGCGCAGGCGGCGACGCCCGACGCGCTGGCCGAGAAGATCGTCGCGGCGGTGCGCGACGACCGCCGCGAGCTGCACTACCCGCCGATCGTGCGCGTGCTGGGCGCGGTGCACAACCTGTCGCCGCGGCTCAGCGACGCGATCCTGCGGCGCGTGCGCGGCGAGAGCGCGGCGCCGCGCCGCTGATCAGGCCTCCGGCTGACGTTGGCGCGGGACCTTGGCCAGGCGCTCGGCCAGGGTCGCCAGGCGCGCCTCGGCCGCGTCGACGAACGCGCGCGTGGCCGGCGACAGGCGCGCGCCGCGGCGCCACACGAACGCGAGGTGGTCGTAGATCGGCTCGGCGAACGGCACCCAGCCCAGCCGCCTGGACAGGCTGCGGCCCTGCGCGTTCAGCGTCCCCGCGCTGCCGATCGTCACGCCCAGCCCGTGCGCGGCCAGCTCGAGCGCGACCTCCGGGTCCTCGACGTCGATCGCGGTCTCCAGCACCACGCCGGCGCGCTGGGCCAGCTCGGCGAGCTGGCGGCGGGTCGGGTCCTGAGCGCCGTAGGTCACGTCGTAGAGGATCAGCGGGCCGGCGGCCAGGCGCTCCAGCGTCATCGGCTCGCGCAGGTGCGCCGGGTCGGCCGAGCAGGCGAAGATCTCGTCGCGCATCGCCGGCCGGACCTCCAGGCCCGCGTCGTCGATCGGCAGCACCACGATCCCGGCCTCGAGCTGACCGAGGCGGATCGCCTCCACCACCTCGGAGGAGTTCTGGCCGACGACGCGGATGCGCACCCCGGGATGACGGCGATGGAACGCGCGGACGACCGCCGCGCCGAGGTAGTAGCGCGAGGTGCCGAACGTGCCGAACGCCGCCGTGCCGGCGCGCACGTCGCGCACGTCGGCGACCGCGTCGCGGGCGGCCTCGGCCTCGTCGAGCACCCGCTCGGCGTACGGGCGCAGCGCCTGCCCGGCCTCGGTGAGGACCAGGCCGCGGCCGACGCGGTGGAACAGCGCCACGCCGAGCTCGGCCTCCAGCCGGCGCACCTGCTCCGACAGCGACGGCTGCGCCATGTGGCGCGCCTCGGCGGCGGCCGAGAACGAGCCGTGCTCCACCGCGGCGAGGAAGTAGTCGAGCTGCTGCAGCGTCATAGGCGAAGCCTTGAGGTGATCAAGATGATCAAGGCTACCGCGGGGACGCGGAAATGCCGATCATCCAGGCATGGTCGCCATCATCTCCATCATCGGCGCCACGGTCTTCGGCGGCCTCGCGGCCCGGTACGGCGTGGAGCAGCGCCCCGGGTTCGACGGCGGTCCCGAAGCCCGTTGAGCCCATTCCTGAACCTGCAGCGCGAGCGGCAGGGCGTCCTGCTCTGCCTGCTCGCCGCCGCCGGCTTCGGCGCCATGGCCATCTTCGCCAAGGTCGCCTACGACGCCGGCTTCGACGCCCGCACCCTCCTGCTGCTGCGCTTCGTCGTCGCCGCGGCCCTGCTGTGGCCGATCGTCGCGCTGCGCCGCCCCGCGGTCCCGCCGCTGCGGATCGTCCTCGTCGCCGTCGCGCTCGGCGCGGTCGGCTACGCCGTCCAGGCCGGCGCGTTCTTCGCCAGCCTCGAGCGCATCGACGCCTCCCTCGCCTCGCTCGTCCTGTACGCCTACCCGGCGCTCGTGCTGCTCGGCGCGATCGCCCTCGGGCGCGAGCGGCCCAACGCCGTGCGCGCCATGGCGCTCGGCCTGGCCAGCGCCGGCATCGTGCTCGTCCTCGCCGGCGGCGGGGCCGGCGCCCTCGACGCGACGGGCGTCGCGTTCGCGCTCACCGCGGCGATCGCCTACGCCTCCTACATCCTCGTCGCCGACCGCGCCGTCGCCGGCGTCGACCCGTTCCTGCTCACCGCGATCATCGTCACCGGCGCGGGGGTCACCACCGCCGGCTGGAACGTCGCCGCCGGGATCCCCGACCTGCACGTCGGCGCGTCGGGCTGGGCCGCGCTGGCCGGCGTCGCGATCGTCTCCACCGTCCTGCCCGCCACCGCGTTCCTGCTCGGGCTGCGCCGCGTCGGCGCCGGCACCGCCTCGATCGTGTCGACGATCGAGCCGGTCATCACCGTCGGACTGGCGATGGTCGTCTTCGGCGAGCACCTCACGCCACTGCAGGCCGTCGGCGGCCTCGGCGTCATCGCCGCGGTCGTGATCGTCAACACCCGGCGCGCGCCGCGCCCGGCGCCGGTCACCCTAGACTCGCGCCGTGGCCCTGCCGCTGTCCCCGCCGCTGCTGCCCCAGCTCGCACGCTCACGGAGCACGCTGCCCGAGGGTGACGCCTGGGCCTACGAGCCCAAGTGGGACGGCTTTCGCGCGATCGTCTTCGTCGACGGCGACGACGTCCACCTGCAGTCGCGCAACGGCAAGCCGCTCACGCGCTACTTCCCCGAGCTGACCTTCGCGCCCGGGCGCTTCGTGCTCGACGGCGAGATCGTGATCCTCAACGAGCGCGGCGGGCAGGAGTTCGAGCTGCTCGGCCAGCGCATCCACCCCGCCGCCTCGCGCATCGCGATGCTGGCCGAGACGACGCCGGCGCGGTTCGTCGCCTTCGACCTGCTCGCCCGCGACGACGAGGTGCTGCTGGAGCTGTCGTTCGACGAGCGCCGCGCCGCGCTGGAGCGGCTGGCCGTCGAGCTCGACGGAGCGTTCGACCTGACGCCGTGCGTGCTCGACGCCGACGACGCGCGCCCGTGGCTGCACGGCGCCGAGGGCGTCATCGCCAAGGAGCGCGGCGCGCCCTACAGGCCCGGCGAGCGGACCGGCATGGTGAAGATCAAGCGCGTGCGCACGGTCGACGCGGTCGTGTTCGGCTGGCGTCCGGGCAAGGAGCCCGGCACGGTCGGCTCGCTGATCCTCGGCCTCTACGACGAGGACGGCGACCTGCGCGTCGTCGGCCATTCGTCCGGCTTCAGCGCCAAGGAGAAGCGCGAGCTGCCCGCGAGGCTGAAGCCCTACGAGACCGGCGAGCGCGGCAGCGGGGAGCCGTCGCGCTGGAGCGCGGGGCGCGACCTGGAGTGGATCGCGCTGCGCCCCGAGCTCGTCGTCGAGGTGACCTTCGACCACGTCAGCGACGGACGGATCCGCCACGGCGCCAAGGTGCAGCGCTGGCGCGACGACAAGGATCCGTCCGCCTGCACGGTCGATCAGCTCGACACCTGAGCGGCCGCCGTCGCGCCGCGCGCCGCGCGCCGGTCCTCGAACGCGCACAGCCCGGCCGCCAGGAGCGCCAGCAGGCCGGCCGCCTCCACGACCGTCGACAGGGCGTCGAGCCCGCCGTCGAGGAACACGCTGCCGAGCGTCGCGACCCCGACGGCGTAGGCGAGCTGCACCGTCGTGCTGAGCAGGCCGCTGGCGTCGGGCGCCGCCGCGCCGGGGACCGCGGCCATCACGCGGGTCATCATCGGCGTGAAGCCCGCGCCGAAGCCGGCGCCGGCCACGGCCAGCAGCGGCAGCTCCATCGGAAGGCTCCATCCGCCGGCGCCCATCGCCGCGTACGCGGCCGCGCAGGCGACCAGGCCGCCGGGGACCAGCCAGCGGGCGACCGTCGCGGGGACGGCCGGCATCGCCAGCGACACGACGGCGAACCCGGCCGCGTACGGGACGAAGACCAGCCCGCACTCCAGCGCGCTGTAGCCGCGGCCCTGCTGCAGGTACAGCGTGAGCGCGAGCAGGAACCCGCCGTAGGCGACCATCGTCGCCGCCAGCCCCAGCAGGTTGCGCGTCACCGCCGGGCGGGCGAGCAGCGCCAGGTCGACCACCGGGTCGCGCGTGCGGCGCAGGTGGGCGACGAGCGCGACGCCGGCCGGCACGGCGGCGGCCAGGCACGCCCACGTCCACGCCGCCCAGCCGGCGTCGTGGCCGAACACGAGCGGCACGATCACGAGCAGGACGGCCAGCGCCATGAGCCCGGCGCCCGGCAGGTCCAGCCGGCGGACGGCCGGGCTGCGCGTGTCGGGCAGCGTCAGCCGGCCGACGGCCAGCAGCACGACGCCGATCGGGACGTTGACGAGGAAGACCGGCCGCCACGACGTGCCGGCGACGTCGGCGGACACCAGCGCGCCGCCGAGGACCAGGCCGGCGACGACGCCGGCCGCGACGATCGTCGCGTTCAGGGCCAGCGCCCGCGCGCGGGCCGCGCCGTCGTAGGCGAGCTGGATGACCGCGATCACCTGCGGCGTCATCGCCGCCGCGGCCGCGCCCTGCAGGATGCGGGCGCCGATCAGGACCTCCGGCGTCCAGGCCAGGCCGCACAGCAGCGAGGCCTCGGTGAAGCCGGCCAGGCCGAGGAGGAACAGCCGCCGCTGACCGTGGTCCCCGCCCAGGCGGGCCCCGACGATCAGCAGGGACGCGTAGGCGACCGAGTAGCCGGCGACGATCAGCTGCAGCGCGGCGCCGGACGTGCCGAGGTCGGCCTCGATGGCCGGCGCGGCGACGTTGACGACCGCGACGTCGAGGCTGGCCATGAACGTCCCGACGAGCAGGACCGCCAGCGCCACGACGGGGGAGGTGGTGCGTTGCGTGCTCATGCCGCCGACGGTCCCACCGCCCCGGCGGCGCGTCGATTACCTCCCGGGTAGCGTCCGCACCGCGTCGGCGGTCGCCGCGTCCGCGGGGAAGAACGCCTCGATCGACAGCTCCGCAGCGGTGATGTCGATCGCGGTGCCGAACGTCGTGACCGTCGAGATGAAGGCGAGCTCGCGGTCGCCGTGGCGCAGGCGCAGCGGCACGGCGATCCCGCCGCCGCGCGGCACCTCGGCGTGCCCGGCCTCCAGCGCGGGCGCCGGGTAGCCGCACAGCTCCTCGTGCAGCGAGCGGAGCTGCGGGTCGCCGGTCAGCTCGACCTGGCGGGTGAGGCGCTCGAGCAGGTGCGCGCGCCACTCGGCCAGGTTGACGATGCGCGGCGCCATGCCGTCGGGGTGCAGCGAGACCCGCAGCACGTTCACCGGCGGCGCCAGCAGCTCGGGGGCGACGCCCTCGACCAGGACGGCGATCCCGGCGTTGGCGGCCAGCATCTCCCAGTGGCGGTCCACGACGGCGGCCGGGTAGGGCTCGTGGCCGGTCAGCACCTGCTGGATCGCGTCGCGCACCGGCTCCATGTCGGGGTCCTCCAGGGTCCGCTGCTCGTAGACCGGCGCGTGGCCGGCCGCCATCAGGAGCTGGTTGCGCTCGCGCAGCGGCACCTCGAGGCGCTCGGCGAGCGTCAGGACGAGGCCCGCGCTGGGCCGTGAGCGACCGGTCTCGACGAAGCTCAGGTGGCGCGTGGAGACGCCGGCGTCGAGCGCCAGGTCCATCTGGCTCAGGCGCCGCCGGCGGCGCCAGTCGCGCAGCAGCGGCCCGACGGGCACGCGCACGCTCGTGTCGGTCATGGCCGGACCGTAGCGGCGGCCCCGCGGCGTCTCCATTACCTGCGAGGGAATGGTGCGCGCGCCGGCCGCGCGGGAGCCTGCCGGCCATGACCACCACCACCGCAGCCGCGGCCGTCGAGACGGCGGTCGCCGACTACATCGCCGCCTGGAACGCGACCGACGCCGCCCACCGGCGCGCGCTCGTGGCGCGCGCGTTCGCCGACGACGCCACGTACGTCGACCCGCTGATGACCGGCGAGGGCGCCGAGCGGATCGACGCGATGATCGCCGCCGCCCAGGCGCAGTACCCCGGCCACCGGTTCACGCTGGCCTCCGGCCCGGACGTGCACCACGACCGCGTCCGCTTCACGTGGACGCTCACCGGGCCCGACGGGAGCCCGGTCGCGATCGGCCTCGACGTGGCCACGATCGCCCCCGACGGGCGCCTGCGCGACGTCACCGGCTTCCTCGACGCGCCCGGCGCGTAGCCCCTCCACCGCCCGCCGGGGTGCCCGCGCGGCACCCCGGACGGGGGGCTCCCGGTTGCCCAGGCGGGCACATCCGGGTACACCTGTCCCATGACCGGTCTCGGCATCGCGCTGCTGCTGGCCGGCGTGATCCTCGTCGTCGCCGAGGCGCACGTCGCCGCCGGCGGCGTCCTGGGCGCCCTCGGCGTGGCCGCCGCGGTCGCCGGGACCGTGCTCGCCGTCGACGGCGCCGGCGGCGGGATCGCGCTGAGCATCGTGCTCGCCGCGGTCGTCGCCGTGATCGGCGCCGCGCTGCTGATCGGCGTCGCCCGCACCGTCGGGCGCACGCTGCCCAGACGGGTGCGCAGCGGGCGCGAGGCGATGGTCGGCGAGCGCGGGGTCGCCCGCGCGCCGATCGCCGAGGCGCCCGGCCGCGTGCTCGTCGAGGGGTCGCTGTGGAACGCGCGCAACTGCGACCCCGAGCATCCGATCGAGGCCGGCGACCCCGTCGTCGTCGTCAACGTCGACGGCCTGACCCTGATCGTCCGCCGCGCCGAACCCTGGGAGCTGAACCCATGACCGCCGTCCTCGTCGTCCTCGCGATCATCGTCGCGCTGCTGATCCTGCTCGCGGGCGCCTCGATCCGCATCCTGCGCGAGTACGAGCGCGGCGTGATCTTCCGCCTCGGCCGCCTCATCGACCAGAAGGGCCCGGGGCTCATCCTGCTGATCCCGATCATCGACCGGATGGCCCGCGTCGACCTGCGCACGATCACGATGAACGTGCCGGCCCAGGACGTCATCACGCGCGACAACGTGACCGCGCGCGTGAACGCGGTCGCCTACTTCCGCGTCGTCGACGCCAACCGCTCGGTCACCGAGGTCGAGAACTTCCTGCAGGCGACGTCGCAGATGGCGCAGACCACGCTGCGCTCGGTGCTGGGCAAGGCCGACCTCGACACGCTGCTCGCCGAGCGCGAGCGGCTCAACGAGGAGATCCAGTCGATCATCGACCAGCAGACCGAGCCGTGGGGCGTGAAGGTCACCACGGTCGAGATCAAGGACGTCGAGATCCCGGCGTCGATGCAGTCGGCGATGGCGCGCCAGGCCGAGGCCGAGCGCATCCGGCGCGCGAAGGTCATCGACGCCGAGGGCGAGGCGCAGGCCGCCGACCGCCTCGCGGACGCCGGCGACATCATCGCCCGCAACCCGACGACGCTGCAGCTCCGCTACCTGCAGACGCTGCGCGACATCGGCAACAACGAGAGCACGACCGTCGTCTTCCCGATGCCGATGGACCTGCTCGACCCGCTCATGAAGGCCGCCGGGCGCACCGCCGAGGCGGGGGCCGAGTCGCCCACCGACGACACGCCGCGGCTCGACCCCGCCCCGACCGGGACCGAGCGCTTCGACCGCGAGGTGCCCGACCGCGCGGAGGTCCGCCGCGGCGACGGCGGCGGCACGCCGTAGCCTGCGGCGCGCATGCGCCTGCTGCTCGCGCTCGAGACGCTCGATCCCGCCCCGGTCGCCCGCGGCCTCGTCGCCGCCGGCCTGCCCGATCCCGACGTGCACGACCCCGCCGACGGGCTCGACGTCGCCTTCGACGCGCGCATGCGGGCCGCGTTCGCGCTCGTCGTCGGCGAGCCGCTGCTGGACCGCGGCACGCTCGCGGGGCGCGTCACCGGCGAGCTGGCCACCCGCGCCCGTCAGGCCGGCGTGCCGTGCCACGCGATCGTCGGCGCCGACCGGCTGGACCGGTTCGCCAAGCGCATCCTCGACCTCCAGCACGTGCTCGAGGCGGGCGACGCCGCGGCGCTCGAGGCGGCCGGGGCCGAGCTGGGGCGGCGGCTCGTGACGGATGTCATGCCGGACTGAGGACGCCCTTCACTACCGCACGCGGCGGCCCGCTGCCACGGTGTGGCCATGTCGCTGACCATTCGCAAGCTGATCGCCGCCTGCCTGACGCTGGGGTGGCTGGCCCTGCCGATCGCCGACCTGCTCGGGTCCGGCTCGCCGGCGTGGCGCGTCGCCGTCGTCCTCGCCGCGCTCGGCGCCTGGCTGGCCGTGTGCGCCGCCAACGCGCTCGACGCCCGCTCCGGCGGCGCGCCGGCCGGCCGCACGCTCGCCCTCCTGGCGGCGCTCGCCGCGATCCCGGCGGCGCTGACACTCGCCGACCGCCCGTTGTGGGCGCTGCTGTTCGTCTACGCGGCGATCGCCGGCGCGCTGACCCTCGCCGACGACCGCCTCGGCACGGCCTGGGTGCTGCTCTGCACGGGGCTGTGCGGCGGGCTGCTGCTCGCCGCCGGGGAGCCGGCCGGCGCGGCGCTGGCCCTGGGGGCGACGACGCTGGCGATGGGGTTCCTGCTGTTCGCGCTCGGACGGCTGCTGCGGGCGAACGCCGCGCTGCGCCGGGCGCGCGAGGAGCTCGCCCGCCGGCGGGTCGACGAGGAGCGGCTGCGCTTCGCGCGTGATCTGCACGACATCCTCGGGCACGATCTGTCCGTGGTGGCGCTGAAGGCCCAGCTCGCCCGGCGGCTGATGGACGCCGACCCCGACGCGGCGCGGCGCGAGCTGGCCGACGTCGAGGAGGTCGCCCGCACCGCCCTCCAGGAGGTGCGCGACGCGGTCTCCGGCTACCGGCAGCCGGCGCTGGCCAGCGAGCTCGCCGGCGCCCGCACCGCCCTCGACGCGGCCGGGATCGCCTGCACGGTCGAGCGCCCCGACGCGCCGCTGCCGCCCAGCCGCGAGGCGGTGCTGGCGTGGGGGGTGCGCGAGGCGACGACGAACGTCATCCGCCACAGCGGCGCGCGCCACTGCGCGATCCGGATCGCCGTCGACGACCGCGAGGCGCGGCTCGAGGTCACCGACGACGGCCGCGCCGACGCCGCCGCGGATCCGGACGGCACGGGCCTGCGCGGCCTCACCGAGCGCGCGGCCGACGCCGGCGGCGCCGTGGTCGCCGGACCGCGGCCCGACGGCGGATTCGGGCTGGAGCTGCGCGTCCCGCTGGCGCCCGCCGCATGATCCGGCTCCTCCTCGCCGAGGACCAGGCGATGGTGCGGGGCGCGCTCGCCGCGCTGCTGGAGCTGGAGGACGACCTGACCGTCGCCGCGCAGGTCGCGCGCGGCGACGAGGTCGTCGCGGCGGTCGCCGAGCACGGGGCCGACGTCGTGCTGATGGACATCGAGATGCCCGGCGGCGACGGCATCGCCGCGACCGCCGCGCTCGCCCGCGAGCACCCGGACGTGCGGGTGCTGGTCCTGACCACCTTCGCGCGTCCCGGCTATCTGCGCCGGGCGATGGAGGCGGGGGCGGCCGGCTTCCTGCTCAAGACCGCGCCGGTCGAGGAGCTGGCGGTCGCGATCCGCCGCGTCGCCGCCGGGGAGCGCGTCGTCGACCCGGGGCTGGCGGCGGCCGCGCTCAGCGAGGGCGACAGCCCGCTGACCGAGCGCGAGCGCGAGGTCCTGGCCGCGGCCCGCGGCGGGGACACGATCGCCGCGCTCGCCGCGCGCCTGCACCTGTCGCCGGGGACGGTGCGCAACTACCTGTCGTCGGCGATGGGCAAGGTCGGCGCCCACACCCGCGCGGAGGCGGTGCGGGTCGCGGAGGAGAAGGGCTGGTTGTGATGCCGCGCTCGGCGTCGAGCAACTAGAGTCCGGCGCCGATGTTCCAGCGGATCGTCGCCGCATACGACGGGTCCTCGCTCTCGGAGGCCGCCGTGGCCCTGGCGCTCCGGCTCTCGGCCGGCACGGGCGGGCACGTGACGCTCACGCACGTCCTCGAGGTCCCCGACCACTTCCCGGAGATCCCGGAGACGGCGCCGTCGGTCGAGCGGCTCATCACGCTCGTCGAGGAGGAGTGGACCGCGCGCATGGCCGCGCTCGCCGCCCGAGCGCCCGACGACGCGTCGCTGACCACCGAGGTCATCACCGCCAGCCGCGTCGTCCCGGCCCTGCTCGACCTGCTGCACGACGCCGACGCCGACCTCGTCGTGGCCGGCACGCACGGGACCGGCGCGGTCCGACGGCTGCTCGGCAGCGTCTCCCAGCAGCTCCTCGACCACGCGCCGTGCTCGGTGCTGCTCGTGCGCGACGCGCCCGTCGTCGACCCGCCGATCGTCGTCGCCGCGGTCGACGGCGCGGACATCACGCCCGCGGTGATCGCCGCGGGCGAGGCCGCCGCCACCGCCCTCGACGCCACCCTCGTGGTCGCGCACGTCATCGACGAGCGCATCTCGGCCGTCGCCCGGATCGACGCGACGAACCCCCTGCACGAGATGGCCCGCCGGCGCGGCCGCGACACCCTCGACGCGGCGCTGGCGCACGTCACCCTTCCCGGCGACCGCGTCGACGAGTGCCTGCGCGAGGGCCGTCCCGGCGACGTCATCGCCGGCCTCTGCGCGGAGCGGCGCGCGCGGCTGCTGGTCACCGGCACCCGCGGGCTGCACGGGTTCAAGGGGATGCTGGTCGGCAGCACGGCCCGGGCCCTCGTGCAGGAGGCGCCGTGCCCCGTGCTCGTCGTGCGGCCGCCGGCCCGTGCGGCGGGCGACCCCGCCTGACGTCCGTGCCCTTGGCCACATCGTCGCCGACCGCCCTCGAGATCGCGGAGCCGTGGGCGGCGCCGGCCGACGCGGTGCTGGCGGCGCTGGACAGCGCGCCCGGAGGCCTGACCGACGACGAGGCGCAGCGCCGGCTGGGCGTGCACGGCCCGAACCTGCTCGCGCGCCAGCGCGGCACGCCGTGGCCGATCATCCTGCTGCGCCAGCTCCGCAGCGCGCTCGTCTACGTCCTCCTGATCGCGGCCGCGATCACCCTCGCGCTCGGCGAGGTCGTGGACGCCGCGGTCATCGCGTTCGCGCTGCTGCTGAACACGGTCCTCGGGTTCATCGAGGAGCACCGCGCGGAGCGGTCGTTGGAGGCGCTGCGCAGCCTCGCCCGCGCCCGCGCCCGGGTGCTGCGCGACGGGCGCGAGCGCGAGCTGGACGCCGGCGAGCTCGTCCCCGGCGACGTCGTGCTGCTGGAGGCCGGCGTCAAGGTCCCCGGCGACTGCCGGATCCTGCACGCGACGATGCTCGAGGTCGACGAGTCGCTGCTCACCGGCGAGTCGGCCACGGTCGGCAAGTCGAGCGCCCCGGTCGACGCGGCCGCCGCGGTGGCCGACCGCCACGGCATGGCGTTCATGGGGACGCTCGTCACCCGCGGCCGCGCCCGGGCCGTCGTCACCGCGACCGGGGCGAGCACCGAGCTGGGCCGGATCGCCGGGGCGGTGCAGCGCATCGGCCCCACCGAGACGCCCCTGCAGAAGCGGATGGGCCGCTTCACGCGGCTGGTGGGCCTGTGGGCGCTGAGCTGCTCGCTGATCGGGTTCGCGTTCGGCGCCGCGCACGGCGAGGACCTGACGGAGCTGTTCCGCGCCATGGTCGCGCTCGCGGTCGCGGCCGTGCCGGAGGGCCTGCCGATCGTGCTGACGGTCACGCTCGCGATCAGCGTCGGGCGCATGGCGCGGCGCGGCGCGATCGTGCGCCGGCTGCCCGCGGTCGAGACGCTCGGGAGCTGCACGATCATCGGCTCCGACAAGACCGGCACGCTGACCGAGAACCGGATGACGGTCGAGCGGGTGGTCGCCGGCGGCGTCCGCTACGACGTGTCGGGCGACGGCCACCGCGTGCGCGGGCGGTTCCTGGCCGGCGGCGACCCGGTCGAGGTCGCGCCCGGCATCGCGCTGGAGCTGACCCTGCGCGCCGCCGCGCTCGCCAACGACGGCGCGCTCGGCGCGCCCGCCGGCGACGACGACGAGCCGGCGACGGCCGGCGACCCCACCGAGGTCGCGCTGCTGATCGCCGCGGCCAAGGCGGGCCTGTTCAAGAACGACCTCGAGGAGCGCTACCCGCGCGTCGCCGACATCCCGTTCGACTCCGACCGCCGGTACGCGGCCACGTTCAACCGCGACGGCGATCGCACGATCGTCTTCGTCAAGGGCGCCCCCGAGCAGGTGCTCGACCTGTGCGCCGACGCGCTGGAGCGCCCGCAGCTCGACCGCGAGGCGATCCTCGCCGACGCCCACGCGATGGCCGCCGACGGGCTGCGCGTGCTGGCCGTCGCCCACCGCGACCTCGGCGTGACGGCGCCGACCGACGACGTCGTCCGCGAGCACCCGACCGGGCTCACGTTCCTGGGCCTGACGGCGATGATGGACCCGCCCCGCGAGGGCGTCCGCGACGCCGTGGCGCGATGCCGGCGGGCGGGCATCCGGCCGCTGATGATCACCGGCGACCACGCGGCGACGGCGCTGGCCATCGCGCGCCAGCTCGGCATCGCCGACGACGGCGACCGGGCGATCACCGGCCCCGAGCTCGACGCGCTCGACGACGAGGAGCTCGAGCGGCTCGTCGCCGAGGTCTCGGTCTTCGCGCGCGCCGCGCCCGAGCACAAGCTGCGGCTCGTGCAGGCGCTCCGGCGCCGGGGCGAGGTCGTGGCCGTCACCGGCGACGGCGTCAACGACGCGCCCGCGCTCAAGCAGGCCGACATCGGCGCCGCGATGGGCCGCACGGGCACCGACGCCGCCAAGGAGGCGGCGGACATGGTCATCACCGACGACAACTTCGCGACGGTGTTCGCCGCCGTCGAGGAGGGCCGCGTCGCGTTCGACAACGTCCGCAAGACCGCGTTCTTCCTGATCTCCGGCAACGCCGCCGCCGTCCTCGCGGTGCTGTTCAGCCTCGGCGCCGACCTGGCGCTGCCGTTCCTGGCGGTGCAGCTCCTGTGGCTCAACATCGCCACCAACGGCGTGCAGGACATCGCGCTGGCGTTCGAGCCGGGCGAGAAGCACCTCGTCGACCGGCCGCCGCGGCCGCCCACCGAGGGCATCATCTCCCCGGTCCTGTGGGAACGCACGGTGATCGCCGCGCTGGTGATGGCGGCGGGGACGCTCGTGATGTTCCACCTCGCCGCCGACCGCGTCGGCGTCGACGAGGCGCGCTCGGTCGCGCTGACCACGATGGTCGTCTTCCAGGCGCTGCACGTCGGCAACGCGCGCTCGGAGACGCTGTCGGCGTTCGCCAAGAGCCCGTTCAGCAACCGCTTCCTGTTCGTCGGCACGCTCGGCGCCGTCGCGCTGCACGCCGCCGCGCTCTACCTGCCGGTCACGCAGTACCTCCTCGACCTGGAGCCGATCGCGCTGCGCTCCTGGCTGGAGATCGTGGCGATGTCGCTCACCGTGATCGTCGTGGTCGAGCTGCACAAGGCCGTGCGCCGGCGCTGGCCGATCGGCGGCCGCGCGGCGCGCTGAGGGGCGCCCGCCCGCGCTGTACTACGCTCGCGCCCTCCCGGTGCCCGAGCGTCCCCACCCTCCGTTCAGCCTGATGCTGCCCGGCGCCCGCCGCGCGGTGGTCGTCGGCGCGGGCTCGTTCGGCACCGCCGTCGCGGTGCTGCTCGCGCGTGCCGGGCTGCGCACCACCCTGCAGGCGCGCACGTCCGAGCGGGCCGACCGGCTGCGGCTGGAGCGCGAGAACCGCGTGTACCTGCCCGGCGTCGAGCTGCCGCGCGAGCTGCGCATCGAGACGATCGACGCCGGCCTCCAGCGCGCCGAGCTCGTGTTCCTGGCGGTGCCATCGCGCGGGATCGACGAGGTCATCGGCGGCCTGGAGGCCCACGGGCTGCCGCCGCGGGCCGCGGTCGTGTCGCTGGCCAAGGGCCTCGTGCCGCCCGAGGGGATCGCGCCGACCGTGCTGCTGCGCGCCCGCTTCGGCGCCGACCGGGTCGCCTGCGTCGGCGGCCCCGCGCACGCGCGCGAGATGGTCAGCGAGGGCGCCGGGCTCGTCGCCGCGTCGGGATCGGAGGAGCTGGCGAGCACGCTGGCCGGCGTCTTCACCCGCGCGCGCGTGGTGTGCGAGCAGGCCGACGACCCGGTGGGCGTCGAGCTGGCGGGCGCGGCCAAGAACGCCGCCGCGCTGGCGGCCGGCGCGACCGAGGGCCAGGGCCTCAACGCGGCGGGCGCGGCCGCCGGGCACATCTTCGCCGAGGTGTGGCGCTACGCCGAGGCGCAGGGCGCGCGGCCCGAGTCGTTCATCGGCCTGGCCGGCACCGGCGACCTCGTCGCGACCGCGCTGGCGCCCCAGAGCCGCAACCGCCGCGCCGGCGAGCTGCTGGCCGACGGGGTGCCCAGCGGCGAGATCCCGGGGCGGATCGGGCAGGCGGTCGAGTCGCTGGACCTCGTGCCGCTGCTGGCCCGCGCGCTGGAGCGCGCCGGGGTCGACGCCCCGGTCACCGGCGGCCTGGCGCGGCTCATCGCCGGCGACCTGCCGCTCGACGGGTGGGTCGCGCTCGTGCGCACGACCGTCCCCGCGCCCGCCCGTCGCCGGGGGCGGCCGCGGCCGGGCTTCTGGGCGCGGCTGTGGGCGCGCGTGCGCGGTGGGCGCTAGCTGGTCACCGACGCGTCCTGGGTCGGAGAGACCCTCTATCGCGAAAGCAAGTCGATCACCGTGGTGGCCACGAACACCACACGACCGTGCCGTGGACGCTCGGTGACAACACCCAGCTCCGCGAGCCGGCGGAGCGCCTTCATAGCTCCTTGCGGACTCACGTCGTGACGCGCGGCGACCTGACTAGCACGCAGCACCGGAGTCCCGATCAGCTCGCCCGCGACGCGCTCGGCAACACCAGACACCCTTTCCGCTCTGACGCGCTGGAGGGTTCCCTCCTGCCAGTCGAGCAATCGGTCGACTCGGTCACGAGTCGCGCTCGCGGACGCTTCGACACCTCTCGCGAAGAACTCGACCCATGCGTCCCAGTCTCCAGTGCAGCTGAGGCGGAGAAGCCCGTCCTGGTACTGATCCCTGTGCGCCTCAAACCACGGCGACACGACAAGGATCGGCTCACGCAGAACATTCGCGCGCATCAACTGCAGGACGATCACGAGCCGACCGATCCGTCCATTCCCGTCCGAGAAGGGGTGCAGCGTCTCGAACTGATAGTGAGCCAACGCCGCCTGCACCACAGGTGAGAGATCCTCGGGCGGTTCGTTGACCCAACCCACCCATTCATCGAGTCCGACCCTGAGCTGATCCCCTGGCGGCGGTGGAACGAACCGCGCCTCCTGAATAGGCCGTTCGCGCACACCAATCACGACTTGCCGGTCACGAACGCCGCCCGCATCGCTGTAGGCGCCGGGAGTGCCCTCGACGAGGATCTTCTGCAGGCTGGACAGCAGGCCCGTGGTGAGCGGGCGCTCTCGAACCCAACCGAACGCCTCTTCGGCGGCTACGACGTAGTTGAGGATCTCGCGAACCTCAAGCGACGCACGCCCCCGGTTCTCGAGCTCGGATTCCAAGACCTCTTCGATTGGAGCAAACGTGCCTTCCAGCGCACTCGTGCTCTGCGCCTCTCGCCTGAGCGACGGCTGGCGCAGTAGAGAAGGCTCAGGTATTTGACGAGCGGCTTGGTCGAGGCGTGCCAGCGCCGCCTCGGCCCTCGCCACCGCAGTCCAGGTTGCGGAGCGAAGCGACACATCCCTCGGAAGCGGGGCGGCGAGGTATGCCCAGTGGTTGTAGTGCTCACCGGTGCGCTCGTCCGAGCCGGTGATCGGGATCAACTCACCGATCGGACTGGCACGCAGGGCGTCAAGATCCATATGCCAACTTCAGAGGGGGACAGGTTGTATTCCACGCTGTACCCCAACTGTAGTTGTTGTTCGGCCAGCTATACCAACCATTTGCCGCCGAGAGTTACATCCGGCTCCCAGAAAGGTCGGACGGAAGGCTGCTGGGATGGTTGGCCGCGCGGACCAACGTTGCCGAACCAACGAGGTCAGCCGCCGGCGAGCGTCGTCACGATCGCCTCGTAGACGCCGGCGCCGTAGCCGTCCTCGGCGATGCGCACGTTCCCGGCGCGGGCGGCGGCCTCGCGCAGCGTCGGGTCGCGCTCCAGCGCGTTGGCCACCAGCCAGAACGTGCCGACCGCGGTGTGCAGCGTGAGGTCCTCGCGCGAGTCGCCGACGCCGATCGTCTCCTCGGGCGCGTAGCCGCGCATCCGCATGTGGCGGGCGACCGCGCCGGCCTTGGACGCCTGCGCCGGGACGAGGTGGTAGACGCGCAGGGCCGGCAGGTCGGCCAGCGCGGGCGAGCGGCGGTGGGCGGCGCCGTTGTCGACCAGCCGCAGGTCGTCGTGGCCGTGCTCACGCAGCAGCGCCTCGGCCTCGAACGGATCGACGAGCCCGCGGAACAGGTGCGAGACCTCGCGGTCGCGATGCCACGGCTCGTGGTACTCCAGCCGGCCCGCGTAGCGGTCCAGCAGCAGGTCGGGCGCGCCCGACGCGCGGATCTGCTCGTGGATCGTGCCGGCGTCGCCGGGCACGAGGTCGCCGGTGTTCCAGTAGCGGTCGCCGTCGACGTGCAGGCCCGCGCCCGCCTCGAAGATGTAGGCCGGCTGCCCGAGCAGACGGGCGTCCTCGAACACCTGCGCGGCGCGGCGGCCGGAGACGAGCACGATCTCCACGCCGGCGCGCAGGCACGCCTCGACCGCGCGCGGCCCGGCCATCGACGGGTTGCCCTCGCCGTCGTGGAACAGCGACGCGCCGCGGCCCAGCAGCGTGCCGTCGAGGTCGAGGTAGGCGCAGCGCAGGCGGCTCACGGGCCCGCACGGTAGCTTCGGAGGGTGCCCAGCCGCTCCTTCCTCACGCCCGGCGGCCCCGTCGAGATCGGGACCCGCCCGCTGCTGATGGGGATCGTGAACGCGACGCCCAACTCGTTCTCCGACGGCGGCGAGCTGCGCACGCTCGAGGACCGGGTCGCCCGCGCGCGGGAGCTCGTCGCCGACGGCGCGGACCTGATCGACGTCGGCGGCCAGTCGGGCGTGACGAACGAGCCGGAGATCCCCGCCGAGCTGGAGGCCGAGCGGGTCGTGCCCCTCGTCGCGGCGCTGGCGGCCGAGGGGATCGTCGTGTCGGTCGACACCTACCGGCCGCAGGTGGCCGCCGCGGCGCTCGACGCCGGCGCGAGCGTGATCAACGACGTCAGCGGCCTGCTGTACCCGGAGGTCGCGGCGCTGTGCGCGCGCGCGGGCGCAGGGCTCGTCGTGATGCACACGCGCACGCCGCCGAAGGTGCGCCGGGACGACCCCGCGCTCTACGACGACGTGACCGCCGACGTCGTCGCCTTCCTGCGCGAGCGGATCGCGGTCGCCGGCGAGCAGGGCCTCGGCGCCGAGCACGTGATCGTCGACCCGGGCCCCGACTTCGCCAAGACGCCCGCCCAGACCGTCGCGGTGCTGCGCGAGCTCGGCCGCGTCGACGCGCTCGGGCGGCCGGTGCTGCTGGCGCTGTCGCGCAAGGACTTCATCGGCGCGATCACCGGGCGGCGCCCCCGCGAGCGCCTCGCGGGGACGCTCGCCGCGATCGCCGCGCTGCACGGCCCGCCCGGCCGGATCCTGCGCGTCCACGACGTCGCCGCCGTGCGCGACCTGCTCGACGTGCTCGCGGTGCTGCGCGGCGACGCCGAGCTCGCGCCCGAGGCGGTGCTGGCCGAGGACCTGCGGCGCGAGCCGCCGGGCGCATGAGCCGGGTGGCGGCCGAGCCCTGGGCGGCGCTGCTCGACGGCGGCCGCGCCGACGGGCGCCTCGTGCGCGAGGCGTACGAGGGCGCGCGGCGCGCCGTGCTCGTCGACCCGCCGCCGCTGCACCCGGCGCTCATGGAGACGCTGCCGCCCGACGGCCTGTACGCGCACCAGGCGCACGCGGTGCAGGCCGCGATGGAGCGGCCGTTCATCGTCACCACCGGCACCGCGTCGGGGAAGTCGATGTGCTTCAACCTGCCGACGCTGAACCAGCTCCTGTCGGTGCCGACGAGCCGCGCGCTGTACCTGTACCCGACGAAGGCGCTGGCCCAGGACCAGGCGCGGGCGCTGAACGCGTTCGGCCTGGGCAACCGCGTGCGCCCGGCGATCTACGACGGCGACACGCCGCGCGAGGCGCGCCGGGCGATCCGCCGCAACGCGAACGTCGTCCTCACGAACCCCGACATGCTGCACGTCGGGATCCTCCCCAACCACGGCGCGTGGGCGGACTTCCTCACGCGCCTGGACGTGGTGGTCGTCGACGAGGCGCACGTGTACCGCGGCGTGTTCGGCTCGCACGTCGCCAACGTGCTGCGGCGGCTGCGGCGGGTCGCCGCCGCGTACGGCAGCGAGCCGCGGTTCATGCTCGCGTCGGCGACGATCGCCAACCCGGTCGAGCTGGCGCAGCGGCTGACCGGCTTCGACGACGTCGAGCTGGTCGACGACGACGGGTCGCCGTCGGCGCCGCGGCGGATCGCGATGTGGAACCCGCCGATCGTCGACGAGGCGACCGCGCAGCGGGCCAGCGCGATCGGCGAGGCGGCGGCGCTGCTGCGCGACCTCGTCGTCGCCGGCGCGCGGACGATCTGCTTCATCAAGTCGCGCAAGGCGGTCGAGCTCGTCAGCCGGATCGTCACCGGCCTGGTCGCCGACGAGGACCCGGCGCTCGCCGACGCCGTCGAGCCCTACCGCGCCGGCTACACGCCGCAGCAGCGCCGCGACGTCGAGGCGCGGCTGATGCGCGGCGAGCTGCGCTGCGTCGTCACCACCGACGCCCTGGAGCTCGGCATCGACATCGGCGCGCTCGACGCGTGCGTCGTCGTCACGTTCCCGGGCACGGTCGCCTCGCTGCGCCAGATGTGGGGGCGGGCCGGCCGCCGCCGCGCCGGGCTGGCCGTGTACGTCGCCGGCGAGGACGCGCTGGACCAGTTCTTCTGCCGCCACCCCGACGAGTTCCTCGGCCGGCCGGTCGAGGCGGCGATCCTCGACCACGAGAACGAGGAGATCCACCGCGCCCACCTCGTGTGCGCCGCGCACGAGGGGCCGCTGAGCCCGCTCGACGCCGACGTGCTCGGGCCGCGCTGGCGCGAGCACGCGCAGGCGCTCGTGACCCAGGGCGTCCTCGTCGAGCGGCGCGGCACGTTCGCGCTGCGCGCCCCCGAGGACTTCCCGGCCGCGCGCGTCTCCCTGCGCTCGGCCTCGCCGGACTCGTTCGCGGTCGTCGACGTCACGTCGGGCGAGCTGCTGGGGACGGTCGAGGCCGCCCGCGCGTACTCGACCACCCACCAGGGCGCGATCTACCTGCACCAGGCGCGCTCCTACGAGGTGCTCGAGCTCGACCTGCAGTCGCGCCGCGCGCTCGTGGAGCCGTTCGACGGCGACTGGTACACGCAGCCCAAGCGCGAGACCCAGACCGAGATCCTGCGCCTGCTCGACCGCCGGGAGGCGATGGGCGTGACGCTCTCCTACGGCGAGGTGCGCGTGACCGACACGGTCATCGCCTACCAACGCAAGCGCCTGCCCGACCACGAGATCATCGACCTGCAGACGCTCGACCTGCCGCAGACCGAGTTCGTCACGCGCGCGCTCTGGTACGAGCTGCCCGACGAGATCGTCGCGGTCGAGTTCCCCACCGAGGTGCTGCTCGGCGCCCTGCACGCGGCCGAGCACTCCCAGATCGCGGTGCTGCCGCTGCTGGCGATGTGCGACCGCTGGGACATCGGCGGCCTGTCGACGAACCTGCACCCGCAGACCGGGCGGCCGTCGATCTTCGTCTACGACGGCCACCCGGGCGGCGTGGGGATCTCGCGCCGCGGCTTCGAGGCGTTCGAGACGCTCGTGGCCGACGCCCACCGGCTGATCGCCGACTGCCCGTGCCAGGACGGCTGCCCGTCGTGCGTGCAGTCGCCGAAGTGCGGCAACCTCAACGAGCCGCTGTCGAAGGCCGGTGCGCTGGAGCTGATGGCGCGCATGCTCGCGCGCTGAGGCTGCAGCGAACCTGACGCTCCGCTGCGCAAACCTGCGCAAAGCTGCGGGCGAGCCGGGTGTCGCGCGCGCGAGGGCCGAGGGTGTGGGCGGATGTCGATCGTTCGCCTGCTGCTCGCCGCCGTCGTGCTCGCGCTGCTGTTCGCGCTCGCCGCGTCGGTCGCCCCGGCGGCCGCCAACGCCCGGGCGGGCGGCGCCGTGTACGTGCCGGGCAGCAAGGCGGGCGGCGCGTCGTTCGGGACCGCGCTGGGCGAGCTCGACGCGCGGCCGATCACGGCCGCGCTGACGGTGTCGCCGCGGCGGCTGCGCGCGGGCGAGCTGCCGCGGATCCGCTTTCGCATCCGCCAGCGCGGCGTGAAGGCCGTGCACGCGCGCGTGCGCATCTACCGGGCGGCCACGCGGAGCCGTGGCCGCAAGCTGGCGCTCCAGGTCGACGCCGGCCGGGTGGCGATCGGCCACACGGTCCGGGTGCGCTGGCCGCGCTCGGCGGCGCTGGGCGCCGGACGCTACGTCGTGAGCCTGCACGCGACCGACCCGACCGGCCGCACGCTCGCGCGCACCGGCCAGCGCCCGGGCCAGACGGTGGTGACCGTGCTGCCGCCGCCCAAGCCCGAGCCGGCGCCCGAGCCGCCGGCCGATCCGCCGGCGCCCGTCTCCGACGGCGTGTTCCCGGTCGCCGGGCCCTTCGACCTCGGCGGCCGGGGCTCGGGGTTCGGCGCCGACCGCCGCGACCACCTGCACCAGGGCCACGACGTCAGCGCCGCCGCGGGGACGCCGGTCGTCGCGCCGGTCGCCGGCACCGTCATCGCCGTCGACTTCCAGCGGCGCGGCGCCGGGTTCTACGTCGTGCTGCACGGCGTCGACGGACGCGACTACTTCTTCTGCCACTTCCGGCGCGGCTCGACCGCCGTCGCGGTCAACCAGTCCGTCGCGGCCGGGACCGTGCTCGGCGCGGTCGGCTCCACCGGCCGCTCCAGCGGCCCGCACCTGCACTTCGAGATCTGGGAGGGCGGCTGGCAGCGCGGGCGGCCGATCGACCCGCTGCCCCAGCTCAGGGCCTGGGCGGGCCGCTCGTGAAGCGCCGGGATCCCCGCCCCGGCGCCGGGCGCCGGCCGGCCCCTGGACCGTGCCCGTCGTGCGCGGCGCGGTGCGCGTCGCCGCTGGAGCGGCCCGCGCATCGCGACTGCCGCGACGCGCGGGACGAGCGCAGGCGCGGCCGCGGCCCGCGCCCGCGCTGATGTCCGCGGCGTGACCGACGCCACAGTTCGCGACGCGCGGATCCGCTCTAATGACGCGGCGTCAGGACCATCCGACACGAAGGGGAGTTCACGGATGAGACGGTCGAGCACGATCTTCCTGCTCGCCGGCGCGGTCGGCGTCGCCGCCCTCGCGGTCCCGGGCGCCGCGATGGCCGACAGCTGCCCGTCCGAGCAGAGCGTGCTGCCCTACAGCAAGCGCAACCCGCCCTACCAGTGCGCCTCGTCGCGCCACTCGGGCAAGAAGTCGATCGGCTCCTGGGACACGAAGAGCTGGACCCAGAACACGGCCCTCGGCTACAACGTCAAGTCGCACTGCTACTACCGCAGCGACAAGGACGTCTCGGTCACCGAGGCGTGGATGTCGGCCAGCTACACGGCGACCGCGACGAACTGGGACCCGAACGGCACGCGGCACTGGGCCGCCGGCGTCCTGTTCACGACCGGCGACGTCGACGGCGACAGCTACTCCAACGGCTGCGACAGCCACGGCGGGATCTCGACGAGCATCCAGCGCATCACCTCGCTGTCGCTGAAGGCCGGCGCCCCGTCGGGCGACACGTTCACGTTCACGGCCTCGATCTCGCCGTCGGACGCCAAGGGCGCCGCCGTCCTGCGCGCGAACGGCCAGCCGGTGGCGCAGGCGCCGTTCTCCAACGGCACGGCGACGCTGACGTTCCGCCCGCCGGCGCCCGGGAGCTACCAGGTCGACGCCGTCTACCAGGGCGACACGTCGGCCTGCCCGTCGCGCTCGGAGAGCTGCGGGTGGACGCCGGCGAGCTCGAAGGTGATCCAGGTGGTCCTGAGCGGCGCGACGGCGACCGCGACGGAGACCGACGCGACCGCCCCCGACGCCGTCACGGTGACCGACGCCGGCCCGTCCCCGGAGGAGACCTCGACCGACACGTCGGGCACGAGCGTCGCGGGCACGAGCGCCAGCGCCGCGCGCGCGACCGCGGCCGGCGCGGGGATCACGGAGGTGCGCGAGAGCACGTTCGGGCTGACCACGCACACGCGCACGGGCACGATGCCGGCCGCGCTGCGGCTGCGCTGCCCGCGGGGGAGCGTGCTCATGCACGCCGAGACGCTGGCCGAGAGCTCCGCGGCGCGCGCGCACGTCGCCGAAGGCCTGCACGGCGCGCGGGTCGTCCCGACGCCGAGCGCGCGCGGCAAGGAGGTCGCGCTGCAGGTGACGTGCCGCCGGGCCGGCCTGCCGCGGCTCGTCGCCAAGGGCCTGGGGTACGGGACCGAGCGGGCCGACCGCCTGACCACGCAGATGAGCGGCGGCACGCTGTTCGGCGGGCCGGGCGCCGACCACCTGGCGGTGCGCCACCGCGCGGGCGTCGCGTACGGCGGCCTCGGCGACGACGTCATCCGCGTCGCGGGCACCGACGGCGTCGCGAAGGGCGGCGCCGGCGACGACCGGCTCGTCGCACGCGGCTCGGGCCGGGTGCTGCTCGTCGGCGGCCCCGGGCGCGACACGTTCGTCGCCGGCGCGCGGCACACGGTCGTCAACGCGGCCGATGGCCACCGCGACCGCATCGTGTGCACGTCGCGCCATGCGCGCGTGCTCGCCGACCGCCACGACGTGGTGACCGGCTCCTGCACGGTGCGCCGGTAGACCGGGAGGGGGGAGCCGGGCCGGGCGGGCGGCGGTCGCCGTCCGCCCGGACCCGCGATACCGCCGTGTAGTCGGCGTGAAACCGGGCGGACCTACGGTCCGCCCCATGAACCAGAGCACCACCGCACCCCCGATGCCGGCGGTCGCCGCCACGGGCCTCGTGAAGGCCTTCGGCGACGTCCGGGCCGTCGACGGGATCGACCTCCGCGTCGAGCAGGGCGAGGTCTTCGGCGTGCTGGGTCCCAACGGCGCCGGCAAGACCACGATGCTGCGGATGCTGGCGACGCTGCTGCCGATCGACGCCGGCGACGCCCGCATCTTCGGCGTCGACGTCGCCCGCGAGCCGCACCGCGTCCGCCAGCTCCTCGGCGTGACCGGCCAGTACGCGTCGGTCGACGAGGAGCTGACCGCCACCGAGAACCTGTGGCTGTTCGGTCGCCTGCAGGGACTGCGCTCCGCCGACGCCCGCGCAACCGCCAAGCGGCTGCTGGCCCAGTTCGGCCTCGAGGACGCGGCCGACCGCCCGCTGTCGCAGTTCTCGGGCGGCATGCGCCGGCGCCTCGACCTCGCCGCCAGCCTGATCATGCGCCCGCCGCTGATCTTCCTCGACGAGCCGACCACCGGCCTGGACCCGCGCACGCGCGGGCAGATGTGGGACACGATCCGCGGCCTCGTCGCCGAGGGCTGCACGGTCCTGCTGACGACCCAGTACCTCGACGAGGCCGACCAGCTCGCCGACCGCATCGCGGTCATCGACCACGGCCGCAAGGTCGCCGAGGGCACGCCCGACGAGCTGAAGGAGTCCGTCGGCGACTCGACGCTCCAGCTCGAGCTCACGGCCGGCGCCGACCAGGCGCTCGCCCTCGACGTGGTCCGCCGGATCGCGATGGCCGAGCCCGTGCTGACGCCCGAGTCCGGGCGCCTGAACGTGCCCCTCGACGTGCCGGCGCGCGCCGCCGACGTCCTCGTCGGCCTGCGCGACGCGGACATCGACATCGCGTCGGTCAGCGTCGCCAAGCCGACGCTCGACGAGGTCTTCCTGGCGCTGACCGGCCACGACACCCACGACGACGGCGACGCGCAGGCCGCGGACGCCGAGCCCGCCCTGGAGGTGGTCCGATGAGCACGTTCGCCCCGACCGTCGCGATCGACCCGGCCGAGGCGGTCGCGCGCACCCGCCCGCGCGCGACGCTGCGCGAGACCGTCGACCAGACCCTGTCGATGGCGTGGCGCGCGCTGAAGAAGATGCGCCGCAACCCGGAGCAGTTCTTCGACGTCACGATCCAGCCGCTGCTGTTCACGGCGATGTTCGCCTACATCTTCGGCGGCGCGATCTCCGGCGACGTCGCCAGCTACCTGCCGCTGATGGTGCCCGGCATCGTCGCCCAGACCGTGCTGACGACGTGCATGGCGACCGGCGTCCAGCTTCGCGAGGACATGGACAAGGGCGTGTTCGACCGCTTCAAGTCGCTGCCGATGGCGCGCGTCGGCCCGCTGGCCGGGCCGATGGTGGCCGACCTCGTGCGCTACTTCATCGCGGCGACGCTCACGTTCGCGACCGGCATCGCGATGGGCTACCGGCCCGGCGGCGGGGTGCTCGGCGTGGCGGGCGCGATCCTGCTGGCGATCTTCACCGGCTGGGCGCTGGCCTGGATCTTCACCTGGATCGGCACGCTCGCCCGCAGCGCGCGCAGCGTGCAGGGGATCTCGATGATGATCCTGTTCCCGCTGACGTTCCTGTCCAACGCGTTCGTGCCGGTGGACACGCTGCCCGGCTGGCTGCAGCGGTTCGTCGACGTCAACCCGGTCTCGCACCTGGTGTCGGCGACGCGCGACCTGGCCAACCACGCGACGATCAGCGGCCAGGTCGGCTGGACGCTGTTGGCGGGGCTGGTCGTGATCGCGATCTTCGCGCCGCTGTCGGTGCGCAGCTACCGGCGGCTGCTGTAGCTCACGCGGGGAGGCGGGCGACGCGGTCGCGCGCCTCCCCGAGCACGTCGTGCAGGGATCGGGTCGCGTAGCGGGCGTCCAGGGCGGCGAGGCGACCGGGCGCGCGGGCCTCCGCGTGCGGGGCGATCCGCTCCCACGCCATGGTGGGGAGCGCGCGGTTGTAGGCGCACCGCTGCGCGAGCGCGAGCAGCGCGACGGCGTCGTCGACGGGCGCCGCGTCGCGCAGGAGGGCCCACACGCCCAGGGCGAAGACGGCGACGCCCGCGACCGGGACGTCGAGCGCCGGGTCGAACGGGTCGAGGACCGTCGGCGCGCGCCGGCGCAGCGACGCGTAGAGCTCGCGCCCGTACGGCTCGTCGGCGGGGCCGGCGTGGTAGGCGTGGGCGACGAGCGCCGACGCCTCGCCGAACACCGCCCACGGCTCGCCACCCGTGGAGCTCAGCCCCGGGAAGCGCAGCTCGCGCAGGCGCGCGGCGGACGCGCGATGCTCGCGCAGCCCGCGCGCGTGGTCGCCGCGGGCGAGCGCGAGCTCGGCGGCCCCGACGCTGCGCACCGCGAGGCCGCCGACGACCTCGCTGTCGGCGATCCGCTGCGTCGCCGCGAGCTCCGCCTCGGCCTCGTCGAGCCGGCCGTCGGCGATCGCGCAGGCGACGAGCAGCGAGCGGAGCTGCAGCTCGTCGTCGCGAGCGCCCAGGCGCGCCATCACCGGCAGCGCCTGCTGCGCGTGGACGCGCGCCCGCCGGGGATCGCCGAGCTGGGCCGCGAGCTGGGCGACCTGCGAGTTGAGCATCGCGGTCAGCCACGGGCCCTCGTCGGCATCGGTGAGCTCGAGGGCGCGCTCGGTGGCGGCGAGCGCCCCCTGCGGGTCGCCCGCGTTCTCGCGCGCGTGCCCGAGCCAGTGGTAGGCGGCGCGCGCGAGGTCCGGGTCGGGATCGTGCGCCGCCCGCTCGAGCACGTCGATCGCGGCGAAGCGGTTGCCGGGCTCGAAGCCGAGCTGCAGCCGCACGGCCGCGGCCAGCCGCGGGTCCTCGTCGCCGGGCCCCAGCCGCTCGAGCAGCGCGCGGGCCGGCCCCCAGCGCCCGTCGTCGACGATCATCGCGTTCGTGAGCGTCATCACCATCGCGACGCGGGCGGCGTGCTCGAGCTCGGGCGGCGGGGTCCAGCCATCGATGGCCCGGGAGAGCTCGCCGGCCAGCGTGAAGACGCGGCCGTGCTCGCCGCGGATCGTCCACAGCATCCCCAGCGCCGCCAGGAGCTCCACCGCCGTGCCCGGGTCGCCGTCGCCGAACGCGTCGCGCAGCTCGTCGGCGAGGTTCGTCTCCTCCAGGTCCAGCGCGTCGATCGCGGCGACCTGGTCGCGGCTGGAGAGGGCGGGCGCCCATCGACGGGCGACGTCGACGGCCCACCGGCGGCGGGCGGCGCGCGCGTCGGCCTCGTCGCCGGCGTCAACGAGCTGCATCAGCCCGAACTCGCGGACGGTCTCCAGCATGCGGTAGCGCACGCCGGCGGGCGCCTCGCGCACGCTCAGCAGCGACTGGTCCACGAGGCCCTGGACGGCGTCGAGAGCCTCGTCGCCGAGGACGGACGCGGCGGCGTCGAGCGTGAAGCCGTCGTTGAACAGCGCGAGCCACCGCAGCGCGCGGCGCTCGTGCTCCTCCAGCAGGTTCCACGACCAGTCGATGACGGCCAGCAGCGTCTGGTGGCGGTCGGGCGCGGCGCGGTCGCCGCCGCGCAGGAGCGCGAAGCGGTCCTCCAGGCGCCGGTCGATCTCCTCGACCGACATGGCGCGCACTCGCGCCGCGGCGAGCTCGATCGCCAGCGGCAGGCCGTCGAGCCGGGCGACGATGCGCCGGACCGTCTCGTCGTCCAGCGCGACGCCGGGCCGCGCCGCGCGGGCGCGGTCGGCGAACAGGCGCGCGGCGTCGGCGGCGTCGAGCTGACCGAGCTGGTAGACCCGCTCGGCGGCGATGGCCAGCGGCGCCCGGCTCGTCGTCAGCACCGTCAGGTCGGCGGTGGTGGAGACGAGGAACGCGACGAGCTCGGCGACCGCGCCGACGACGTGCTCGCAGTTGTCGAGGACGAGCAGGCTCGGTACCTGCCCGAGCTGCTGGGCGATGCGGCCGCGCACGTCGGCGCGCTGCTGCGGGGTCAGCGTGCGGCGCGCGCTCACGGAGTCGCGCACGCCGAGGACGGAGCCGACCTCGGCGACGACGTCGTCGGGCGAGGTCACGCCGACGAGCTCGACGACGTGGACGGCGGGCTGCAGCGTCTCGCGCGCGAGCACGTGCGCCAGCCGCGTCTTGCCGATGCCGCCGGGGCCGACGATCGAGACGACCCGCGCGCTGCTGAGCAGGCCGCGCAGCGCCTCGATGTCGGCGTCGCGGCCGACGAGCGGGGTCGCGTCGAAGCGCACGCCGGTGCGCTGCGGGCGGTCGAGCGCGAGCAGCTCACGCTGGGTGCGCTGCAGCCGCTCGCCGGGCTGGGCGCCGAGCCGGTCGCGCAGGTCGCGGCGGTAGCGCTCGTAGCGCTCGATCGCGGCGCCGGGGCCGCGGACGGCGGCCTCGCTGCGCAGCAGGTCGGCGAGCAGCGACTCGTCGTCGGGATGGGCGGCGTGGGCGGCCTCGAGCGCGGGGAGCGCGGCGGCGTGCGCGCCGAGGCGGCTCTCGGCGCGCGCGAGGACGACGCGCGCGTCGCGGGCGTGCTCGACGGCGGCGGCGCGGACGGCGGCGAGCAGCGCGCCGTCGCCGTTGGGCGACCCGATGTCGTCGGCGAGCGCGAGCGCCTCGCGGGCGCGGTCCTGGGCGGCGGCGGGATCGCGGTCGAGCGCGGCGGCCGCCTCGGCGACGAGCGCGGCCAGGCGGGCGCTGTCGACCTCGTCGGGGCCGACGCCGAGCCGGTAGCCGGCGGCGTCGCGGACGATCGCGTCGGGGCCGAGCGCGGTGCGCGTGCGCGACACGAGCACCTGCAGGCTCTTGTGGGCGTTGGCCGGCGGGTCCTCGCCCCAGATCAGCTCGACGAGGCGGTCGTCGGACACCGGGCGGCCGCCGGCCTCGGCCAGCGCGGCCAGCAGCGCGCGGGGACGGTCCCCGCTGACGGGCGTGCCCCGCCAGCGCACGTCCTGGAGCAGCGTCAGGGCGACAGCCACACCGTGAGTCTAGGTCGGCGCCGCGCGCCGACTATGCTCGCGCGCCATGGCGGGGACCGTCGGCGCGCACGTGGGACAGCAGCAGCCGCTCGACGACGCCGCGGCGATCGGCGCCGAGGCCGTGCAGATCTTCCTCGGCGACCCGCAGAGCTGGCGCAGGCCGGACCCGCGCGACGACGCCGACGCGCTGCGCGCCGCGCCGATCCCGGTGTTCGTGCACGCGCCGTACCTGATCAACGTGTGCTCGCCGCGCAACAACGTGCGCTACGGGTCGCGCAAGATCCTCCAGCAGACGCTCGAGGCGGCCGCGGAGATCGACGCGACCGCGGTGATCGTGCACGGCGGCCACGCCGAGGACGGCGTCGAGGCGGGCGTGTCGCGGTGGGCGCGCACGCTCCAGCAGCTCGAGCCGACCGGCGTGCCGATCTACCTCGAGAACACCGCGGGCGGATCGAACGCGGTCGCCCGCCGCTTCGACGCGCTGGCGCTGCTGTGGGAGGCGATCGGCGACGCCCGCGACGACCTCGAGGTCGGCTTCTGCTTCGACACCTGCCACGCGCACGCCGCCGGCGAGCCGCTCGACGGCGCGGTCGAGCGCTCCCGCGCGATCACCGGCCGCGTCGACCTGCTGCACGCCAACGACTCGCGCGACCCGGCCGGGACCGGCGCCGACCGCCACGCCAACCTCGGCCACGGCGAGATCCCCGTCGACGCGCTGCGCGCGATGATCGCCGCCGCCGACTGCCCCGTCGTCGTCGAGACCCCGGGCACCCTCGACGACGTCCGCGCGGACATCGCGTTCGTCCGCGACGCGCTCGCTGCGGCGGACGCCTGATCGTCGCTACCCTCTGATCCCGCATTCGCGGCGAGATAGCTCAGTTGGTAGAGCACACGACTGAAAATCGTGGTGTCCCCGGTTCGAGTCCGGGTCTCGCCATCCGCCTCCGCCGACGCCTCGCTCAGGTCGCCAGCAGCTCGGCGTAGCGGCGCAGGTAGAGCGGCCAGCCACCGTCGGCATCGACGCCGTCGCGGACGCCCTGCCAGCCCTCGAGGTGTCGATCGAGGTGGCGGTGCTCGAGCTCCACGCGCGTGCGGTCCGGCCCTTCGGCGATGTCGACGCCGAGCAGGTTGTGCTCGCGCGGCTTGAAGCGGCCGAAGTCCTCGGTGAACACGGCGAACGCCCGCTCGATCGGCGCGTCCACGGTGACCTGGTGACGGATGGTGGTCGCCTCGGTGGATTGCGTCATCGGTCCTGCCCCTCCCGTTGCTCGACGGTCGCCTTGAACCCCTCCAGCGCGATCGTCCAGAACCGATCGAGATCGGCCCGCAGCGCCTCGAGGCCCGCCGGGTCGACGCGGTAGATGCGGCGGTTGCGGTCCCGCTCGTCCCGCACCAGTCCGGCCTCCTTGAGGACCTTCAGGTGCTGGGACACCGCAGGGCGGGTGACCGGCAGCTCGCGAGCGAGCTCGCCGACGGCGCACGGGCGGCGGGCGAGCCGCGAGAAGATCGCCCGCCGCGTGCGGTCGCCGAGCGCATCCCAACACGCGTCCCGGTACGTCTGCACCGGGTCGGTAAGTTACGACTTACCGAGTTGGGTGTCGACCGCCTAGCGCCCGTTGCGGCGCACGCGCAGGTCGACGGCCACCCGGCCGTGGGTCATCCCGGTGCCGGCCAGGTCGAGCGAGGTGTACTGCTCGATGCGGTGCGCGTAGCTGTAGCGGCCGCGGAACCGGAAGGTCCCGCCGGCCGCGAACTCCGCGCGGGGGACGGTGACCTGCCACGGCGTCAGGGCGCCCGCCGGCACCCACGGCTGCCGCTTGTTGGGCGGGTGCAGCCCGACGGTGCGCACGGGCAGCTCGTGGCCGGCGCGCCGGCAGGTCGGCCCGAGGAAGGTGATCGGCGGGCCGTAGATCGTCACCCGGTCCTTGGCGGGCTCGTCGACGACGCGCAGCGCGACCTGCGCGCCGTCGGTGAACGTCTCGCCGGGCTCCGAGAACCCCGACGGCGCGCAGCGCAGCTCCAGCGGCTGCGTGCCGTCGCCCTCGGGCAGCTTCTCGGCCAGGACGCCCTGGGCGGTGCGCTGGCGCAGGTACCCGGTCTTGACGTAGTGGGTGCGCGTGGGCCCACCCTCGGCGCGGCCGCGGATGCGCAGCGGGCGCGTGACGCCCGGCTTCCACGACTCGACGACCTTCAGGTTCTCGCCGACCCAGCCCGTGTCGGGGCCGTCGAGGATCCACGACCCCTGCAGGACCGTGTCCGGCCGCACCTCGGCGACGGCGGTGACGTCGAGCGGGGCGATGAGCCGGCCGGCCTGGGCAGGCGGGGCGGCGACCGCGGTCGCGGCCAGGGCGGGGATCAGGAGGGCGAGGGCACGTCGGTGTCTCATGACCGCCACGATCCCCGCGCGCAGGTGCGCGCGCATCGGGAATCCCCGTCACGAGCCCGGCGCCGGGACCGGGGAGGTCCGGCCTCAGCTCAGCTGCTGGGCCAGGCCCACGACGACGCCCTCCGGGCCGCGCACGAAGCACAGCCGGTACTGGTCCTCGTACTGGGCGATCTCGCCGACGAGCTCGGCCCCGTGCCGGCTGCGCAGCCGCTCGACCAGGTCGTCGACGTCGTCGACCGCGAACATGATCCGGCGCAGGCCGAGCGTGTTGGACGGCGCGTCCTCGGGCGTGAGGCGGACCGCGGGCGGCGCGTGGAACTTCGACAGCTCGACGCGGCCGTGGCCGTCGGGCGTGCGCAGCATCGCGATCTCGGTGCGCACCCCCTCGAGCCCGACGACCGCGTCGGCCCACGGCCCCTCGATCATGCCCTCGCCCTCGAGCTCCAGGCCGAGCTCGGTGAAGAACGCCTTGGCCCCGTCGAGGTCGTCGACGACGATGAGCACGTTGTCCATCCGCTGAAGCGCCATGGCGGGAGTGTTCCCGCCGCCGCGGCCCCTACGCGTGGCCGAAGCGCACGGCGGGCAGCACGCGGCCCAGCGCCCGGGGCAGCCACCAGGCCCGGTCGCCGAGCAGCCGCAGCAGCACCGGCATGAGCAGCAGGCGCACGAGGACCGCGTCGAGCAGCACCGCGACGCCCAGGATCACGCCCATCTCCTTCGGCGGGATCGGCCCCGACAGCGCGAACGTGAAGAACACCGCGACCATCACGGCCGCCGCGGCGAAGATCACGCGCCCCGAGTGGGCCATCGAGCCGACCATCGCGGCCTTGGCGCCCTCGCCGCGGTCCCAGTGCTCCTTCGCGCTCGACAGCAGGAAGACCGTGTAGTCCATCGAGATCGCGAAGATCATCGCGAAGAAGAACACGGGTCCCCAGGCGTCGAGGAAGCCCTGCGACTCGAAGCCCAGCAGGCCGGACAGGTGGCCGTCCTGGAAGATCAGCTTGGCCACGCCGAACGCGGCGCCGGTCGCGAGCAGGTTGGTCAGCGCGCCCGCCGCCGCCAGGATCGGCGCCTGCAGGGCGACGAGCAGCAGCAGGAACCCGAGCCCGATGACCACGCCGATGACGAGCGGCGTCCGGTCGGCCAGCGCCTGCTCGAGGTCGTGGTTCTCGGCCACCGCGCCGCCGACGAGCATGCCGGCGGGCAGGGCCGCTCGCAGCCGCTCCACGGTCGCGCCCATGGCCGGGTCGGACGGGTCGGTCGCCGGGATCGCCTGGATCAGCGCGCGCCCGCCGCGCTCCTGCGGCGCCAGCACCGCGGCGACGTTGCGGTCGGCCTGCGCCACCGCGAGCGCCGCCCGGGCCTCCCGCGCCGGGCCGACGATCTGCAGCGGCCCGGCCGCCCCGGGCCCGAACGCCTCGGCCACCTGCACGTAGCCCCGGCGCGAGCCGTCCCCCTCGGGCACGACCTTGATCGACGGCATGCCGGTGTCGAGGCTCAGCACCGGCACCGTGAGCGCGACCAGCGCGACGACGGCGACCACCGCGTAGGGGAGCGGCCGCCGCCACAGCCGCTCGCCCCACGCGGCGAACCGCGGCGAGCGGTGCTCGCCCGAGTGGACCCACCTCAGCGCGAGCCGGTCGACCCGCGGGCCGAGCTTGGCCAGCACCGCGGGCAGCAGCGTCAGCGTCGCCAGGAGGATGAAGGCGACCGCGAGCATGATGCCCAGCGCCATCGACCGGAACGCCGGCGAGGGCACGAGCATCACCGCGCTCAGCGAGATGAGCACGGTGACCCCGCTGAACAGCACGGCCTTGCCGGCGGTGTCCATCGTCTCGGCCACCGCGTCGGCGGCGCTGAGCTTCGAGCCGAAGAACGCGCCCCGGAACCGGTAGACGATGAACAGCGCGTAGTCGATGCCCAGCGCGAGCGCGAACATCAGCGCGAAGTTCATGGCCCAGATCGAGATGTCCATGAGCTGCGTGCCGAGGTACAGCGAGCCGGCCGCGGTCACGAGCCCGACGATCGTGAGCATCAGCGGCAGTCCGGCGGCCACGAGCGAGCCGAAGGCCAGCACGAGGATCCCCATCGTCACCGGCCAGGAGATCAGCTCGGACTTCATCATCGCCGCCTTGTTGGCCGCGTTGAAGTCCGACCACATGCCCGACGCGCCGGTGAGGCTCACCTCGACGCCCCCGCCGCCGATCGCGGCGAGCCGCTCCTTCAGGTCGTCGGCCGCGCGGACCATCGCGTTGGAATCGCGGGCCGCGCCGGCCTGCACCACCGCGGTGTGGCCGTCGCGCGAGATCGACGCGCCCGGCTGCAGCGGCACGACGGTCGTGACGGCGTCGGAGCCCGCCAGCGTCGCCTCCACCTCGGCCACCGCGCGCGCGAACGCGGGGTCGTCGACGGTCTGGGACTCCGAGTGGACGACGACCATCAGGCCGTAGCTGCCGAGCCCGTCGAAGTCGCGGTCGATCAGGTCGCGCGCGGCGACCGACTCCGAGCCGGTGGTCTCCCATCCGGCGCCCGACAGCGCGTGCTCGACCTTCGGGGCGAACACGCCCAGGCCGACGGCGAGGGCGATCCAGGCGAGGACGACGATCCTGACGTGGGTGGCGGTCCAGTGACCGAGCCGCCCGATGGGTCCGAGCCGGTTCACCGGACCGCCTCCTTGGGGATGTCGGGGTATACGACGGAGCGCAGGCCCCACACGCGCCGGATGACGAGCGACGTGGGGCAGGCGCCGGTGAGGACGTAGAGCCACTGGCTCACGCCCACGAGCGCCGTGAGCGCCAGGAACCAGGGGCTGACCGCCGCCGCGAGCGCGACGCTCACGAGCGTGACCGTGCCCGCCATGGCGAACAGCACGCGCTCGAGCGGCCAGCCGGCGGTGGCGCAGGCTGCGGATCGGATCTTCATCGGGAGCCTCCTCCCTGGAGTACGGCGTCGAGGTCGGCGACCTGCCGGCGGATGCCCCCGCACACCTGATCGCAGAGGGCGAACACGCCATCGTCGGCGATCGCGTAGCGGGCGAACGTGCCCTGCTTGGTGCGCGCGACGAGGCCGGCCCCGCGCAGGACAGCCAGGTGCTTGGAGACGTTCTGCTGGGTCCCGCCCACCGCCGCGTGCAGCTCGTGCACGGTCGCCGAGCCGTCGCGGAGGCGGTCGAGCAGCTTGATGCGCATCGGCTCCGCGAGGACGCGGAAGCGCGCGGCGAGCATCTCGGCCAGGGCGTCCGAGAGCGGCGTGGACGTCGCGCCGGTCGTGGTCATGGCGCAGCACCATAGCACAACTACACAGTTGTGTACTGAAAAAGGCGTGAAGTGAGACCGCAGCGTCGCGGCTCGGGAACATGAGACAGTCCCTCCCATGACCGTCTCGCTGCTCAACCCGGACACGCTGTGCCCGCCGCAGGGGCGCTACACCCACGTCGCCGTCGCCACCGGGACCCGGATCGTCTCGATCGCCGGCCAGGTCGGCATCCGCCCCGACGGCAAGCTCGCCGGCGCCGACATCGGCGCGCAGACCACCCAGGCCTACGAGAACGTCGGGCTCGCCCTCGAGGCGGCCGGCGCGACCTGGCGCGACGTGATCCGGGTCGGGATCTTCGTCACCTCCGACGAGCAGCTCGGCGACCTCGCAGCGGCCCGCGACGCGATCTACGCCGAGGCGTTCCCCGACGGCCCCTCGACGTACCCGCCCGGCACGCTGCTCGTCGTGCGCGGGCTGGCCCACCCCGACCTCCTGGTCGAGGTCGAGGCGACCGCGGTGATCGCGTAGGCCCCGGCGGGTGGCCCCGCCCCACGCCACCCCGCGGACGAGCGCGCGCCTGGCCAGCCCGGCCCTCTGGGCGAGCTGCCTGGCGATGACGCTCGTCTACAACAACAACGGCCTGGTCAACGTCGCGCTCCCGACCATCGGACGGCAGCTCGACGCCGACGTGGTCCTCCTCCAGTGGGTCGTGAACGCGTACGCGCTCGCCCTGGGCGCGCTCATGGTCACGGCGGGCGGGCTGGCCGACCGCTACGGCGCGCGCCGGGTGGTGCTGACCGGGGCGGCGGTGTTCGCCGCGGGCTCGACCGCCGCCGCGGCCCGCGAGGGCCGGCGTGGCGCTCATGGGCCTCCTGATGCACGGCAGCCTGCGCTCGGTGCGCGCCCACCAGGAGGTCCCGTCCATGACGACGATCGCGCGCGCCGCGACGGTCGCGCCGGAGCCGACGCCGGCGACGGGGTCACCGCGAGTGGCGAGGCGTAGCGTGTGCCGGCCATGACGGTGAGCATCCGTCCCATATGGAGTGGCACGGGTCTGGTGACCCATCCGGTCTTCAAAACCGGCAGGCCGGGCGATCCCCGGTCGGAAGGTTCGATTCCTTCGCCGCTCCGCTTTCCCGACGCCGTGAGCGGATGGCCGACGCCGACCTCCCGCTGACGCTCGGCACGGCCGGGCACGTCGACCACGGCAAGACCACGCTGGTGCAGGCGCTGACCGGCGTCGACACCGACCGGCTGCCCGAGGAGAAGACGCGCGGCATCTCGATCGCGCTGGGCTATGCGCCGCTGACGCTGCCGTCGGGCCGGCGCGTCTCGATCGTCGACGTGCCCGGCCACGAGCGGTTCGTGCGCACGATGGTGTCCGGCGCGACCGGCGTCGACCTGTACCTGATGACGGTCGCCGCCGACGACGGCGTCATGCCCCAGACGCGCGAGCACGCGCTCGTGCTGGCGGCGCTCGGCATCGAGACGGGCGTGGTGGCGATCACGAAGGCCGACGTGCTCGACCCGGCGCTGGCGACGGAGGAGGTGGCCGAGCTCCTGCCCGGCGTCCCGGCGATCCCGGTGAGCGCGCGCACCGGCGCCGGGCTGGGCACGCTGCGGGCGGCGCTGGACGCCGTCGCCGCCGAGGTCCCCGCGCGGGGCGCCGACCCCGCCCCGGCGCTGCTGCACATCGACCGCGCGTTCACGATCCACGGCGCCGGCACGGTCGTCACCGGGACGCTGCACCGGGGCTCGATCGGCCGCGGCGACACGCTCGCGCTGCTGCCGTCGGGGCGCGGCGTGCGGGTCCGCGGCGTGCAGGTCCACGACCAGCCGCTGGAGCGCGCGCCCGCCGGGCAGCGCGTCGCGGTGAACCTCATCGGCGTGGACCGCGACGAGGTCGGCCGCGGAGACGTCCTCGCCGGCGAGGGCAGCCCGGTCGCGCCCGCCGGGGTGCTCGACGTCGAGACCGCGCTGGACCTGCACGGCACGCGCGTCCACGTCCACCACGGCACGCGCGAGACGCCGGCCCGCGGCCGGCGCCTGGACGACGGCCGGGTGCGCCTGCGCCTGGAGCGCCCGCTGATGGCGGTGCCGGGCGACCGGGTCGTCGTGCGCGCGGTGGCGCCCCCGACGACGCTCGGCGGCGGAGTCGTCGCCACCGCCCATCCCCCGGGCGCGGTGCTGCGCCGCCGGCCGCCGCGCGCGCCCGAGCCCGCCGCGGAGCCCGCGCCCGCCGCCCCGCCGCAGCCGCCGCCGCTCGACGACGCGGCGCTCGCGGTCGAGGCGCAGCTGCGCGAGGCGGGCGCCTCGCCGCCCACGAACACCCAGCTCGACAGCGGCGCGCTCGACGCGTTGCGCGCCCACGGCCGCGCGGTGCGCGTCGGGCGCAACCTCCACGTCCATCCGGAGGTGCTGGCCGACGTCGAGGCGCGGGTGCGCGCGATCATCGAGGACGAGGGCTCGATCACGCTCGCGCGGCTGCGCGACGAGCTGCAGACGGGGCGCAAGGTCGCCCAGGCGCTGCTGGAGCACTTCGACGGCGAGCGGCTGACGATCCGCCGCCCCGACGACTCGCGCGTGCTGCGCCGCCGCGGCGCGGCGCCGAGCTGACGCGGCGCCTACACCGTTGTCACTGCACGCTCGGCGTGAAGGAGCCCTTGACGGCGGCGACGAGCGCCGAGGTCTCGTCCGGGGCGACCGTGCGCGGGTCGAGCAGCACCGCGTCGTCGCGGATGCGGGCGAGCACGGGCGGGTCGGCGGCGCGCAGGGCGGCGGCGAGCGCGTCGGGCCCGCGCTCGCCGGCGTCGAGCGCCACGACCGGGCCGGACAGCTCGAGCAGCGGCAGCGCGCCGCCGCCGACGCGGCCCGCGGCGGTGACGACGCGCCCGCCGACGGCCTGCGCGATCTCGCGGGCGCGGCGCTCGAGCTCGCCCGGGTCGGCGGTCAGCATCGCGAGGACGGGGATCTCGCGGACGGCGTGCTCCGGGTCGCGGTAGAGGCGCAGCGTCGCCTCCAGGGCGGCGAGCGAGAGCTTGTCGATCCGCACGGCGCGGGCCAGCGGGTGGCGCCGGCAGGCGTCGATCGCCTCGCGGCGGCCGACGAGCAGGCCGGCCTGCGGGCCGCCGAGCAGCTTGTCGCCGGAGAACGCGACGAGCGCGGCGCCGGCCTTCACCGAGCGGCGCACGGGCGGCTCGTCGGCGAGGAGGGCCAGGTCGTCGGCCAGCACGCCGGAGCCGACGTCGTCGATGACGGGAACGCCGAGCCCGGTGAGCTCCTCGATCTCGACGGCGGCCACGAACCCGACCGTGCGGAAGTTCGAGGGGTGCGCGCGCAGGATCGCGGCGGTCGCGGGGCCGATCGCGGCGCGGTAGTCGTCCAGCCGCGTGCGGTTCGTGGTGCCGACCTCGACGAGGCGCGCGCCCGCCTGGGCGACGACGTCGGGGATGCGAAAGGCGCCGCCGATCTCGATCAGCTGGCCGCGGGAGACGACGACCTCGGGCGGCGCGGCCGGGTCGACCGGCCCGGCGAGCGCGGCGACCGCGAGCAGGGTGGCGGCCGCGCAGTTGTTGACGGCGATCGCGGCCTCGGCGCCGGTGAGCTCGCACAGCAGCGCCTCGACGTGGTCGTGGCGCGAGCCGCGCGTGCCGGCGGCGAGGTCGAGCTCGAGGTTCGCGTAGCCGGCCGCCGCGCCGTGGACGGCGGCGCGGGCGGCGGGCGCCAGCGGGGCGCGGCCGAGGTTGGTGTGGACGACGACGCCGGTCGCGTTGATCACGCGCCGCAGCGACGGCTGCGCGCGCTCGCGCGCGCCGTCGACGAGCTCGTCGAACGCGGGGGCCGCGCCGTTGCCGCGCAGGATGCGCTCGCGCGCGGCCTCCACCTCGGCCCGCGCGACGGCGCGCGCGAGGCGGTCGACCGACGGGAGGCTGCGCAGGGCGTCGGCGCGGTCGTCCATCGCGGGAGGCTCAGTCGACCCTCAGCGCCCCGGCGGGCCCGGCGACCAGGCGCCCGATGCGGGCGCCGGGGACCTCGTGCGCCCGCTCGGGCGCAACGGCCACGAGCAGGCCGCCGGACGTCGTCGCGTCGGTGACCAGCCGCCGGCGCCACTCGGGCACGCCGGCACCGAAGCTGGCGAAGCCCTCGGCGTGGGCGCGGTTGCGGCGGCTGCCGCCCGACGTGGCGCCGTCGCCGGCGAGCAGGTCGGCGACGCCGTCGAGCGCGGGGACCGCGGCGGCGTCGACCTCGGCGGAGAGGCCGCTGGCGCGCGCCATCTCGTGCAGGTGGACGAGCAGGCCGAAGCCGGTCACGTCGGTGAGCGCGTGGGCGCCGGCGGCGCGCGCGGCCTTGGACGCCTCGGCGTTGAGGGCGGCCATCGTCTCGACCGCGGCGGGCAGCAGCTCGTCGGCGCCGGGGATGCCGCGCTTCAGCGCGGTCGTGATCGCACCGACCCCGAGCGGCTTGGTGAGGACGAGTGCGTCGCCGGCCTGCCCGCCCGCGTTCGTGAGCACCCGGTCGGGATCGACGACGCCGGTGACGGCGAGGCCGAACTTCGGCTCCGGGTCGTCGATCGAGTGCCCGCCGACGACCATCGCGCCCGCAGCCGTCGCGACGTCGAGGCCGCCACGCAGGATCTCGCCGAGCACGTCGGCGCCGAGGCGCTCGAGCGGGAACGCGACGAGGCTGAGCGCGCTCAGCGGCTCGCCGCCCATCGCGTACACGTCCGACAGCGCGTTGGCCGCGGCGATGCGCCCGAAGTCGTAGGCGTCGTCGACGATCGGGGTGAAGAAGTCGACCGTCTGCACCAGCGCCAGGTCGGGCCGGACGAGCACCACGCCGGCGTCGTCGGCGGTCTCGTTGCCGACGAGCAGGCGCGGGTCGGTGCTGCGCGGCAGCGTCCGCAGCAGCGGCATCAGGTCGGCGACCGGGAGCTTGCAGCCGCAGCCGGCGCCATGCGAGAGCGACGTGAGCGGGACGGGCTCCGGCGCCGCGGTGGCGGGCGTCGACATGTGCGGGATCGTACGTGACGGGTCCAGGCGCCCATGGGAGAGTCCGGGGATGACCGTCTCACTGCAGAACCCGGACACGATCTGCCCGCCGATGGGCCGCTACTCCCACGTCGCGGTCGCGACCGGCACCCGGATCGTCTCGATCGCCGGCCAGGTGGGGCTGCGCCCCGACGGCACGCTGGAGGAGGGCGTGGCCGCCCAGGCGACGCAGGCCTACGCGAACATCGGGCACGCGCTGGAGGCCGCCGGCGCGTCGTGGGCCGACGTCGTCAAGGTCACCACGTTCGTCGTCTCCGCCGACCTGCTCGGCGACCTCGGCGACGCCCGCGAGGCCGTGTACGCGAGGATCTTCCCCGGCGGCCCGTCGACCTGGCCGCCGAGCACGCTGCTGGTGGTCCGCGGCCTCGCCCACCCGGACCTGCTGGTCGAGATCGAGGCGACCGCGGTCGTCGCCTGACGGGGCCCGCGGGCGCTCAGCGGCGCTCGCAGTGCAGCTGCATCTGCAGGCGCACCTGGCCCGGGCGGACGCCGTCGCTGGCCTCGACGGTGACGGCGTAGCCGCGCCTGAGGTGCCGCTGGCGGTCGCGCACGGTGCCGTCGCGGGCATCGGGCGCCGACGCCGTGTACCAGCCGATGCCGTAGCGCTTGCGCTCGGCCCGGAAGCCGGGCTTGCAGCGGATCCGGAAGGTGGCGCGGGCGCCGGGCCGCAGATCGTGCTCCTGGGTCATCTCGTAGCGGTAGGGCGAGACCCAGCGGACGTGCCGCGGCGGCCCCTTGACCTGGTGGGGGTTCGGGCGGTCCTCGGGCGCCAGGCGGGCGGCGGCCTGCGCGGACGGCGGTCCGTGGTGGCCGGGGGCCGGGTCGACCGGGTCGACCGGGGCGGGCGGCGTCGGGGCCGGGATCGGCGCCGGGGCCGGCGTCGGCGTGACGGGATCGGGGGTCGGCGGCGCCGGCGTGACCGGATCCGGCGGCGGCGTGGCCGGGTCGTCGGCCAGGGACGGACCGACGCGGGCGCTCGGGCCCTGCCCGCAGCAGTACGGGACGTCCGTCCCCGGGTACGCCCCGCCGCATCCGATGACGAAGAGCCAGTGGTGCGAGGTGAGCGGGACCGGCAGGAAGGCGGCGTGGTCGCTCGTGCCCGGGTGGTACCAGTCGGTGTTCGCCGGGTTGGGCTCGTACTTGACCTCCTGATCGGCCGTGCGCCACATCTGGAGCGCGCCGGCGCCGGTCGGAGCGCCGTCGCCGAGCCCGCCCCAGAAGTAGGGTGCGCTCGACGGGCAGTAGAGCTTCCAGCCGTAGGGCTTCAGCCACTTCGTCATCTGGATCCACGGCGTCATGACCGGCACGCAGCCCGGGATCGTGTACTGCTGGAAGGACATGTCGGCATTGTTGAACTGGTGGGTGTAGGTGCAGGCGTCGAAGCCCGTCGCCCAGTCGCCCTCCTCGTCGGCCTGGTCGTCGAAGTCCCAGTCGTACGTCGAGATCACGCCGGAGTCGCCGGCGGCCTTGAACGGCCACGCGGACGGGTCCGCCGACGCCGTCGCGCAGCACGCGAGCACGAGGCCCGCGACCGCCGCGATCGCCCGCATCCACACCCACCGGCGTGCCATCCGGCGCGAGCCTACGCCCGCCGGGAACCGCTCGTCAACGGGTCAGTCGCCCGCGGCGCCGACCCAGAGCGAGAAGCCCGAGACGCGGCCGCCGCGGACCATCGCCTCGACCGTCGGCGACGGGCTGCCGCCGAGCACGGACTGGCTGGCGAGCACCCAGCGGCCGCGGCGGAAGCGCGCCTTGGGATGGCGCTCGCGCACCTGCGACGTGGGCATGCCGACGCGCAGGCCCTTCCAGGTGCGCCAGCGGCGGCTGTGGGTCACCGCGGTCTGCAGGAAGCCCTGCGCGCAGAAGTCCGAGACGCCGCCGAAGCTCGTGAAGCGGGTGACGAGCTTCAGGCGCGACCAGCGCACGACGCAGACGTCCTCGCCCGGCGACACCCGCGACGGGCGGCCGAAGGCGCGGGTCGCGTCGGCGAGCGTCGCGCCCTTGCGGATGTCCAGCGACCCGAGCCCGACGACGAACCCGCCGCGGCCGACCTCGATCGTCTGCGCCGCGTCCGCGCCGGCCGGCGCCGCGCAGGCGAGTGCCGCGGCGGCGAGCGCAGCGAGCGCGGTGCGGCGGAGGCTCAGAGCTGACGCGAGGACCACAGCAGCGCGGCGAGGATAACCGAGGTCAGCCCGATCGCGAGCCCGACGATCCAGCCGGCGACGTCCTGGCCGACGAGGATCGCGCCGAGCGCGACGGCGATGCCGACGATGCCGCCGGTGGCGATCAACCGCATGAAGCCGCGCTCGATCCGCGAGCGCCGGCGCGCACGGCCGGGCACCATGCCCTGCGGCGCGTCGTGGTGCTCGACGTCGCGTGGATGGGAGGACACGGCGACGGCCTACCCCGTCGGGCCGCCGCCGATTCGGCGTCCTCGCCTCAGCCCGCGGCCTCGAGCGGCACCTCGTGGCCGGCGGCGACCACGCCGCCGGGGTCGACCCGGCGGCGCACGCGCGCCAGCCGCGCGAGCGTCGCGTCGTCGAACAGCGACGCCGCGCCGGGCCGCGACTCGGCGAACGTGGCCACGCGCGCGTCCGCGGTGAACGGCGCGAGCGCGCCGGTCAGCTCGTCGAGCGCGGCCTGCACGCCGTCGGGCCCGACCCCGCCGATGGGCATCCCGGTCGCGGTCATCGCGTACGGCCCCGCGAGCGCGCCGAGCGCGGCCGGCGCCGCGGGCGGGCGCGTCGCGGCGCCGTCGACGTGGCGCAGCTCGATCGACTGCAGCGGCGGCGCCGCGTCCGGCCCGGCGACGGCGAGCAGCGCGTCGACGGCGGCCGCCGGCAGGCCGGTCAGCAGCGCGTCGCCGCGGCGGAACGGCATCGGGTCCTCGGGGTCCATGTGCACCGCCGGCACGTCGGTGGGGGCGATCGGCCCGAACGTGTCGATCTCGGGGCCGAGCGCCCGCAGCGGCGTCAGCGCCCACTCGGCGGCGTCCGGGGACGCGATCGCCACCGCCTCCAGCAGCACGAACCCGCGGCCGCGCAGGTGCGCCGGCGCATGCGGCAGGTCGGGGATGCGCAGGAGGCGCCCGATCGACGTGATGTGCTCGGGCGCAAGCGCCGCCCACTCGCGCCAGGCGTGCAGCACCTCCGGCGCGCGCTCGATCGGGAAGAAGGCGACGCCGCCGTAGAGCGGCGCGGCCGGGCGCAGCTCGAGCTCCAGCTCGGTGACGATGCCGGGCCCGCCGCCGCCGCGCAGCGCCCACAGCAGCTCCGGCTCGCGCTCGGCGTCGACGCGCACGCGCGTGCCGTCGCCGGTGACGAGCTCGGCGGACACGATCGCGTGCGCGGCCAGCCCGTGCGAGCGCACGTACCAGCCGACCCCGCCCTGCAGGGCGAACCCGGCCACGCCGATCCCGGGCGAGGATCCGTGCGGGGCCAGCAGGCCGGCCGACGCCGCGGGCGCGACGACGTCGCGCCAGAGCGCGCCGGCGCCGATGCGCGCCCGCCGGGCGGCCACGTCGATGCGCACGTCGTCGAGCGCGGCGGTGCGCACGAGCACCGTGTCGCGCAGGTCGCCGAGCGCGGCGGCGGCGTGCCCGGTGCGCTGCGCGACCACGCGCAGCCCGGCGGCCGCGGCGGCGCGGACCGCCTCGGCCACGCCGGCGGCGTCGGCCGGGACGGCGACGTGATGCGGGCGCTGGTCCACGCTCGCGTTGAAGGCCGCCCGCGCCTCGTCCCAGTCGGGGTCGCCGGGACGGACGGTGCGGACGGCGGGCGAGACGACGCTCATGGAGACCTCCCGGAGGTCTGGCTTTACGCAACTGTAAGGGCAGGCGCCACGATACGCCTTCCCTTACACCGGTGTCAAGTCAGCCCTACTCGCGGGCGACGAAGCCGCGCCGCGTGAGGCGCACCGCCAGCGGGTCGAGCCCGTACACGTCGCGCGCGAAGCGGCGCAGGCTGTCGCGCACCTCGTCGGCGCCCGCCTCGTCGCCGCGGGCGACGCGGTCGTTGATCCAGCCGACGCTGTAGGCGACGCGCAGCAGCAGGGTCTCGGCCAGCTCCTGCTGGCGGGCATCCGACAGCCGGCGCACGGACCGCTGGGCGGCGAGCGCGTCGCGCACCGCCGCCCGCACCCGCGCCGCCCCGGCGGCGGGGATCGGGTCGCCGGTGAGCACGCCGTACGCGACGACCAGCCCGTAGGCGGCCACGTCGCCGAAGTCGGCGGTGCTCCACCCGATGCGCCGCAGGTCGTCCTCGGCGGTGCGGCGCAGCGCCGTCAGGTCGGCGAGCACGAGCTCGGGGTCCACGCCGGGGACGCCGAAGCGCTCGACGAAGTCGCGGTCGACCGCCGCGGAGACCGCCGGGTCGGCGGCGAACCGCAGCGTCGCGCGCTGGCGCGCCGTCGGGCGTCTCGCGGCGCGACGGCGCGAGGGCGTGCCGCGCCGCGCGGGACGCTGCGCCCGGCGGTCGGCGCGGGTGGCCGGCCCCGGCTGGCCCAGGGCCTGCCCCAGCAGCGTGTTCTGCGTGATCATCGCGCCGTAGTCGGGCACCGAGAGCCCGGGCTGCGGCGTCGGGAGCTGCGCGCCGGCGGGCGCGGCGAGGAGGCCGGCGAGCACGCCGACCACCACGAAGCACCGGCGCCCCCGCCCGATCACGACCGGGACACTAGCGACTCACACGAGTCCCCCACGGAGCCCGCGGCGGACCCGGCCGCGCAACGCGGTACGTTCGCGCTCCTGCCCCGACAGAGGAGGTTCGCGGTGGCCCGCGTCACGATCGCCGAGCAGTACCTCACCGAGCCCGCCCCGGCGCGCCGGATGCCCGAGGAGGGCACCGACCCGCGGGTGGCCCAGACGCTGGTCGAGTCGGAGGTCCTGCTGGACGGCGATCCGTCCAAGAACCTGGCGACGTTCGTGACCACCTCCATGGAGCCGGAGGCGCGCGCGGTCATCGCCGACAACCTCCACCGCAACTGGATCGACCACGCCGAGTACCCGCGCACGGCCGAGATCGCCAACCGGTGCGTGCGGATGCTGCACGACCTGTTCCACGGCGACGGCGAGCCCGAGGCGCCGGGCACGGCGACGGTGGGCTCGTCGGAGGCGGTGATGCTCGGCGCGCTGGCGATGAAGTGGCGCTGGCGGGCGGCGCGCGAGAAGGCGGGCAAGCCGACCGACCGCCCCAACCTCGTCTACGGCGCCGACGTGCACGTGGTGTGGGACAAGTTCTGCCGCTACTTCGACGTCGAGCCGCGCCAGGTCGACCTCGCGCCGGGCCGTTACACGGTCGGTCCCGACGACCTGCGCCCGCGGATCGACGAGAACACGATCGGGGTCGTCGGCGTGATCGGGACGACGTTCACGGGCGAGTGCGACGACGTCGTCGGCATCGACGCGATGCTCGCCGAGCTGCGCGGCCAGGGGCTCGACGTGCCGATGCACGTCGACGCGGCCAGCGGCGGCTTCGTCTTCCCGTTCAGCGACCCCGACTTCGCGTGGGACTTCCGCCTGCCGTCGGTGCGCTCGATCAACGTCTCCGGGCACAAGTTCGGGCTCGTGTACCCGGGCGTCGGCTGGCTGGTGTTCCGCGACGAGCACCAGCTTCCGGAGCCGCTCGTGTTCTACGAGGACTACCTCGGCGAGCGCGACGCGACGTTCACGCTGAACTTCTCGGGCGGCTCGGCGATGATCCTCGCCCAGTACTACAACTTCGTCCGCCTCGGCCGGGCCGGCTACGCGTCGCACGTGCGGGCGATGGAGGCCAACGCGGACCACCTGGCCGGGCAGCTCGGCGCGCACGAGGCCCTGGAGATCGTCGGCGGCGAGCCGCGACTGCCCCTCGTGATCGCGCGGGTGCGCGACGGCGAGCCGTTCACCGCCACCCAGCTCGTCGGGGAGCTGGCCAAGCGGCGCGGGTGGATGGTGCCCGCCTACCAGCTTCCGCCGGCCAACGACGACCAGCAGATCATGCGCGTGCTCGTGAAGATCAACCAGTCGCGCGAGCTGGCCGACGCGCTGGCCGCGGACGTGCGCGCGTCGATCCACGACCTGCGCGAGCGCGCCGCCGGCCGCGCGGTGCGCGAGCCGGTGCACCGCGGGCACGGGTACTGAGACCGCTGACTTGACATAGGCGTAAACCGAGCGTACCTTCCGCTTTACAGCACTGTAAAGCTTGGAAGGAGGCGCCATGCACGGCGCACACGACGCCGGCGGGCACGCCGCGACCGGCGAGCACGAGCACCGCTCGTGGGCGACGCTGGCGGTCCTCGCCGTCGCCGAGTTCATGGTCATCCTCGACGTGACGGTCGTGAACGTTGCGCTGCCCTCGATCGGGCGGTCGCTGCACTTCGACCCCGCCGACCTGCCGTGGGTGGTCACCGCCTACGTGCTCGTCACCGGCGCGCTGATGCTGCTCGGCGGCCGGCTCACCGACCGCGTCGGCCGCCGCCCCGTCCTCCTCGCCGGGGTCGGGATCTTCACCGCCGCGTCGCTGGCCAGCGGGCTGGCGTGGTCGCCCGAGTCGCTCATCGCCTCGCGCGCGGTCCAGGGGCTCGGCGGGGCGCTGCTGCTGCCGGCCGCGCTGGCGATCGTCACGACGACCTACCACGGGCGCCAGCGCGCGATCGCGCTCGGCCTGTGGGGCGCGATCGGCAGCGCCGGGGCCGCCGCCGGCATGCTGATCGGCGGCGTCCTCACGGAGCTGCTGAGCTGGGAGTGGATCTTCCTCGTCAACGTGCCCGTCGGCCTCGCCGCGGCGGCCGCCGCGCTGCATCTCGTCCCCGCCGGCCCGCCGCCGGCGGCGCGCGTGCGGCTCGACCTCCCCGGCGCGCTGACCCTGCTCGCCGGCCTGGGCGTCGGCCTCTACGCGGTCGAGCAGGCGCCCGGGCGCGGGTGGGGCTCGGCCGCCACGCTCCTGCTGCTGGCGACCGCCGGCGCGCTGCTGGTCGCGTTCGCGGCGGTCGAGCGACGCGGCCGCGCGCCCCTCGTGCCCCCGGCCACCTGGCGGGCGCGCTCGCTGCGCGGCGGCGCCGTGCTGATGCTCGGCGGCACCGGCCTGCTCGGCGGGTCGTTCCTGCTGAACACGATCTACCTGCAGGAGGTGCTCGGCGCCTCGCCGATCGAGACCGGGCTGGCGTTCCTGCCGCTGGCGCTGGCGATCCTCGCCGCCGCGCACGCCGCCTCCCACCTGATGACGGCGGCCGGCTCGCGCGCGGTCGCCTCGGGCGGCCTGGCGCTCATGGGCGCCGGCTCGCTGCTGATCGCGCTCGCCCCCGACGGCGCCGCGTACGCCCGCGACCTGCTGCCCGGCTTCCTCGCGCTGGGCATCGGCGCCGGGCTGACGTTCGTGTCGGTGTCGGTCACGGCGATGGCCGACGTCGCCCACGAGACCGCGGGCCTGGCGTCGGGCGTGATGACGACCGCGCACGAGGTCGGCGCGGCGCTCGGCGTCGGCGTCCTCACCGCCATCGCCCTCGGCGCCGGCGACCTGGCGCTCGGGCACGAGCGCGGGTTCGTCGCCGCCGCGGTCATCGCGGCGGTGCTGGCGGCGGTCGCCGTCGCCGCCCTGCCCGAGGTCCGGCCCGCCCCGGGGAGCCGTCCAGCGATGCATTAGCGTGCGGCGCGAGATGCCGGAGCCGGCCACCGACCACCGCCGCGCGATCGCCGAGCGCAACGCCGAGGCGATCGTCGCGGCCGCCGAGCAGATGATGAGCGAGGGCGAGGCGATCACCGTGTCGGCGGTCGCCGCCCGCGCCGGCGTCTCGCGCGTGACGTTCTACGCGCACTTCCCGGGGCTGTCCGAGCTGGTCGCCGCGGTCGTGCGCCGCGCGCTCGACGCGACGACGGCGATCGTCGCCGGCGTGCGGCCCGACGAGGGACCGGCGCTGGAGGCGTTCGAGCGCCTGATCGACGCCGGCTGGGGCCAGCTCGAGCGCTTCGGCGGCGTGGCCGACGCGGCCGACGAGCACGTTCCCGCCGGCGAGCTGCGCGACAGCCACGAGATGATCCTCGGCGTGGTGAGCGCGCTCGTCGAGCGGGGCCGAGCGGACGGCGAGATCCGCGACGACCTGCCCGTCGAGTGGCTCGTGACGACCTTCTACGCGCTGCTGCACGCGGCGGCCGACGACGTGCGCGCCGGCCGCCTGGACGCGGAGGCCGCGCCCGCGATCCTGCGCACCACGATCGTCGACCTGCTGCGCGCGCGGTAGGCCGCGCTCACCTGCGCGCGATCGTGCGCACGCCCTCGCCGGGCCGCCACACGTCGATCACGATGCCGTCGCGCGTGTCGTTGAGCGCGACGTGCGAGACCTCGTCGAGGTCCAGCCGGAACAGGTGCGAGGGGCCGTTGGCGGCCGCCTCGCCGTTCATCTCCTTGACGAGGTCGGGGTCGGTGATCTCCTCGGCCCGCCCGGCGACCTTCGCGTCGCCCCGCCACGCGTCGGGCTCGTCGGAGCCGCTGTGCAGCGCGTAGCGCGGGTCGCGCCGCAGGTCGCGCGCCTTCAGCGCCAGCCACATCGAGCCGATCCACAGCTCGCCGTCGCGGATCTGCGCCTCGGTGCCGCTGATCCGCGGCGAGCCGTCGCGGCGCAGCGTGGCGATCGTCTTGTGCCCGTGCGCGTCGAGCCGCTCGCGCACCCGCGCCGCGAGCTCGGGCGCCTCCTCTTCGAACGCTGACCAGGTAGCCATGGCGCGCAGCGTGCCGCGCCGCGCGCCGCGGATCGAGCGACACGTCGAAGACGATCAAGCGAGGATGTGCGCCGTGGCCGCCGACCGCCTGCGCGACCTGATCGACCTCGTGCTCGGCTCCCTCGACGAGCGGGGCGCCGACGGCGCCGCGCTGGCCCGGCGCGCGCACTTCTCGCGCGACCACCTCGACCGGCTGCTCGCCGCCGCCACCGGCGAGACGCCGGTCGCCCTGCGCCGGCGCATCCTGCTCGAGCGCGCGGCCTGGCAGCTTCGCACCGGCGCGGCCAGCGCGACGGAGGTCGCCGCCGCGGCGGGCTACGGGTCGCTGGCGGCGTTCTCGCGGGCCTTCGCCCGCGCCTACGGCGTGGCGCCGAGCGCGTTCGCCGACTCCGGGCGGCCCGTCGCGCTCGACGCGCCCAACGGCATCCACTTCCACGCACCCGCCGGCCTGCTCGTGCCCGGGCCGCGGGTGCCGGCCGGTCCGCACGACCCGACCGACACGCTGCTCGGCCACCACGTCGACCGCGTCCGCGGGCTGCTGGCCGCGGCGGCGACGCTGCCGCGCGAGGCGCTCGAGCGCCCGCTGCGGCCGGGCTTCGTCGCCGTGTGGTTCGAGGGCGAGGAGCCGAGCGCCGCGCTGATGGCCCAGCGGCTGGTGACGACGCTGGAGGTGTGGGTCGCCTCGCTCGCGGGCGAGCCGGCGCCCGACGGCCCGCCCGGCGACGAGGACCTCGAGGCGCGCTTCGAGCGCGCCGCCCGCCGGTTCGTGCGGATCGTGCGCGCGATCCGCGAGCGCGGCGCCTGGAACGACGCGTTCGTCGACGCGCTGTGCGAGCCGCCCGAGATGTTCACCTACGGCGGCGTCGTCGCGCACGTCCTCGCGTTCGGCGCGATCCGCCGCGAGATGCTCGCGAGCGTGCTCGCCGAGCTCGGCGCCGAGGTGCCCGACCTGTCCGATCCGCTCATGTGGGAGCACCTGCGCGCGGGCGACCGCTGAGGCGGGGGTCACCTGTCCGATGGGGGCGTATCCCCTGACCGACCGGCCAAGTGTCGGGGGGGTCTGACTGCGGACCGGGCATGCAAACCGATAGGACCCCTGACTGGAAGCGACACGGAAGGAGGCACGGTCGATGACGGACGTCCGCGCGACCGCCAGCGATCTCGTGGTGCATCTGCCGGCCGTCGAGGCCGCCTGTGACCAGGACGCCGAATGGTGCGAGGTCGAGACCGCCGAGGGCCGGCGCAGGATCCGGTTCCACGACTACGCCGAGATCTACGAGATCCCGGGCCTGTACGAACGCCTGTTCTACGAGGAGCTGGACTGCCAGTCGCCACGCGTCGTGCGCGAGCTGCTCGAGGACGTCCTCACCGAGCGCGACACCGACCCCGCGTCGCTGGTGGTGCTCGACGTCGGCGCCGGCAACGGCATGGTCGGCGAGGAGCTCGACGACCTGGGCGTCGCGGCGATCACGGGCATCGACATCCTGCCCGAGGCCGCTGCAGCCGCCGAGCGCGACCGGCCCGACGTGTACGACGACTACCGCGTCGTCGACCTGACGGATCCGGCGCCCGCCGACCACGAGGCGCTGGCCGACGCCGGCTTCACCTGTCTCACGAGCGTCGCGGCGCTCGGGTTCGGCGACATCCCGCCGCAGGCGTTCGCGCAGGCGTTCGAGTACGTCGAGGAGGGCGGGCTCGTCGCGTTCACGCTCAAGGAGCGCTTCACCCAGCCCGACGCCGACGAGACCGGCTTCAGCCGCCTCGTGCGCCGCATGGACCAGGAGGGGCTGATCGAGCCGCTCGTCGAGCACCGCTACCGCCACCGGCTGTCGGTGGCCGGCGAGCCGCTGCACTACGTGGCCTACGTCGCCGAGAAGCGCAGCGACGGGCCCGTGCCTACCCTGGAGTGATGGCCCGCGAAGCCGAGGAGACCCTCACGCCCGCGGAGCGGCTGCTGGCCGCGAGGATGCCCGAGGCGGACGGCGAGCCGCACCAGGTCTCGCGCCGCAGCCTCCAGGCCCAGCGCACGCTGGAGGGCTACTTCCGCAGCTCGTCGCCGCCGAAGTGGATGGAGCGCGTGGCGGAGGTCGACCGCGGCATCGAGCGCGAGCGCGCCCGCCTGGAGGCGGCGCGCAGCGCGCTGCGTCGCGCCTGCGGCGGCGACGCCGCGCGGTTCGCCCGGCGCTGGCGCGAGACGGTGGCGGGCTGGTCGTTCGACGAGGAGCTCAACGACCTGATCCGCCGCCACAACGAGTGGTACCCGATCGAGCGACGGCTGCCGATCGACCTGCGCACGCGCGACTACGTGCTCGTGAACGGGCGCTCGTACCGGCGGCCGGTGCTCGACGCCGAGTGGGCGCTGGCGGAGTTCCCGCCCGAGCCCTGAGCTAGCGTGGGTCGGCGATGGCCCGACTCACCACCGTCCTCGTCGCCGCGCTCGCCGCGGCCGTCCTCGCCGCCGGCTGCGGCGACGACTCCGAGCCGTCGTCGGTGACGTTCCTGGACACCACGACGGCGCCGGCGACGATCGAGACCGACACGACGCCCACCACGACCGTCCCGACGACGACCGTCCCGCCCGCGGAGCCGCCGCCGTCGACGAACGGGACGCCGACCGTCGAGGCGCCCACCGGCGGGGCGACCGTGCCCCAGGACACGGGCGGCGGCGGGAGCAGCGGCGGCGCGACGGTGCCGCGCGACACCGGCTCCTCCGGCGGCGCGCCCGCGCAGCAGGACCCCGACTGCAAGCCGGGGACCGGCCCGGGGTTCCCCGACCGGCCGCAGTGCGAGCCGCTCGGCGGTCCGGACGCGCGCGAGGACGAGGGCGGCTGAGCTACTTGGCCAGCACCGAGCGGGCCTGCGGCGCGCTGCCGGCGGCGACGCCCTCCGGGACCGCGTAGGGCACCGCGATCACGCAGTCGGGCAGGGCGCGGGCCAGCGGCCCGGCGATGCGGCCCGGCCGGACGCCGGTGCCGAGGACGAGCACGTCGTGGCCGCCGCGCTCGAGGACGCACCGCAGCGCGCGCCGCACGCAGCGCGCGCGAGAGATCCCGCCGCACGCCTCGGGGCCGCTGACGAGGTGCCAGCGCACGGCGATGTCGTCGGGCAGCTCGTCGAGCGTGCGGCGCACGAGCTCGCAGCCCATCGCCTCGACGTCCTCGACGAGCGGCATCGCCAGCATCCCCACGCCGGCCCAGGCCGGCGGCGGCACGGCGACGTGCACGAGCGTCAGCTCGGAGCGCTCGGCCTTGGCCATCGCGGCGGCGCGGCGCACACCCGCGGCCGCCTCCTCAGAGTGCTCGAGGCCGACGAGGATGCGCCGTGGCGTGTCTCGGACCATCTCCAGAACCCAGTCTGTCTCTCCCCCCTGAACGCGGATGCTAGTCCACTTCGCGGCATATCGCGCAAGCTCCCTCACACGACCGCGGCGGCGCGGCGGCGGTGCACGGCGAGGGCGAGCACGGCCGCGGCGGCGAGGCCCGTGGCGGCCATCAGCACCGCCATCGGCAGCGTCGCCTCGGCGCCGCCGATCCCGGCCAGCGGCGCGGCCAGGCCGCCGATCCCGAACTGGAAGACGCCCATCAGCCCGGAGGCCGTGCCCGCCGCGTGCGGGTACTCCGACATCGCCAGCGCCTGCGCGTTGGGGTTCACCATCCCGCGGCTGGCGATCAGCAGCCACAGGCACACCAGCAGCACGGCCAGGCCGGCGTTCAGCAGCGTGGCGACGAGAAACGCGGTCCCGGCCACGCCGCCGAGCGCCAGCCCGGCGCCGAGCATCCGCCGCGGTCCCGCGGTCGCCACCATCCGCGCGCTGAGCTGCGCGGCCAGCACCATCCCCAGCGCGTTGACGCCGAACACGAGCCCGAACTCGAACGGCGACAGCCCGTGCACCTCCTCGAGCAGGAACGACGCGCCCGCCAGGTAGGCGGTGAGCGTCGCGAACGACAGGCCGAGGCAGAGCGCGTAGGCGACGAACGCGCGGTCGCGCAGCAGCTCGGCCATCGCCGCGCGGCTGGTGGCCAGCCCGCCGCGATGGCGGCGCGCCGGCGGCAGCGTCTCGGGCGCCTGCAGCAGCGCGGCGGTCAGCAGCGCCGCGCCGATGAGGCCGAGGACGCCGAACGTGCCGCGCCAGTCGGTGACCTCCAGCAGCAGGCCGCCGGCGATCGGCGCCACCATCGGCGCGATGCCCATGATGAGCATGAGCATCGCGAAGACGCGGGCGGTGTCCGACCCGCCGGCGGTGCGGTCGCGAACCATCGCGCGGGCGATGACGATGCCGGTGGCACCGGCGATGCCCTGGGCCACGCGCAGCGCGACGAGCGTCGTGATCGACGGCGCCAGCGCGCACAGCGCCGACGTGGCCGCGTAGACGGCCAGGCCGGCCAGCAGCGGCCGGCGGCGGCCGAGCGCGTCGCTGACCGGGCCGGCCAGGAACTGGCCGGCGGCCATGCCCACCATGAACGCGGTGATCGTGAGCTGCGCCTGCGACGGGGACGCCGACAGGTCGTCGGTCATCGCCGGCATCCCCGGCAGGTACAGGTCCATCGAGAGCGGGCCGAACGTCGTCAGCGCGCCCAGGAGCACGAAGAGGCGGCCCGACAGCCCCCTCTCCGGCTCCAGGTGTGCGGTCGCCGTCAGCTCAGACCGTCGTCGGCGCGGCGACGCCGGCCGCGTCGGCGAGGGCGGCGGCCTTGTCGGTGCGCTCCCAGGTGAAGTCGTGCTGGTCGCGGCCGAAGTGGCCGTAGGCGGCGGTCTGCTGGTAGATGGGGCGGTGCAGGTCGAGCGCTTCGCGGAAGGCGCCGG
>DATMSA010000087.1:0-6200 GCA_035565675.1 Capillimicrobium sp. | reverse complement strand
CCGGCCGAGTGGAGGTCGATTGCGCGGAGGTCATGGCGACGAGCATGCTCCCCGAGCGCCCCGAGCGCCATCGGGGACCCCCCTGGACGGACCCTGAGCCGCCGGCCGGATCCCTCCGGGGCGACCCCGGGGATCCGGCCGGCGTCCCGACCCGATCAGGCCGGCTCGACGGCGGGCCGCGCGGGCCCCTGCCCGGCGCCGGTCGCCTCGACCGCCGCGGCGATCTCCTCGAGGTCGGCGTCGGTCAGCTCCAGGCCGGCGGCGGGGATCCAGCCGTCGACCTGCTCGGGCGAGCGCGCGCCGACGATCGCCGCGGTCACGCCCGGCCAGGCGATGGTCCACGCCACCGCGACCGCGGCCACGCTCACGCTGTGGCGGTCGGCCACCGGGCGCAGCGCGTCGGCGAGCGCCAGGTTGCGCTCCAGCCGCTCGCCCTGGAACTCCGCGTCCTTCGCGCGCCAGTCGCCGGGGTCCAGCGTCGCCGAGCGCTCCCGCGTCCAGCGGCCGGTCAGCAGCCCGGACTGCATGGGGCTGTAGACGATCACGCCGGTCTCGTGCTCGCGGCACCAGGGGATCTCCGCCCCGCCGGCGGTGCGCTCGATCAGCGAGAACGGCGGCTGCAGCGAGCCGACGTGGCCGACCGCCTCGCAGCGCTCCAGCAGCGCGACGTCGAAGTTCGAGACGCCGCCGGCGCGGACCTTGCCCTCGGAGATCAACTCGAGCATCGTGCCCCACGACTCCTCGACGGGCACGCCGCTGCGGTCGGGCCAGTGGAACTGGTAGAGGTCGATGCGCTCGACGCCCAGTCGCCGCAGCGACGCCTCGCACTCGCGGCGGATGGAGTCCGGCGCGAGCACGCGGTCGGGGGCCGCGTCGGGCCGCGACTCGTCCCAGATCAGCCCGCACTTCGTGAACACCAGCGGCCGGTCGCCCTCGGGCAGCTCGCGCAGCGCGCGGCCGACGACCTCCTCGGAGTGGCCGAGGCCGTAGACGGCGGCGGTGTCGATCCAGTTGACGCCGCGGGAGATCGCGTGGTGGATGGCCGCGATCGAGGCGTCGTCGTCCTGCGGGCCCCAGCCGAAGGCCCAGGGGCCGCCGATCGCCCAGGCGCCGAAGCCGACGGTGGTGATCTCCAGGCCGGTGCGCCCCAGCGGACGCGTCGGCAGGCTCACGAGGACCACCCCGGCAGCGGCCGGCCGGTCCCGTTGCTCATCGATTCCATGGGGTCCTAGCTATCCGCTGGACGGACCGCCGTCAACGGCGGCGTCCTCGATGCGGTGGCGCAGCTCGCCCCCGCGCCCGGCCGCGACCGCACGCGCCACGCGCTGCTCGCTGACGTCGACGCCGCGCGCCTCGGCCAGCTCGAGGAGCTGCTGGCGCTCCTCGGACTCCCGCGCGGCCTTGACGAACAGCCACCCGAACAGGCCGAGCGTCAGCAGCGACGACTCGACCATCATGATCGCGCCGGCCGTCGTCTGGTCGGCGACCGGCTCGCCGTAGACCGGGTACAGCACGGTGCCCGACCACACGATCACGTTGCCGAGCACGGCCCCGATCAGCCGCACCACGACGATGTAGACCAGCTTGGCCAGGTTGCCGAACCAGGCGGGCTGGGGCAGGGGGCCGAACAGCGGCATCCACATCGCCATCCCGCACGCGATGAACAGGCCGTGCTGGAGCGCGTGCACGGCCTCGTGGCGGACGGCGGCCTCGTGCAGCGGCGCCAGGTGCCACAGGTACAGGTTGAGCGCCCACAGCGGCAGGGCCACGAGCGGGTTGGAGAGCGCGCGCAGCGGGCCGAGCACGCGCGTGCGCAGCAGCGGCGCCAACAGCGGGCCGGTCAGCCCGAGCACGAGCAGCAATGTGGCCAGGTCGCCGAGCAGCAGGTGCTCGGTCATGTGCCAGACGAACGTCTCGCCGGCCAGGTCGCCGAGCGCGGTCAGGGCGAGCACGATCAGCAGGAGGCCGCCGTAGAAGGAGGCCTGGCGCCAGCCGGGGACCGGCCTGCCGCGCTCGGAGAGGTGATGCGCGCGCAGCGCGTACAGGATGCCGGCGATCGTGGCCGGGGCGAGCTGCAGCGGGGCGAACGTGACGGCGGCGTGCATCTCTCCTCCGCCTCCACGCTAACGCCCCGCCTGTCCGCCAGCCGACCGGATCACGGTGCATCGGGAGCGGCCGGGTAGGCACCCGGGGTGCCGCGAGCATTAGATTGTCGGCGCGGGTGACGGGACGCGGGAACCACACCCTGGAGGCGCGGCTGGCCGAGCTCGAGGCCGAGCTCGCCCGTGCGCGCGCCGAGGCGGAGGCGCAGGCGCGCCAGCTCGAGCGCTACGCCGCCGACCTGCGCGAGACGTTCAAGGCCGAGCGCCGCCAGCGCGCGCGGCTGCAGGAGTCCTACAAGGCGACCGTGCGCGCGCTGTCCAACGCGGTCGAGGCGCGCGACGCCTACACCGGCCAGCACGCCGAGCGCGTCGCCGCGTACGGGCTGCTGATCGCGCGCACGCTCGGGGCGCGGCTGGCCGACGACGCGACGATGGAGTTCGGCTTCCTGCTGCACGACGTCGGCAAGGTGGCCGTGCCCGACGCGATCCTCTACAAGCCCGAGCCGCTCACCGACGAGGAGCGCGCGCTCATGGCCCGCCACCCGGTGATCGGGGCGCAGATCATCCGCGGGATCGACTTCCTCGGCGAGGCCTACAAGGTCGTGCGCCACCACCACGAGCGCTGGGACGGCGCCGGCTACCCGGACGGCCTGGCCGGGCACGACATCCCGCTGCCGGCGCGCGTGTTCGCGGTCGCCGACACGCTCGACGCGCTCACGACCGACCGCCCGTACCGCGACGCGACGTCGCTGCGGACCGCGCGCGCCGTGATCCGGGCGGCGGCGGGCACCCAGTTCGACCCGGCCGTCGTCGCCGCGTTCGACGCGGTGCCCGACGAGGAGCTCGAGCGGATCCGCCTGGAGACCGGCGGCCTCACCGCGCGCGAGCAGGCCGCCGGCGAGGTCGGCGGATGAGCCCCTCGGTCCTGATCGTCGACGACGACCGCTTCATGCGCAAGCTGATTTCGACGACGCTCGAGGACGTCGCCGGGTTCGAGGTCGTCGAGGCCGCGGACGGGGAGCAGGCGATCGCCGCCGCCGTCAGCCACCGCCCGCGGCTCGTGTTCCTCGACGTCGACATGCCGCAGCTCGACGGCCTGGCGACCCTGCGGCGCCTGCGCTCGCACGCCGAGCTCGTCGACACGCGGGTCGTGATGCTCACCGGCGGCCCCGAGCACGAGGCGGACGCCCGCGCCGCCGGGGCCGACGGCTTCCTCACCAAGCCGTTCTCGCCGCTGGACCTGCTGCGGCTCGTGGCCGACCTGCGCTGAGCGTCAGGCCGCCTGCGGCTCCGCCGCCACGTCCGACCACAGCTCGTCGATCGCGCGCTCGGCCGCCCGCAGGCTCTCGGCGGCGAGCTCGCGCAGGTCGGCCATCTGCGGGGTGACGTCGGCGAGCGTCAGCTCGGCGGCGATGATGCGGGTCGGCTGCAGGCCGGTGAGGCTGAGGCCGTGCGGCAGCCACGGCTCGGCGTGGTCCCAGCCCTCGCGCGGCGCGCCGGGCCCGTAGCCGCCGCCGCGCGAGGCGAGGACGATGAACTCGCGCCCGCCGAGCCGGCCCTCGCCGCTGGCGGGGTCGAACGTCACGCCCGGCGCGATGAGGTGGTCGACCCACGCCTTGACCCCGCTCGGGGCGCCGTAGTTGTAGAGCGGCAGGCCGAGCAGCACCGTGTCGGCCTCGCGGATCTCGTCGGCGTACTCGCGGGAGAGCGCCCACGCCGCCGCCTGCGCGGCGTTGTGCTGCTCCGGCGGGACGAGCCGCGCCATCGCGGCCTCGTGGTCGAGGTGCGGCGGCGGCGCGGAGCCGAGGTCGCGGTAGGTGACGACGCCGTCGGGGTTGCGCTCGCGCCAGCGGGCCACGGCGCGCGCGGTCAGGCGCCGGCTGATCGACCGGTCCCCCTGGATGCTGGCGTCGATGTGGAGAAGATGATGACGAGACACCGAATGACACTCCGTCGATCGTTTGTGGAGCGCAAATGAATAGCACATCGTCATCCGTGGTCGAGCGCACTACCCTGAAGGCATCGCAACGACCTCGACCACCACTGCGACCGACGTCCCGAGCACGGGCCCGCTGCTCGACCACCTCGGGCGGCTCGTGCGCACCGGGGGCGAGTCCGTGCTCGCACGGCTGGGCCTGCGGCCGCGCCACCTCGTCGCGCTGACGCTGCTGCGCGACAACGGCGGCGTCGTCGCCCAGCAGCGCCTCGCCGTCGCGCTGCAGATCGACGGGACGAACCTCGTCGGCCTGCTGAACCACCTCGAGGCCGACGGCCTCGTCACGCGCCGCCGCTCCCCCGAGGACCGCCGCCGCCACGTCGTCGAGCTCACCGACGCCGGCCGCGAGCGGCTCGCCGAGGCCGAGGAGGCGCTCGGCGAGCTCGAGGACGTGCTGCTCGGCGCGCTCGACCCGGGCGAGCGCGAGGAGCTCTACCGGCTGCTGCGCAAGGCGGCCGCCGGCCACGTCGACTGCGGCGCCGCGGTCCGGGAGGCCGAGGCCGAGACCTCCGACGACGACGAGGCCTGCTGAGCCTCAGTCGCGCCGGCCGCGCCCGTACAGGAGCTTGAACAGCCGCGCGATCAGCCGGCTGCGCTTCGCGTCGTAGGGATAGTGGTGGACGTCGCGCTTGGGGTGCAGGCGCGAGACGAGGATCGACTGCTGCGCGCAGTACTTGCGGATGCCGCCGGCGCCGTGGCGCGCGCCCAGGCCCGACGCCTTCCAGCCGCCCATCGGCATCTCCAGCACCGCGTAGTTGAGCAGGGCGTCGTTGATGTTCACGGCGCCCGTCTGCAGCCGCCGCGCGACCGCCTCGGCCCGGGCGACGTCCTTGCTGAACACCGACGCGGCCAGCCCGTAGGGCGAGTCGTTGGCCAGGCGGATCGCCTCCTCGGCGTCGGCGACCTTCATGATCGGCAGCGTCGGGCCGAACGTCTCCTCGGTCATCGCGGTCATGGAGTGGTCGACGTCGACGAGCACGGTCGGCTCGAAGAAACGCCCCGGCCCCTCCCGGCGGTGGCCGCCGACGACCGCCTTGGCGCCCTTGGCGAGCGCGTCCTGCACGTGGGACTCGATGATGTCGGCCTGCGGCGGGAACGTCACCGCGCCGACGTCGACCGTGCCGAAGCCGCTCGGCACGCCCTGGCGCAGGCTGCGCGCCTTCTCGGTCACCTTGGCCACGAACTCGTCGTAGACGGGCGCCTCGACGTAGACCCGCTCGGTCGAGACGCAGGTCTGCCCGCCGTTCATGAAGCCGGCCCACACCGCGGTGTTCGCGGCGCGCTCGACGTCGGCGTCCGACAGGACGATCATCGCGTCCTTGCCGCCGAGCTCCAGCGAGCACGGGATCAGCCGCTCGGCCGCCTGCTTGGCGACGAGCTTGCCGGTGCGCGTCGAGCCGGTGAACATGATCATGTCGACCTGGTCGACCACGGCGCTGCCGGTCGCGCCGCGCCCGGTCGCGACCGCGAAGACGTCCTCGGGCAGGCCGCACTCGCGCATCGCGTCGGCCAGCAGCAGCGACGTCAGCGGGGTCACCTCGCTGGGCTTGAGGATCACCGCGTTGCCCGCCATCAGCGCCGGGATGCAGTCGCCGAACGAGTTCGTCAGCGGGTAGTTCCACGGGCCGATGACGCCGATCAGGCCCAGCGGCTTGTAGCGGACGAGCAGCTTGCGGCCCTTGGCGATGAGGTTCGACGTGCGGACGCGCTCGTCGGCGAGGTAGTCCTCGGCGTGCTTGGCCCAGAACCCGAACGCGGCGGCGCCGTAGGAGATCTCGGCGGTGAGCGCGTCCTCCCACGTCTTGCCGGTCTCCGAGACGATCGTGCGGATCACGCGCTCGGAGTTGTCGAGCAGCCACTTCTGCGCGCGCAGCATCACGCGCGCGCGGCCCTCGAAGCCCATCGCCTCCCAGCCGACCTGGGCGGCACGCGCCTTCGCGGCGAGCTCGGCGACCTGCTCCGCGCTCAGCTCGGGAACGCTGGCGATGACCTCCCCGGTGGCGGGGTTCTCCACCGGGATCGTGCGCTCGTCGGCGGGGGCGGCGCCGCCGGCGTTCCCGCTCGCCTGCGTCTCGGTGCTGGCCATCGATGTCTCCTCGCGG
>DATMSA010000086.1:0-10924 GCA_035565675.1 Capillimicrobium sp. | reverse complement strand
GAACAGGACGAGCAGCCAGGGAACCGCGCCGCTGGGGAAGCCGCTGACGTCGGTGAGCGTGAACGCCATGTAGGTGAACGCGCCGAACAGGCCGCCGAAGCCGAAGACGGTGATCGCCATCGACGCTCACACCTGGCCGCTGCGGAACGCGCCGAGCTCGGCGCGCACGCCCGCGCCGGCCGGGCGGTCGCCGGCACCGGGGACGAGCAGCGCGATGGCCGCGAGCGCCACCACGCCGATCGCGGTGATCGCCCAGAACGTGGCGCGCCATCCGAGCTGCTGGCCGAGCAGCGTGCCCAGCGGGACGCCGAGCACGTTGGCGACGGTCAGCCCGGTGAACATCGTCGCGATCGCCGTGGCGCGGCGGGCCGGCTCGACGAGGTCGGCGGCGACCACCGCGCCGATGCCGAAGAACGCGCCGTGGCAGAGCGCGGCGACCACGCGCCCGGCGAGCGCCGTCCCGTAGTCGGGGGCCAGCGCGCAGATGAGGTTGCCGGCGATGAACAGGCCGATCAGGCCCAGCAGCACGCGCTTGCGGCGCAGGCGCGTGACCGACGCGGTGAGGACGACGCCGCCGAAGGCGACGGCGAGCGCGTAGCCCGACACGAGCCAGCCGGCGGTGGGCTCGTCGACGGCCAGGTCCGCGGCGACGTCGGGCAGCAGGCCGAGGATCACGAACTCGGTGAGGCCGATGCCGAACGCGCCCAGCGCGAGGGCGACGATCGCGATCGGCAGGGTGGGGCGGGACGAAGCGGTCGTCGTGGACATGGCGCGCGCCACTATACCGCGTCTGCAACTATCCGCGTACGCCGCCTATCTGCGTCAGCCCTAGACTGCGCGGCATGGCCATCGCCGACGACGACGCGGTCGAGGTCCGGGCGCAGGGGTGGCGGACGCTCACCGCGCTGCACGGCCTCATCGAGGCGGCGCTGGAGCGGGCGCTGCAGGACGAGCACGGCCTGTCCGTCGTCGAGTACACGGTGCTCGACGCGCTCTCGCGCCAGGACGGCTGGCACATGCGGATGCACCAGCTGGCGCGCGCGACCGCGCTCTCGGCGAGCGCGACGACGCGGCTCGTCAACCGCCTCGAGGACCGCGGCCTGCTGCGCCGCGTCCTCTGCCAGGACGACCGCCGCGGCATCTACACGGAGCTGACCGAGGCCGGCCACGCGCTGCTCGACACCGCCCGCCCGACCCACGACGCGGTCCTGGCGGCGACGCTCGCCGAGGCCGCGCAGCGGCCGGAGCTGGCGCCGATGGTCGAGGCGCTCGGGCGCCTGCCCGCGGCGGCCGCCGCGTAGGGCGCTCCGCGCTCAGAGCACCGGCTTGACGTCCACGACCGGCGTCCCGTCGATCGCCTCCAGATCGCTGACCCGCACCCGCAGGCCGTCGACCTCCCGGACGGTCACCTCGTGCAGGCCGATCGGGTTGGGGCGGTCGGGCGAGCGCGTCGAGAAGACGCCGGTCAGCGGCCGGGCCGGGTCGTCGCGCGGGCGGACGCGCTGGACCGAGCGGTCGGCGCGGTCGAGCCAGGTCAGCAGGATCAGGCGGTCGCCGACCGCGACGTCGGCGACCGCGTCGGCCACGTCGGGGGTGAACGCCAGCCACGCGGCGGGCGCGCCCTCGCTGCCCTGCTTGGGCGCCTCGGCGCGGGTGCGCAGCGGGGACTCGACGATCGCGACCGGGCGCAGCTCCACGCGGGCAGGCTATCCGGGCGACGACGGGCCGAACGACCCGATCGGGAACGTGGCCCCGAGCGCCTCCATCGTCTCCTGGATCGGCGTGAAGCACATCCGGTCGCGGAAGACCGTCCGGCGCGTGATCTCGCCGACGGCGCGCACCTCGCCGAACCGGTTCGGCTTCGTGTAGACAGGCCCGCCGCTCGCGCCGTCCACCGAGCGGCGGTCGACGCAGGTCACCGGCTTGCCGATGAAGCTGTCGCGCCCGACGATGCGCCCGCAGCGCGACCGCGGGATCCCGAAGCCGTTGAAGCACACCACCCGGCCCTCGCGCTGCTGCGCCGGCGGCAGGACCCCGACGACGCGGTAGGGCGTCCCGCCCGCGTGGTCGACCTGCTGCGCCGCGAGCGGCACCCCGTACAGGGAGAACGCCAGCGCGTCGGGCAGCTCCTCGCTCAGGTGGGCGTTCAGGAGCACCGGGCCGAGCGGCTGGGCGACCGTCCGGCCCGCGACGCGGCGGAAGCGCTCGGGCACGTCGGCCTGCTCGCCCCCGGAGAACTCGGGATCCGCGCAGTGGCCCGTCGTCGACCCGACGATCTGGCCGGTGCTGCGAAGCCGCAGCAGCCACCCCGCCGTGCACGTCTTGTCGCTGCGCGGGAAGCCGAGGAACTGCCCCGGCCGGACGATCTCCGGATCGACCCGCGGCCGCGCCCCGCGGCGGTCGTAGACGATCCAGGCGTCGCCCCGGCTGGCGGTCACCTCGTGGAACCAGACCCGGCCGATGCGCTGGCGCTCGACCGTCTCGACACGCCACCCGTGCCGCTCGAGGCCGACGACCTCGTCCGTGGCGCGCAGGATGTCGACCATCAGCGCGCGCAGCTCGTCGCAGCCCCCGCCGCCCCGCGCCCAGGACCACACGACGGCGTTGGCCTTGAAGCGCCGCGGGTGCGCCAGCGCCCAGGCGGTGTCGAACGTGCGGATCGCCGCGGGCAGGCCGAAGGGGTAGGTCACCTCGAAGGCGCCGCAGAGCTCACCGGTGCGCGCGGGCGGAGCCGGCGGACGCGCGGCCTGCGCCGCGGCCGCGGCGGCGAGCAGCACCACCGCGAGAACCACACCGACCATCGGCGCACGAACCTGTGCGCGACCTCCCACGGCCCGATCGTAACGCGTGGGATCACTCGTGCGGGAGCACGCCCATCGGCGCCAGCAGCCGCTCCGCGTCCTCGGACACCGTCACGTGGATGGCGCCCGGCTCGCGCACCCACGCGATCAGGTTCAGCGCCGTGAGGCGGTCCAGCAGGAACTGCAGCGCGAGCGCCTGGTCGCGGTTGGCGTAGTCGCGCGCGATGTCGAACGCGTAGCCGGTCGTGTGCAGCGAGTAGCCGTCGGTGGCCTGCATCTCGACGCCGGCCAGCTCGGCCTGGTACTCGGCGTCGCGGACCGTGCTCGTCACCCGCAGCGGGCGCTCGGCGCGCGAGATCGCGCGTACGCCCGCGCCGAGGTAGGCGAGCGTCGCCAGCGCCTCGCGGCGCAGCCCGCGATACGTCGCGCGCTCCTCGTCGACGCGCCGGGCCAGCTCGCCCATCTGGCGGTCGATCCGCAGCCCGTGGCGGGCCAGGTAGCCGCGCGGCAGCGGCGCCACCTCGCCCTCCTCGTGGGCCTCGCGCAGCTCGTCGGGGTCGTCGTAGGGGTCGGTCTCGTCGGGCGGGTGCAGGACGACCTCGGCCGAGTTGCGCTCGTTCATCAGCGCGGTGCGGCGCTCGAGCTCCTCGGGGTCGTCGCGGCCCAGGTCGAGGATCTCCCGCGCCGCCTGCACGCGCCACAGGTACGTCGAGGAGTCGTCGCCCAGGCCGCTGAGGAAGCGCCAGGCGCCGTCGTTGTGGGTGGGCGTCGAGTCGAAGTAGAGCTGGACGTAGGGAACGGTCCCCTGCCCGTAGCGGGCCAGCGCCGTCTGCAGGTTGCCGACGCCCATGTGGTAGCTCGCGACCGCGAGGTCGTCGCGGCCGAGCTGCTCGCGCGCGAACTCCAGGTAGCGGACCGCGCCGGCCAGCGACTTCACCGGGTCGAAGCGCTCGTCGACGCGCCGGCGCTCGGCCCGCAGCCGCTCGACCAGCTCCGTCTTCCCGCGCTTCGCGGCGCGGTGCATCCGGCGGGTCACGCGGCGGCTCTCCTCGAGGTCGACGCGCATCCCGAGCAGGCTCTGGCCGGTCTCGGCGACGATCTGCACGAGCCCGACGGCGCCGGCGAGGTCGTCGGACGCCTGCGCCTCCGGGCGCCCCGCGCTCTCCAGCAGCACCATCGCCTCGAGCGTGTCCGGCGAGACCCCGGTGCCCTCGGTGGCGGCCTCGATCTCGTCGCGCCACTCCCGCGTGCGGGCGATCCCGGTGGGCAGCCCGTCGGCGGTGCGCGTGTAGAGCGCGTGCGACCAGCCGTCGGCGGCGCGCTCGGCGTACTCGTCGGAGCGCTCGGGCGTCCAGGCCAGCGGGTCCTGCTCGGGGATCCCGGCGCCGGGCGACAGGACGGCGGGCGGCGGCGGCTCGTCGTCGCCGCCGCGCAGGACGAGCGTGACGACGACGATCAGCGCCGCCAGCGCGGTGAGGGCGATGGCGATCCGGGTGGCGCGCACGGGTCCTCTCCAGGGTGCCAGGACGAGTGTGTTAGGGTGCCCTAACAACGACGACGGGAGATTGCCGTGGGCCGCTACACCGGGCCGACCGAGAAGCTCTCGCGCCGCGAGGGCGTCGAACTGGAGCTGAAGGGCGCGCGCCGGCTGGCGCGCAAGGGCGGGCTGGAGCGTCGCGGCGACGCACCGCCCGGCCAGCACGGGCGCGCGCGCCGCCGCCGCGAGTCCGTCTACGGGCTCCAGCTCCGCGAGAAGCAGCGCGCCAAGCGCTACTACGGCGTGCGCGAGCGCCAGTTCCGTCGCTACTTCCGCGAGGCCAACCGCGGGCGCGAAGGCCAGGTCGGCGAGCGCCTCATGGTCCTGCTCGAGCGGCGCCTCGACAACGTCGTCTACCGCCTCGGCCTGGCCACGACCCGCGCCCAGGCGCGCCAGTTCGTCAACCACGGCCACGTGCAGGTCAACGGCCGGCGGGTCGACATCCCGTCCTTCCTCGTCGCTCCCGGCGACGTCGTCGCGATCGCGCTCGACAGCCCCGTGCGGGAGGCCGCGCACGAGGCGACCGAGCTGATCGGCCGCGTCGCGCCCTGGCTGCAGGCCGACTTCGACGGCCTCACCGGCAAGGTCCTGCGCCTGCCCGAGCGCGCGGAGATCGACGCCCCGGTCAACGAGCAGCTTATCGTCGAGCTCCTGTCCCGCGGATGACCGCGTTCGCGCGTCTGGCGTCGACCGGCTGCCCGTCGCCCGCCGCGCTGGCGCTGGCGATGGCGTGCGAGCTGCACGACGCCGACATCGACGGCGCGATCGCGGGCGTGCGGCGGCTCGCCGACGGGCTGGCCGACCTGCGCGACGCGTCGCCCGAGGAGCAGCTCGAGCACGCCGGCCGCGAGGTCGGCGCCGCGATCCGCGCGCGAGTGCGCCCGGCCAGCGTCGAGGACCTGCTCGTCGACCACGCGCTCGTCGACGGGGCGGGCGACCCGGTGTGCTGGGCGATGATCTGCCTGTCGGCCGCCGGCGAGGCGGACATCCCGCTCGGCGCGATCGCCGACGACGAGGGCCACGTGCTCGTCGCCCATCGCCGCCTGCGCCGGCCGCTCGTCGTCGAGCCGCTCGCGCCCGACGTCCTGCTCGACGCGCGCGAGCTGCCGTCCGGCGAGCTGCGCTGGCGCTGCTCGCATCAGCTCACGCTGATGCTGGCCGACCGGTTCGTCGCCCGCGCCACGCGCACCGGGCGCCACGGCGAGGCGCTGCGCGCCGCGCGCCTGCGGCTCGACCTCCCGCTCGACGACGCGACGCGCGAGGCGCTGGCCGCTGAGTGCGACCGCATCGCCGCTCGGATGAACTGACGCCGATCGTTAGCGTGGCGCGGCATGGAGCTGCGCCAGCTTCAGTACTTCGCCGCCGTCGCGCGCCACGGCAGCTTCACCGCGGCGGCCGACGAGCTGTGGCTCACGCAGTCCGCCCTCTCCCAGCAGGTCCGCCGGCTGGAGGCCGAGCTCGGCGTGCGGCTGCTGGAGCGCGGACCGCGCGGCGTGCGCCCGACCGCGGCGGGCGAGGCGCTGCTGCCGCGGGCCGAGGCGATGCTCGCGCAGGCGGCCGCCGCGCGCGCGGAGCTCGACGAGCACGCCGGCGCCGCTCGGGGACGGGTGGCGGTGGCCGCGGCGCCGGGCGACGCGGTCGCACTGCCGGCCGCCCTGGCCGCCTTCCACGGCGCCCATCCGGGCATCCAGGTCGCGCTGCGCCAGGCGCCGGCCGCCGAGGTGGCGGCGATGGTCGCGCGGGGCGCCGTCGACGTGGGCCTGGCGGCGCTGGCGGGGCCGCCGCCCGCGGGCGTGCGGGTGGCCGCGACCGCCGCCGACGCGCTGCGCGCGATCCTGCCGCCCGGCGACCCGCTCGCCGCCGGCGACGGCGCGCCGCTGCCGCTCGCCGGCCTGCGCCAGCGCCCCTTCGTGCTGGCCGAGCCGGGCAGCCCGCTGCGCGCCGCCGTGCTCGGCGCCTGCCAGGCGGCCGGCTTCAGCCCGGTGCCGCTGTTCGAGGTCGGCGACCCGGCGACGGTGCGCCACCTCGTCGCCGCGAGCCTGGGCGTCGCGCTCGTGCCGGGGGCGTGGCTGGCGCTCGACGGGCCGGCGGTCGCGGTGCGCGCGCTCGCCGACCCGCCGTCGCACCAGGTCGCGGTCCTCGCCCCGGAGGCCGGGCCGTCAGCGGCCGGCGGGCTGCTGCTGGAGCAGCTCGTCGAGCTCGCCGAGGAGCCGCCGCTTGGGGCGTGAGCCGATCAGGCGACCGACCGGCGCGCCGTCGCGGAACAGCACGAGCGTCGGCAGCGACAGCACCTCGTAGCGGGCGGCGGTGGCCGGCGAGGCGTCGACGTCGAGCGCGACGACCTTCACGTCGGGGCGCTCGCCGGCCAGCTCGGCCAGGGCCGGCTTCAGCACGCGGCACGGCGGGCACCAGTCGGCGGTGAAGTCGACGAGCACCGGCCGGTCGGCCTCGAGCACGTCGGCGGTGAAGTGGTCGTCGTCGACGGTGGCGATGGGGGTCATGGGCCCAGCGTCGCGCGCCGGCGTCGCCGGGCCCAGTCGAATCCGTGATGGCCGCCAGTAGCGCCGGACGTCTACGCCGCCGCGACGAGCGCGCCGACGGCCTCGGCGAACGCCGCGTGGTGGCGGTCGACGTCGTCCTGCGTGGTGGCCGGCGACATGAGCGCCATCGCGTGGAACGGCGTCAGCAGGACGCCGCGGTTGGCCAGCGCGACGTGCACGTAGTCGTCGAGGTCGGGGTCGTGCGCGGCCGCCGACGCGCCGCCGCTCGCGGGCGCCGGGCTCGTGAAGCGCACCTCCGCCCGCGCGCCGAGCTGCACGATCGACCACGGCAGCCCGTGGCGCTCGATCGTCGCCCGCACGCCGTCCACGTAGCGGCCGGCGAGCGCGGTCATGTGCGCGAACGCGTCCTCGGTCAGCACGTGCTCCAGCGTCGCGCGCATCGCCGCGACCGACACCGGGTTGCCGGCCAGCGTGCCGCCGACGCCGCCCATGTCGACGAGGTCGAGGTCGTCGCGGGCGTCGATGCGCTCGGCCAGCTCCGCCGACAGGCCGTACGCGCCGCACGGGATCCCGCCGCCGATCGCCTTGCCGATCGTGACCGCGTCGGGCTGCAGGCCCCAGGCGGCGGTCGCCCCGCCGGGCCCGGCACTGAACGTGTGCGTCTCGTCGTTGATCAGCAGCGTCCCGTGCGCGCGGGTCAGCTCGCGCACCGCCTCCAGGTAGCCGGGCTCGGGCAGCACGATCCCGATGTTCGTCAGCGCCGGCTCCATCAGCATCGCGGCGACGTCGCCGTGGGCCAGCTCGCGCTCCAGCGCCTCGACGTCGTTGAACTCCACGACGCGGCTGGTGTCGGTGACGTCGCACGGGGCGCCGACGTTGCCCTCGCGGCTGGTCGCGCGCCCGTCGCGGCCCACGACGATCAGCGACTCGTCGACGCTGCCGTGATAGCAGTAGCTGTGGAAGAGGATCTTCGGGCGGCCGGTCACCGCGCGGGCCAGGCGGATCGCCCACCGGTTCGCGTCGGTCGCGGTCAGCGAGAAGCTCCACAGCGGCAGGCCGAACCGGCGCGCGAGCTCGGCCCCGACCCACTCGGCGTCCTCGGTCGGCAGCATCGCGGTGGCGCCCCCGAGCTCCCCGAGCCGGCGCTGGACGGCGGCGACGGTCGGGGCGGGGGAGTGGCCGGCCATCGCGCCGGTGTCGCCGAGGCAGAGGTCGACGAGGTCGTGGCCGTCGAGGTCGCGCACGTGGGCGCCGTGCGCGCGGTCGAGGTAGAGCGGGAAGCCCGCGGCCGTCTTGTTCATCCACGTCATCGGGACGCGGCCGAACAGGTGGGTGGCGCGTTCGTAGGCGGCGCGCGAGCGCGGATTGCGCTCCCGGAAGGCGTCGCGCTCGCGGGCCAGCAGCTCGGCCAGCCCGTCGCGGGGGATCGTCGCGGTGGTCATCTCGCGGTCGGGTCGAGCTGGTCGAGGAGCGTCGCGAGCTCCGCCCGGCGCGACGGGTCGCGCAGCGCGGCGGCGGCGTACGCCTGCGAGGCGTCGCCGGACTGCGCGGCGAGCGGCGGGTCGTCGGCGGCGACGAGCGCGGCGAGCGCGTCGGCGACCTCGGCGGGCTGCTGCGGCGCGGGGCCGGCGTTGGCGACCCAGCCGTAGAGCTCGTCGCTGAGCGAGGGCCGCGGGTCGCCGCCGGGCGGCTCGCGGTCGGGCCACACGCGCTCGAGGTCGGTCATCACCGGGCCGGGCTGGAAGCACGTGACCTTGATGCCGTGCGGCGCGGCCTCGGCGGCGAGGCTGGCGAGGATCGTCTCCAGCGCCGCCTTCGCGGCGAGGTAGTAGCCCATGCCGATCACCGGGAGGCCGGCGACGAAGCACGAGGACACGACGAGCACGTGCCCGCCGCCCTGGTCGCGCATCGGCGGGAGCGCCTCCTGGACGAGCGCCATCGTGCCCCACACGTTCGTCTCGAAGCTGCGCCGGGCGGTCTCGAGCTGCACCTGCTCGACCCCGCCGATGACGCCGTAGCCGGCGTTGTTGACGAGCGTGTCGAGGCGGCCCTCCTTCTCGACGATCTCGGCGATCAGCGGGCCCATCCCCTCCGGCTTCAGCAGATCGAGCGTGCGCACCTCGACGCGGCCAGGGCCGGTGTCGGCGGTCAGGTCGACGCCGACGGACGGGTCGCGCATCGTCGCGTAGACGGTGTGGCCGTCGGCGGCCAGGCGGCGGACGGTCGCCGCGCCGATGCCGGTCGGCGACGACGTGCCGGTGACGAGCACGGTCAGCGGACCGCGCGGCACGTCTGGCCCCCTCCGTGTGCGACCGGCATGCGCGGGCATCCTACCGCCGCGCCGGCGCCGCGCCGGCGCCGAGACGCTCCCGCAGCGCGGCGCGGATCGGCGCGCGCAGGCCGAAGACGGCGAGCGCGTGCGCCTCGCGCGCCGAGCGCTCGCCCAGTCCGCCGGCGACGACCGAGCGCGCGCCCTCGACGACCATGAGCGCCGCGGCGGCGCGGACCGCGAGCTCGGCGCTGGCCGCGCGGGCCTCGACGATCGCCGCGCCGGTCGGGTCCCCGAGCGCGTCGTCGGCCGCCTCGCGGGTGGCGGCGAGCTCGTCGTCGAGCGGGCTGGGCCCGATGGCCTCGCAGCAGCGCGCGGCGATCCCGAGCGAGAGCGCCGCGTGGACGCGGGCGGTCCCTGGGACGAGCCACGGCGGGGTGGGCGGCGGCGCGATCGTCAGGACGCGCGCGTCCTCGACGACGAGCCCGTCGAAGCGCCCGCGGACGGTCGCGCTCGCGTCGAGCGCGAAGAGGCGCAGGCGCTCGACGGTCAGGTGGTCGCCCTCGCGCGCGTCGACGAGCGCCCACACGACCCGGTCGTCGGGCGTGCGCGCGGCGGCGCGCATCACGTCGATGTGGCCCCAGCCGGTGATCCACGGCGCGACGCCGTCGAAGCGCCAGCCGCCGTCGACCCGGGTGGCGTGCAGGCTCGCGGGGCCGGGCAGGGCGCCGCCCGTGAACGCGGCGCCGGCGCGCCGCTCGCCCCGGCGCATCGGCTCCAGCCACGCGTCGCGCAGCGCGTCGGGCTCGCGGCCGGCGACCGCGCCCGCCGCCCCGATGTGCTGCATCCACACGAACGCGGTCGCCGCGCAGCCGGCCGTGACGATCTCGGCGGCCAGGGCGACCTCGGGGAGCGGCTCGCCGCTCGTGCCGAGCGCGTAGACGCCGGCGTCGGCGAGCGCGTCGAGGTTGGCGGTCGGGAGGGTGGCGGAGGCGTCGGTCTGGGCCGCCGCCGGAGCGAGCACGTCGGCCGCGATCCGGCGGGCGGCGGCGAGGAGGTCGGGCACGCTGCGGTAGCTTGCCAGCCTCATGGACGACGACGGCCCGTTCGAGCGCGGCACCAAGGTGTGGGTCCACGGCCCCGGCGGCGCCGCCCGTCCGGCCGTCTACGTCGGCAGCGGCGACAACGCGACGTTCTTCGGCGGCCCGCCGCTGGCCTACGTCGTGTTCGAGGACTCCCGCGAGCCGGCCGAGGTCGAGCTCGACCAGATCACGCCGCGCGACGAGTAGCGCGCGCGGCCCCGCGCACGCTGCATCCCGCCCCCTCCGGGGGACGTGTGGCACATGGCAGCCGCTATGCGGACGTCATGTGCCACACGTGCGGCGATGGCCTTGACAAAAAATGTTGTCAATGGTTCCATGCAGCGATGCTCGACGTCGAGGTCATCGAGGACGCCGGCGCCGCCGTCGTCGCCCTCGACCCCATCCGCGCCCGCCTCCTGGCCGAGCTGGCCGAGCCCGCGTCGGCCGCCACGCTCGCCCAGCGCGTCGGCCTGAGCCGCCAGAAGGTCAACTACCACCTGCGCGCGCTCGAGGCCCACGGGCTCGTCGCCGTCGCCGAGGAGCGCCGGTGGGGTGGCCTCACCGAGCGCCTGCTCGTCGCCACCGCCGCCTCGTACGTCGTCTCGCCCGCCGCCCTCGGCGAGGCCGCCAGCGATCCCGGCCGCACCGCCGACCGCCTCTCGGCCGGCTACCTCGTCGCGCTCGCCGCCCGCGCCGTGCGCGAGGTCGGCGAGCTCGCGCGACGCGCGCAGCGC
>DATMSA010000085.1:0-2128 GCA_035565675.1 Capillimicrobium sp. | reverse complement strand
CGCCTCCTCCATCGAGTTCAGGACGATCCCGATGAACAGGTTGAAGATCAGGAACGACGCCAGCAGGACGTAGGAGACGAAGAACAGGATCGTCCAGTCCGACAGCTCCTGGCCCATCTCGATGTACGTGGGCAGGTTCTCCAGCGTCAGCAGGACGAACATCGTGATCATCGCCTGGCCGACGTTCCCGAAGTTCTGGGGATCGTGCTCGTCGAAGATCAGCCAGCCGATCATCCCGTAGACGTAGACGAGCAGCAGCGTGATCGCGGCGAGGCTCGCGACGCCGGGGATCGATCGGCCGACGGCGACCGTGAGCACGCGCAGGTCGGGCAGCAGCCGCACGGCCCGGACGACCCGCAGCAGCCGCACGAGGCGCAGGAGCGTCGCGTTCTCGCGCACCCCCGGCACGAAGCTCGCGGCGATCACGACGAAGTCGAACACGTTCCACCCGCTGCGGAAGAAGTCCTGCGGCCGGCGCCCGAACGCGGCGATCCGGACCGCCAGCTCGAGCACGAACAGGCCGAGGATCACGTCGTTGGCGACGTCGAGCGCGCCGCCGATCTCGCGGTCCAGGGCGTCGTAGGTCTGCATGCCCAGGACGACCGCGTTGACCACGATCACCACGAGCATCACCGGGTCGAACCACCTCGTGGCGACGAGGCGCTGGCAGCCACGGACGATCATGTGCGCGCGCATCCTGCCAAAGTGCCGGCGCGATGCCAGAAGCGGTCCTCCTCACCGGCGTCGGCAAGCGCTACGACATCGTCGCGAGCTTCGCGCAGCACACGACGGTCGTCGCCGCCGACCCCAACCCGCTCGCGCCCGCGCAGTACGCCGCGACGGTCCGCACCAGCGTCCCGCGCATCGCCGACCCCGAGTACGTGCCCGCGCTGATGGAGCTGTGCGAGCGCCACGACGTCGGCGCGATCGTGCCGCTCACCGACCTCGACATCGAGGTGCTCGCGCAGGCGCGCGCGGACGGCCGCCTCCCGCAGGCGCTCGTCCCCGACCCGGAGGTCGCGCGCGCGACCTACGACAAGTACGAGGCGCACCTGCTGCTGGAACGGCTCGGGTTCCCGTCGCCGCCGACGGTCCTGCCCGGCGAGCCGGTCGACGGCTACCCGGTGATGGTCAAGCCGCGCCGCGGGTCGGGCGCCCGCTCGATCCACCCGGCGCGCGACGCCGCCCAGGCCGCGTTCTTCTGCGACTACGTCGAGGAGCCGGTGATGGTCCAGAAGCTCATGGACGGGCCCGAGTTCTCGATCGACCTGCTGTCCGATCGCGACGGCCGCTGCCTCAACGCGATCCCGCGCACGATGATCGAGTCGCGCGGCGGCGAGTCGATCAAGGGAACGGTCATCGACGACCCCGAGCTGGTCGACCTGGCCGCCTCGCTCGTCGAGGCGCTCGGCGTCCGCGGGCCGTGCACCGTGCAGGTGTTCCGCGACAAGGACATCGGGCTGGGCATCACCGACGTCAACACCCGCTTCGGCGGCGCCTTCCCGGCCCCGATGTACGCGGCGCTCCCCGGCCGCACCTACCCAGAGCTGATCGTGGCGATGGCGCGTGGCGAGGCGGTCGCGCCGCACGTCGGCGAGTACCGCCGCGGGATCACGTTCACGCGCTACTTCTGGCAGCTCGAGCTGGACGAGAGCCTCGAGCCCACCGGGCGCGACATCGTGCCCGGGGGCCCGCCCGTCCCGCGTTGACGCAGCGCGACTTCGGGGAAGCCTGGACGTTCCAGGAATCGCAAGCTGCAAGACTGAGCCCCAGCGTGGAGACCCTCCTCAGAGACCCCGAGGCCGCCGAGCCGACCCCCGAGGACGCCGCCCCGGACGCGGCGCCGCCGCCCGTCGAGCGGCCGTGCGCCACGTGCGGCGCGGCCCTCGCCGAGGACCAGGAGTGGTGCCTGGAGTGCGGCGCCGCCGCCGTGCCGCCCGAGCAGCGCAGCGGCCTGCCGGGCTGGCGCACCGCCGCCGCCGTCATCGCGGTGACGCTCGTCATGGCCTCCGGCGCGGTCGCCGCCGCCTACGCGGCGCTGCGGGGCGGCGACGACGCCCCGCCGGCCGAGCAGGTCGCGCAGGCGCCGCCCGCCGACCCCGGCGTCCCCACGCCGCCGCCCGTCGAC
>DATMSA010000084.1:0-44047 GCA_035565675.1 Capillimicrobium sp. | reverse complement strand
CAGCGCCTCCAGCCTGGCGAAGCTTTCCGCCTCGGCCTCGATGCGGTCGGCGATCTTCAGAAGATAGCCCGCGCGCTGCGCCGGCGTGGTGCGCGACCACGTCGCGAATGCCTTCTCGGCGGCCAGCACCGCCGCGTCGATCTGCGCGGGGCTGGCCTCGGGCAGGTCCAGGATGGTCGCGCCGGTCTTCGGGTCGAGAATCGGCTCCTCGGCCTCCGTGCCCTTTTCGAATTTCGCGCCGATCAGCATCTGGGTGTCCATGGAAATTCTCCCTTATTTGCCCGACCCGGCGACCTGGTCGCCGTCGCGGGTGAGATAGTAGGCGGCAAGGATGGGCAGCAGCGTCACCAGCACCACGACCATGGCCACCACGTTGGTGACGGGCCGCTGGCGCGGACGGATCAGTTCTTCCAGCATCCAGATCGGCAGCGTCTGCTGCTGGCCGGCGGTGAAGGTGGTGACGATGACCTCGTCGAAGGAGAGCGCGAAGGCCAGCATGCCGCCGGCCAGCAGCGCGGTGGCGATGTTGGGCAGCACGCAATAGCGGAAAGTCTGGAAGCCGTCGGCGCCCAGATCGTAGGACGCCTCGATCAGCGAGCCGGAGGTGCGGCGGAAGCGGGCCACCGCGTTGTTGTAGACCACCACCACGCAGAAGGTGGCGTGGCCGAGCACGATGGTCCAGAACGAGAACGGGATTTCGGCCAGTGCGAAGGCGGAGCGCAGCGCGATGCCGGTGATGATGCCGGGCAATGCGATCGGCAGGATGACCAGCAGCGAGATGGTTTCGCGGCCGAAGAATTTCGTGCGCGACACCGCGGCGGCGCAAAGCGTGCCCAGCACCAGCGCGATCAGCGTCGAGATCGTCGCCACCTGAACCGACAGCGACAGCGCCCGCCATACGTCCGGCCGGTTCCACGTCACGGCGAACCAGCCGGTGGTGAAGCCCGGCGGCGGCCACTGGTAGCTCTTCTCCTCCGAGGTGAAGGCGTAGACGAAGATCAGCAGGATGGGCAGATGAAGGAACAGGAGGCCGCAGGCGGCGGCGATCTTCAGGCCCAGCGGCGCGGATTGCGGACGGTCAGAGCGCATCGAAGGCCCCCAGGCGCCTGGCGCCCCACAGATAGAAGCCCATGATGACGATGGGAACCACGGTGAATGCGGCCGCCAGCGGGATGTTGCCGGCCGTGCCCTGCTGGGCATAGACGGCCTGGCCGATGAACAGGCGCGACGTGCCGATGATCTGCGGCACGATGTAGTCGCCGAGCGTCAGCGAGAAGGTGAAGATGGAGCCGGCCACGATGCCCGGCAGCGCCAGCGGGAACAGCACGTTGCGGAAGGTCTGGCCGGGCGAGGCGCCGAGGTCGGAGGACGCTTCGACCAGATTGCCCGGCACGCGCTCGAGCGCGGCCTGCACGGGCAGGATCATGAAGGGCAGCCAGACATAGACGAAGACGATGAAGGTGCCGGTGAAGGACACCGACAGCGAGTTTCCGCCGACATAGGGCAGCGACAGCCATGCATCCAGCAGCCAGGACAGGTGCAGCTTGCCGAGCAGCCAGGTGAGGATGCCTTCCTTGGCCAGGATCAGCTTCCAGGCGTAGATCTTGACCAGATAGCTCGACCACAGCGGCAGCATGACGGCCAGATAGAACAGCGCCTTCCAGCGCCCGCGCGCGAAGCGGGCGGCGTAGTAGGCGATGGGAAAGGCGATGACGGCGGCCGCCAGCGTGACGAGGGCCGCCATGGTGACCGTGCGCACGATGATGTCGAGATTGGCGGCCTGGAACAGGTCGCCATAGGTGCTGAGGGTGAACTGGCGGTTGATGAGGCCGGAGAACTCATCAATGGAGAAGAAGCTTTGCAGCAGCAGCGCCAGCAGCGAGCCGATATAGACGATGCCGAGCCACAGGATGGGCGGCAGAAGCATGAGCAGAAGCAGCAGCTTCGGCCGGCGCCAGAAGGCGTCGGATAGCGCGCCGCGCACGCCGCCCGAAGACGGCAGGATTGCGGAGGCCGCGCGGGTGGAGACGGCGGCCGTGCTCATGCGGGCTCGTCCATCAGGTGCAGATGCTCGCGGTTGAAGGTGAGCGTCACCTTCTCGCCCTCCGCAGGCAGGCGCGCGCCGGCCGGCGCGGTGGCGTGCAGCCGCAACCCACCTGCGTCCAGCACCAGCCGCGTGGTGGCGCCGAGATAGTTTGTCGAGACGAGCCGGGCGGGAACGCCGTCGCCGCTCGCGGCGGGGCCGATGCGAATCGATTCCGGGCGCAGGCTGCCCCAGCGATTCTGACCGGAATAGCGCTGCACGAAATCCGGCGGCAGCACGTTGGACGAGCCGACGAAGTCGGCGACGAACCGGGTCGCCGGCCGCTCATAGATTTCCTGCGGCGTGCCCACCTGCATGATGCGCCCTTCATTGAACACGGCCACGCGGTCGGCCATGGAGAGCGCCTCGCCCTGATCGTGGGTGACCAAGACGAAGGTGATGGCGAGCGATTTCTGGAGCGTCTTCAGCTCTTCCTGCATGTTTTCCCGCAGCTTGAGGTCGAGCGCGCCGAGCGGCTCGTCGAGGAGGAGGGCGCGCGGGCGGTTGACGATCGCGCGCGCGAGCGCGACGCGCTGCTGCTGGCCGCCGGAGAGCTGGTTGGGCTTGCGGTGGCCCATGCCCTGGAGGTGGACGAGCTCGAGGGCCTCGGCGACGCGTTGTCGCATCTCCGCCTTGGGCACCTTCTTCTGCTGCAGGCCGAACGCGACGTTGCGCTCGATCGTCAGGTGCGGGAAGAGCGCGTAGCTCTGGAAGACCGTGTTGACGTCGCGCCGGTAGGGCGGCGCGTGGGTGACGTCCTTGCCCGCGAGCTCCACGCGGCCGGACGTCGGATCCTCGAACCCGCCGATCATCCGCAGGGTCGTCGTCTTGCCGCATCCCGAGGGGCCGAGCATCGCGAAGAAGCTCCCCTTGGGGATCTGCAGGCTGACGTCGTCGACCGCGAGCGTGTCGCCGAATCGCTTCGTGACGCCGTCCAGGGCGATGTCAGGGGCAGGGTGCTGATCCATGCAGGGGCAGGTAGACAACAGCAACCGCCGGCGATTGCATCAGATTTGACGCAGTCGGTCGATCGGGTGCGGACACGATGTCGAATTCCGTTCGAGGGTGCGCCGGGACATTGTGTCGGACGGTGGTCTCGGCGTGCGCGACGCAGTGTCGCATCGCCGACGGCGCCGTGCGCCGGGTGGCTGAAACGTGCCGGAAGCGAGACGCCGACGGCGCCGATCGCGCCAAGTGGCAGGCGATGTCTGCCCGCTCTGGCATGCTCGCGCGCATGCCCCTCCCCACTCGCCCCCTGCGCCGGACGGTCGCCGGCGCCGGGGCCATCGGCGCGCTGCTCGTGGCAGCGGCCCCGGCCGTGGCCCAGTCGCCGGTCACGCAGACCTACACGTCGACCACGCCGACGTCGTTCACGGTCCCGGCGAACGTCACGTCGATCACCGTGCAGGCGATCGGCGGCAACGGCGGCAACGCGCTCGGCCCCGGCGGCGCGGTCGTCGCCAGCGGCGGGCAGGGCCGCGTCGTCAACGCGACGCTGCCGGTCACGCCCGGCGAGGTCCTGTGGATCGTCGTCGGCGGCAACGGCGCCAACAGCAGCCAGGCGTTCGGCGGCGGCGGTGGCGGCGGCGCCAGCGACATCCGCACGTGCGCGCCCGGCGCCAGCACCTGCTCCACCGCCGGCACCTCGCTGCAGTCCCGGCTGATCGTGGCCGGCGGCGGCGGTGGCGGCGGCGGCTCGGCGGCGGGCGGCGACGGCGGCGACAGCGACGACCCCGGCGACGACGGGGTCGGCATCGCCGGCTCGGGCGGCAACGCCGGCGCGACGAACGGCGGCGGGCAGGGCGGCAGCGGCAGCGCCAACCCCGGCGCGACGGGCACGCTCGGCGCCGGCGGCGCCGGCGGGCAGGAGACGCTCCTCGGCCAGACCACGCCGCCCGCCGGCGGCGGCGCCGGCGGCGCCAACGGGGGCGCGAACGGCGGCGGCACGAACGGCACGTTCAGCGGCGGCGGCGGTGGCGGCGGCGGCTGGTACGGAGGCGGCGGCGGCGCCGGCTCGTCCCCGGGGACCTCGGGTGGCGGCGGTGGCGGTGGCGGCGGCGCCAGCTACGCGACGTCCGGCGCCACGAACGTGTCGATGAGCTGGAGCAGCGCGCAGCCGTCGATCACGCTGACCTACACGCCGGCGACGCCGCCCCCGGCGCCGCCGCATCCGCCGATCCTGGCGTCGGTGTCGCCGACGAGCGGCTCGACCCTCGGCGGCACGGTCGTCACGCTGACCGGGTCGTACTTCGCCCAGCAGCGGACGATCTACTTCGGCGGCATCGCGGCGCCGCGGTTCTCGATCCTCGGGTTCAGCACGATCCAGGTCGTCAGCCCGCCGTACCCGACGGCCGGGACGGTGCCGGTCCGCGTCGAGGGCCCCTTCGGGGTGAGCGCCACGGCCCCCGGCGCCCAGTTCACGTACGTGGCCCCGACGCCGACGCCGAGCCCCACGCCCACGCCCACGCCCACCCCGGCGCCGCCGACCCCGTCGACGTCGTCGGTCTGCCGCGTGCCCAACGTGCTCGGCGAGACGCTGTCGCAGGCGCGCCGGGCGCTGCGCTCGCGCCACTGCGCGCTCGGCGCGGTGAGCGGCGCGGGCCGCAGCACGCGGACCAGGCGGGTGGTCGTGCACCGGCAGTCGATCCCGCCGGGGACGCACCTGCTGCCCGGCGACCAGGTGCAGCTCGAGATGCGAGCGGTGCCCCGCCGCCGCCGGTAGGCGGCGGGCTCACGGTGCGGCGCGCGGTGGGGAACCCGCGCGCCGCACCGGCTCGCGTCGGGTGGCTATCATGCGCTCCGCCTGCGGCTGTAGCTCAGTTGGCTAGAGCGTCTGCTTGCCATGCAGAAGGTCGAGGGTTCGAGTCCCTTCAGCCGCTCCTCCACGCAACGCCCCGCTCATGCGGGGCGTTCGTCGTCTCAGGGCACCCGAGCGCGCGCGGCCGCCTGGACGTCGCGGGCGCAGTCGCCGTAGCGCTCGCGGAACGCGCGGCTGAAGGACGACATGTTGCGAAAGCCCCACCGGAACGCGATCGACGTGACGGAGGCGTCGCCGCCGCGGACGAGCTCGGCGTGGCAGCACTCCAGGCGGGCCTCGCGGATCGTGGCCTGCACGCTGGTGCCCGTCGCCTCGAACAGGCGGTGGAGGGTGCGCACGGACATCGCGTTGGCGGCGGCGATGGTCGCCGGTGACAGGTCCGGGTCGGCCAGATGGCGCTCGATGTACAGGCGCACCGCGGTCAGCATCGCGGGCGCCGGGCGCTCGCGCTCGGTGGCGCGCGGCGCCAGGACGGCGCGGGCCAGGTCGACGGTGGCGTCGCCGACGGCGGCCCGGCCGGCCGCGTCGAGGTCGGCGGCGGTGAGCGGCAGCGAGCCGAGGAACTGCCCGAACAGCCGCACGGACGGGTCGCCCGCCGCGAACGGCCGGCCGACGAGGCGCTCGTAGCCGGGCGCGACCGAGCGGAGCCGATGGCGCGGGATCACGACCGTCTGGTTGTCGACGGGGCCGAACGCGGTGAAGCCACCGCGCTGCCGGCCGTCCCAGAGGACGAGCTGCCCGGGGCGCAACGTCGTCTCGCGCCCGTCGAACCGGAGCGCCAGCGTGCCCGCGCGCAGGTACAGGAGGCCGACCACGTCGTCGTCGGAGCCCGCGATCTCGGCGGGGCCGCGGCGTCCGCTGCCCGCGTCGTGGGCGGTGCGCACCAGCGCCAGCGAGCCCAGCGACCAGCGCGACGCGGTCGCGGCGAATCGCCGGCCTTCGGGCGGCGCCGGCCGGACGTCGAAGGGCACCCCGTAGGTCCGGGCGAGGAGCTCGTGCCAGCCCTCGCTGATGCTCGCGGTGTCGAGGTCGCGCAGGTCACACGAGACGTCCGCGACCGCTCCCTCGATGGTCATCCTCCGCCCTCCTGAACGCGTCAGGAGAGTCTACGGTAGACCGACCGCTCGAAGCGGGCGATCGCCACGGCGACCTCGGCGTCGAAGAACGGGAGGAGCTGGGTGCACCAGAGGCCCGCGACGCCCGCGCGGCGGTCGACCCAGTAGAAGCAGTTCATCAGGCCCGACCAGTCGCCGGTGCCGGCGCGCCGCATCCCCGGCACGTCCTCGAGGATGAGGTGGAACCCCAGCCCCCAGCCCCGGCGATAGGGCGGCGCGGGGACGTCGTTGGCCAGCTCGGGCATGGTCGAGCGCATGACCGCGGGCAGCGGCAGGCCCCCGAGCTGGTCGCTGAACGCCAGGTCGACGGTCTCCGGGCGCAGGATCCGCGCGCCGTCGAGCTCCCCGCCGCCGAGCAGCGCCGCCAGGAGGCGGGCGTAGTCGGGCACGGTCCCGTAGGCGCCGTGCCCACCGGAGAAGAACTCCGGGTCCGCGGGCAGCGGGTCGGCGTCGACGACCGCCAGGCCGCCGTCGGGCCGGCGGGCGTGCAGCGCCATCATCCGGCCGCGCTGCTGCGCGGTCGGCGCGAACGTCGTGTCGCGCATGCCCAGCGGCTCGAGGACGTGGTCGCGCAGGTACGACGGCAGGTCCTGGCCGCTGACGGCCTCGATCGCCCAGCCCAGCCAGTCGGTGCTGACGCCGTAGTTCCACGCGGTGCCGGGGTCGGCGACGAGCGGGAGGCTGAGCGCATCGCGCCGGCCGGTGATCGCATCGGGGGTCCCGGTGACCTCGAGGTAGCGCAGGAGGTCCGGCGCCGCGAACGCGTACGCCAGGCCGGAGGTGTGGCTGAGCAGCTGGCCGATCGTCGCCGCGCCGCGCGGGGGCCGCAGCACCGGCGTCTCGCCGTCGAACCCGTCGAGGACCTGCAGCCGGCCGAAGGCGGGCAGCACGTCGGCGACCGGCGTGTCGAGGCCGAGCCGGCCCTGCTCGACGAGCTGAAGCGCCCCGACGCTGGTCAGCGCCTTCGTCAGCGACATCAGCCGGAACATCGTGTCGGCGCCGGCCGGCGGCTCGGCGTCCGCGCGCATCCGGCCGACCGCCGCGATGTCCCGGATGCCGTCGCGGCCCACGACCGCCGCGACGACGCCGGGCAGCGTGCCGTCGCGCAGCGTGTCGCGCAGGACGTGCTCGACGGTCTCGCCCGGCTCGAGCACGGCTCAGCCCTCCATCTGCCGCTCGATCTCGCGGACCTGCTTGATCGCGGGCTCCGCGTCGGAGATCGGGAAGCAGTCCTCCACCTGGACCATCCTCCCATCCTGCGGCGTGACCGTCAGGTCCACGTTGTTGGGCACGTGCAGCGGCGCCTCGCCGAAGTACCAGGGCCGGCACAGCAGGTCGGTCTCGAAGTCCTTGACATCCTGGATCGCCGCGTTGGCGGTCTCCGGCGTGATCTCACCCTCGATCCCGGCCAGCGCCTCCGCCGTGATGCGGGCCTGCAGGAAGCCGAACTGGCTGAACGAGCCGATCGGGACGTCCTTGCCGTACTCCTCCATGACCTCGCGATAGAGGGCCATGTCGGGACCGTCGTGGTCGGGCAGGCGCGCCTCGGCGTTGACGAACAGCTTCCCGTTCCACGCCGACCCGAGGGCCTCCGCGAGGAAGTCGGTGTTGCACGGGGTCGAGCAGCCCCACATCACCCGGTCCTGGAGCCCCTGCTTCTCGGCGGCCTGGAGGATGCTCAGCGCCTCGGGCGGGGTGAAGTTGAGGACGACCCCGCCCCCGTCCCCCGCCGCCTGGACGGCCTTGATCGCGACCGAGTTGGCGTCCTGGATCGGGACGTTCTCCTTGAAGGTCTCGACCGGCACGCCGAGCGCCTCGCCGACCGTCTTGACCCCCTCCAGGACGTAGTCGATGCCCGGGACGTTGCCGGTCACGAGGACGAGCTTCTCGGCGCCCTGGCGCACGAGCGTCTGCGCGGCGCCGTCGGAGCTGAACCGCGCGCCCATGTTGACCGCCGCGATGTTCGGCGTCCCGTAGCACTCGGCGGCGATGCCGCCGCTGATGACGTTGAACCCCCTCTGCTCGTAGAGCTCGTGGTTCACGGAGCAGTCGATCAGCGAGATGTTGCCGACCATCGCGACGACCCCGTCGTCGTCGATCAGCTTCTTCGCCGCCCCGATCACCTGGCCGGGGTCGCTCTGCTCGGTCTCGACGAGGTACTCGATCGGGCGCCCGTCGATGCCGCCGTTGGCGTTGACGCAGTCGAAGTAGGCCTGGGCGCCGCTGGTCACGTCCGTGAAGTCGGTGCCCGGCTGCTTGGTGACGATGGCGCCGATCCGGATCGGCTCGCCCGTCGCCTTCCCCTCGCCGCCCACCCCGCACCGGCTCGCGCCGGCGTTCTGCGCCGTGGCGGTGGCGGCGTTCTGCGCCGTGGCGGTGGCCGCGGACGGCTGCGTCGCGGTGCCGTCGTCGCCGTCGTCGCCGCAGGCGACGATGCCGGCTCCGGTGCAGGCGGCCGCCAGCACGGCGGCAAGACGCAGGGTGACGCGCATCCTTCTCTCCTCGATCCGATCGACGACCTGCCGCGACCGTACGGCCGCGACGCGCCGCCGGCTTCTCGCTGCGCGCCAACCTGTTTGCGCAGCGCGACATCGACCGGCTCGGCCCGCGACGCCGCCGCGCTCAACTGTCGTCCGCGGAGGCCGATAAGGGTGAGGACGCGTCGGCGGATCCCGGGCCGGCGGATCCGATGACGAGGAACTGATGCGACGCTCTCTCCCCCGGCCCGCCCTGGCCGCGCTCCTCGCGACCCTGTGCGCGGCGATCGCCGTCGCGGCGCCCGCCCGGGCCGACGACGACGGCGACCGGCTCGGCCCGCTCCCGGGCGGGTGGTCGTCGCTGCCGGCGATCTCGCCCGAGGGCGACGACGACGAGGGGGTCCCGACCTTCGCCCGCATCGCCGCGCGCAGCGGCCGCATCGCCGACGCGCCGATCGACCGGCGCGTGCGCGCGCAGCCGCAGTACGCCCCGCTCGGCGACGTCTCCCGGTCGGCCGCCGGCGACCAGCCGGTGGCGCTGACCTCGACGCTGTCCGGCGACGAGGCCCGGTCCGCGCGCGCCGCCGCGCTCGGCGCGCTCGCGCTGGCCGTCGCCGCCGACCCCGGCCTGCGGGCCGGCGGCGGCGGGCGGCTGAGCGTCGCGCTGCCGGCCCAGCTCGCCGACGCGCCCGCCGTCGCCGACGTGCGCGCGTCCATCCGCGTCCCCCGCGCCTACCGCGTCGGCGAGATCGCCGACGGCGGCTGGCGGTGCCGGGCCGCCGGCCGCGCGATCGCCTGCCGCGCGCCCGGCCGCGCCACCGCCGGCACGCTCGACGAGATCGGCGTCGGCCTCGTGGCGGTGCGCCCGGGCGCCCCCGCGCGCGTGCGCGTGCGCGCGTCATGGGATCAGGACGGGGCCGGCCGCCGGACCGCCTCGGCCACGCTGCGGCTGCGGCCCCGCCCGCCCGTGCGCGTGCACGCCGTCACCGCGCGGCGCACGGTGCTGGCGCCCACGTCCGCCGACGCCGCGCCGGTCGTGCTCACCGGCCGCCTGAAGGGCCGCATCGACGGCACGCCGCTGCGCTACCGCTGGCGCCAGGTGTCCGGCCCGCGGGCGACGATCGTCGACGGCGCCTCCGGCGTGGCGACGACGTCCGTCGTCACCGCGCACCTGCGCCTGCCCCAGGTCACGCGCCCGCAGACGCTGCGCTTCCGGCTGTCGGCGCGCGACGTGCGCGGCACCGGCGCCGCGGACCTCGCCCTGCGGGTGCTGCCCGCGACGGTCGCGAGGCTCGACCCGCGGCTCGAGGCGCTGACGCGCGTGCGCGCGCTCACGCCGCCGCAACGGCGCCTGCGCGGCCATCGCGTCGGTGCCGGCCTGACCCGCGCGGTGCGGATCGAGGGCGGCCCGTCGCCGCGCGCCGGGCAGGTGGCGCGGCTGCGCGCCGTCGGCGTCGGCGGCGCGGTCGGTGCGGTGCGCTGGACCGTGCGGGCCGGCGGCGACACGACCGTGCGCCGGGGCGAGCAGCTCGTCGTGCGCCTCCCCCGATCCGGCCGTCACGTGCGCGTCGACGTGCGCGCGGAGGTCGGCGGCGCCCGCGTCGCCGCCCAGCGCACGCTCCACCTGCGCCCCGCGGCGCCCCAGCCGCGGGCGGTCGCGCGCGCCGCCCAGGCCGACGCGGACGACGACGACGGCGACGACCCGGTGCAGGACGGCGACCCCGCGGACGACGGCGACGACGACGCCACGGCACCGGACGACGCCGACGAGCAGGAGCACCCCGGCGGCCCGTTCTGCCGCATCTTCGACGCCGTGAAGGGCGGCGACCCCACCGGCGGCGGCGCGCTGTCGCTGGCCTCCGGCACGACGGTCACGCTGGGCGGCGCCTCCGCCTCTGGCGGCGCGTGCGACGCCGACGGGGCGAAGGTCGCGTTCGACGCCGCGACCGTGAGGATCGGCGTGCTCTCGTTCGAGGACGTCACGGGCGAGGTCGACGCCGACGGCATGATGCTCACCGGCGGCACGGTCGTGCTGCCGGACGTCCTGCGCGAGCGCCTCGGCTCGGGCTGGAGCGCGTCCTTCGAGTCCGCCGGGCTGTACGCGGCGCTCGAGGACGGCGAGTGGCAGTCGCTGACCGGCCGCCTGGCGCTGCACGACGGCATCCCCTGGATCGCCCTGCCCGAGGGCTGGGAGCACACCCCCTCGCGCACGTTCCTGACCCTGCGGCCCGGCGCCCAGCCGATCGCCGTCCACTCCGAGGCCCGCCCGACCGGCGTCGAGGCCGCCGAACCCGGCGCGCCCACGCGCAAGGTCGCGTTCGACGGGTCGATCGCGTCGGACGCGACGATCAGGCTGCACGTCGCCGCCGACAAGGTCGTCCAGCTCCAGGGCGTCGACGACACCCCCGTGTTCCTGTCGGGCGAGGGCGAGATCGAGATCGCCCGCAGGGCGGCCGAGCCCGAGCCGGCCGAGGACGAGCCCCGGAAGGCCTGGGGCTGGACGGGCTCGATCGCGCTGAAGACCGATCCCGCCGACCGCGCGCTCGCCGTCACCGACGGCCTGACCGTCAGCGGCGTCACCGCGACCTGGGACGCCGACGGCATCGCGCTTGGCGCCGTGGCCACGGTCGACACCGCCGACGGGCCGTTCGTGACCGACGTCGCCGGCACCTTCACGAGCCGCTCGCAGTGGAAGCTCACGGTCACCCAGAAGCAGGACTGGACGATCACCGACGACGTCGTGCTGACCGGGATCGAGGGCAGCATCGAGCGACGTCCCGCCGCCCAGGACGACGAGGCGGACGACGCGGCGGACGACGAGAAGAAGCCCGCGGACGTCGTCGTCGCCTCGCTGCGCGGCACCGTCACCGGCTGGTCGCCCTCGTCGAGCATCGCCGACGTCCGGGTCACCGGGGAGCTGGGCAACCGCTGCGCCGACGACGAGAAGGACTGCAGCACCGACCGCGTGCAGCTGCGCCTCGACGTCACCGGCACGGCCCGGATCCCCACCGTGCCCGATCCGCTGGCCTGGGAGGGCCACGCGGTGGTCACGCTGCGCACGATGGCGCTGCGCTTCACCAGCGCCGCGCGCCTGCCCGAGTTCGGCCCGGAGTGGCTGGCGCTGAAGGACATCGAGCTGACGCTCTCCAACCAGGCGCCGAACTGGTGCGTGCCCAAGACGCCGGCACCGGCGCCCGGGGATCCCGCCAAGCCCGCCGACGCGGCCGCCCCGCCGACGACCACGAAGCTCCAGGCCGAGCAGGGCCTCACGCTCGGCTTCTCGGCCGGCGGCCAGGCGTTCGACCAGCCGATCGCCGTCTACGGCCAGTTCTCCGCGGGCGGCTACTGCCTGGCCGCCCAGCTCGGCGCGTTCGACCCGACCAGGAACGACCCGAGCGACGACTCGCTGATCCGCGATGCGCGGCTGCTGTACGCCAGCACCGACGTCGAGATCAAGCCCGACCCGGAGCGCCGGCCGCTGCCCCTCGCCGCGGGCGAGCTGAAGATCGTGGCCGCCTTCCGGGTGCCCGCCCCGCGCCTCCCCGAGAGCCTGCGCGACTCGCTCGCCGGCACGGGCGACCTGACCGCGACGCTGACCCGCACCCGCGGCGAGGAGGGCGCGCTCTCCCACGGCTTCGCCGGCAAGGTCGTCTACACGTTCGCCAAGCCGTCGTACGTGATCGGCGCGGCCGACGACCCGGCGCACACCGCCCTGGCGCTGCGCGGCGCCACGCTGAGCGTCGACTACAGCCCCAGGAGCGCCCTGCGCATCGCGCTCGCCGCCGACGCGGACCTCACCACGCCCGCGACGCAGCAGATGCCGGCGTCGACGACGCCGCTGGCCCTCACCGCCTCGATCTCGCTGGGCTCGCTGTCGGTCGGCGTCAGCGCGGCGGTCGACGCCGCCCGCGCGCCCGACGGCGTCGTGCGCGACGCCTTCGGCGAGCGCGGCCTCGACGTCCGCTCGCTGCAGCTCGCCGGCGAGTTCGGCGCCTCGTCGGTGACCGTCGGGCTGTCGGCCGACGCGACGCTGCCCGCGGCATGGACCGCGTCGCTCGGCGTGCAGGCGCAGGTCCGGGCCGCGGTCGCGCTCAAGGTCGCGGCCGCCAACCCGTGCCTGGAGATCTCGGTGGACGCGCGCGACCCGGCGCGCGGCTCGGCCGACCAGGCGCCCCCGGCGATCGTGCTCGGCCCGGTGGCGGCCAACTACGCGCGGATCGCGATCGCGCCCACTGGCTGCACCATCGGGGCCGGGACCACCGCCTACACGATCGACCCGGGCATCGCGCTCGCGTTCGACGGCACGATCGCCACCACGCCCGTGAAGCTGGCGGCCAAGCTCGCCCGCCAGCCGGGCGGCGGCTTCCGCGTCCAGGCCGACGCCGACGTCGGCGCGTTCGCGATCGGCTCGGCCCAGATCGAGCAGACGCACCTGCGCCTCGACCTCGACAGCGCCGCCAGGCGCTACGTCGTGGAGCTGCGCGGCGGCCTGCGCGTCGGCGACAGCTTCGTCACCGTCGACGGGGCGATGGACGCGTCGCCGCAGCGCTTCGCCGGCCACCTGAAGGGCGCCGGCGAGCTGCGCCTGAGCGGCACCTCGTTCGGCCGCACCCAGATCGACGCCACCGTCGACGCGGCCAAGGAGTCGAGCTGGAAGCTGCGCCAGCTCAGTGTCGACGCCACCGTCCAGGTCCTCGGCCTGGGCACCGACGTCGCGTTCGCCTACGCCGACGGGAAGCTCGAGAACGCCGCCGGCGCGCTCGAGTTCCGCGGGTCGGTCGGCCCGGCCTACCTGTCGGCCGGCGGCCTGGTCGTCTACCGGCCCGACGGCGCGCGCCTGAGCGGCGACGGCTGCCGCATCCGCGGCACCGGCGCCGTGCAGGTCCTCCAGCAGGCCGGCGGCCAGAAGCTGTACCTGCGCCTGTGCGGCGACCTGCGGCTCGGCCCGCTGGGCCGCGGCTTCACGTGGACGGAGTCCTTCCCGAAGACGATCGACTTCGACCTCACCGTCCCGCGGATGGAGGTCGGCGTCTACGTCGGTCGCGTCTTCGTCGAGGGGGCCCTGCAGTCGTCGCTCGTGATCGACCCCGCCAAGCCCCGCTTCTACGTCCGCGGCGGCTACGCGACCGCCGGCGGCTGCATCGGCTGGGGCTGGCTGGAGAAGTGCGGCACCGGCGTCAACGTCCGCTTCAACCCGTCGACCGGCCGGTTCGAGGGCACGTTCCTCGGGGTCGGCGTCAGGTGGGGCTCGGACGAGTGGCGCACGTGACGCCCGCCTGACACGGCCCGCCGGTCAGACGGCGGTGCGCTGGCGGCCGGCGGACGCCGCGCGGGCGATGCGCGCCTCGGCGTGCTCCAGGGCCAGGTGCAGCGGCACGCGGCCGGTGGCCAGCGCCTCGGCCAGCAGCGCGTCGGTGCGCTCGACGGCGTCGAGGACGAGACGCTCGACCTCGTCCTCGCCGAGGTCCTGGGCCTCGCCGGCGACGTGGATGATGCCGCCGCAGTTGGCCAGGAAGTCCGGGACGTAGAGGATCTCGCGGTCGGCCAGCAGCTCGGCGACGTCGTCGGCCTCGAGCGGGTTGTTCGCGGCGCCGGCCACGACGGCGCACCGCAGCGACGCGGCGTTCGCGCGCGTGATCGCGCCGCCGACCGCGCACGGGGCCAGCACGTCGAGGTCGCGCGCCACGAAGCCGTCGGGCTCGACCGCGCGCACGCCGTGGGCGTCGGCGACCGCGCGCACGCGCTCGGCGTCGGTGTCGGTGACGGTCACGTCGGCGCCCGCTGCGACGAGGCGCCCGACGAGCGACGCCCCGACGTGCCCGACGCCCTGCACGCCGATGCGCACGCCCGCGAGGTCGGGGCGGTCCAGGCGCCGGCGGACCGCTGAGGCGATCGCGCCGAACACGGTGCGGGCGGTGACCGGGGACGGATCGCCGCGGCCCCCGGCGTCGACGGGCAGGCCGGCGACCCAGCGCGTCTGGGTGGCGATGACGCGCATGTCTTCGACCGTGGTGCCGACGTCGGGCGCGGTCGTGTAGCGGCCGCCGAGCTCCTCGACGACGCGGCCCACGGCGCGCATGCGCTCGGCGCGGGCCTCGGGGTGCGCCCAGCCTCCGTCGTCGACGAGGACGGCCTTGCCGCCGCCGAGGTCCAGGCCGGCCGCGGCGTTCTTGAGGCTCATCGCCCGCGCGAGGTCGAGGACGTCGGCGCACGCGTCGGCCGGCGTGGCGTAACGCCGCAGGCGCAGCCCGCCCATCGCGGGGCCGAGCGCCGTCGAGTGGATGGCGATGATCCCGACGACGCCGGTCGCGTGATCGCGGAAGTAGACGACGCGCTCGTGCTCAAGACCCCTGCTCTCCCCGAACATGGACCGAGCGTACGACCGGTGCCGCGCTCGCGGACGCGAAGACCGTCGCGCCCCGGGCGACCGCGAGTGAACAGATGTCGAGCGTCAGTCGAGGCCCGGGCCGCCGGCCATCCGCCACAGGCGGATCCCCAGGTGCAGCTCGAGGCGGTCAGCGCCCGAGCGGATGTCGACGCCGGCGACCTCCTCGATCCGGTGCAGCCGGTTGTAGAGGCTGGAGCGGTGGACGTGGAGCTCCTCGGCCGCCGCCGCCGCGTCGCCGCCGTGCTCGAGGTAGGCCTCGATCGTGGGGACGAGCGACGCGGCGTCGGGATCGGCCAGCAGCCGCCGGACCGGATCCGGGACGAGCGCGGCCGGGTCGCGGTCGTCGACGAGCTCGGCCAGCAGCCGCAGCACGCCCAGCTCGCTCCACAGGACCACCCGCCCGAGGTCGGGCATCGACTCGGCCAGCCGCGCGGCGCGCGCCGCCTGCGCGGCGGCGGCGGGCAGCCCGTCGATCCCGTCCAGCAGCCCGCTGACGCCGACGACGACCCGGGCCCCGTCGACGTCGGCGAGCTCCGGCTCGGCCGCCGCGAGCAGGCCCTCGGCGTGGCGGCGGATCTCTCCCGCGCTGCCGGCCGAGAGCACGACGCGCGCCCCGCGGTCGTCGACCTCGGCCATCTGGTGGCGCGGGCCGATCCCGCGGCGGAGCTGGTCGACGGCCTCGGTGATCCGCACGTCCACCCCGTCGGGCGCGAGCCCGCGCGGCAGGCGGACGTGGACGACGAGGACCGCGTACAGCGCCTCGGAGGCGATGCCGGGGATGCCCGCCACCGACGGCTCCTCCGCGCCGCCCAGCGCCTGGCGCACCCAGGCGGCCTCCAGCCGCCGCTCCTCGTTGGTCTGCTGGCGCTCGCGGTACAGCTCCTGGGCCAGCTCGCCGGCGGCGCGGCGGCACGTCTCGAGCTCGTCGGGGGTCAGCGGCTCGCCGTCCTCGACCAGCCACAGGAACCCGAGGAGGCGGTCGTGGAAGCGCACCGGGACGCTGACGCGCGGGACCATCTCCAGCTCGGGGTTGGCGGGCACGTGGACGACGTCGCGCGCCTCCATCAGCCCCAGCTCCTCGAGCCAGCGGGCCACCGCGTCGGGCGCCCGGCGACCGAGGATCGAGATCCGCCGCACGGCGTCGATCTCGTCGCTGTGGGAGCTGTAGGCGATCGCGCGGAAGCGGCGGTCGTCCACGCCGACGGGGCGCTGCAGGCGCCGGGCCAGGCTGTCGACGAGGAGCTGGACCTCGTTCACGTGGGCCTCCCCCGATCGACCGCGCCGTTCCCCATCGTCGGGATGATGAACCAGCGGCGGGTCTACGCTGTCCGCCGATGGCCGACCCCGCCTCGTTCCCGCAGATCGACGAGCGCCTCGGGCTGTTCCGCGCGCTGCGCGAGCGCCTGGAGCGCGCCGTGCTGCCGCTGGCCACCTCGCTCGACGGGCGCCGCTTCACCATGCAGGCGTCGCTGCACGACCTGGAGCTGCGCCCGGGCGGCTACGTGGTGATCGAGACCGGCGACCGCCGGCCGCTCGGGCTGCTCGAGTCGCTGGAGCTCGTGCGCGAGGAGGGCGTCGACCTGGCGATGCCGCTGGAGGGGACGCAGGCCGCCAGCGGCTCCAGCCGCATCGGGGTGCGCATGGCCCGCGGCGAGGGCCGCCTGCTCGACGACGACCGCACGTCGTTCCACGACGCGCAGGTCCGCCACGCCGACGCGGAGGCGGTCGCCGCCTGGCTTGCGGCGGGCGGGGCGCCGCGCGCGCCGCTGCCGGTCGGCACCCTGTCGCGCGCGCCGGGCGTCCCGTACGCGATCGACGCCCGCGGCTTCGACCGCCACACGTTCTTCTGCGGCCAGTCGGGCTCGGGCAAGACGTACGCGCTGGGGGCGGTGCTCGAGCAGCTCCTGCTGCGGACCCGCCTGCGGGTCATCGTGCTCGACCCGAACTCCGACTTCGTGCGCCTGCGCGAGCCGCGGCCCGAGGTCGACCCGCCGACCGCCGAGCGGTGGCGGGAGGCGGCCGCCGGCGTCACCGTCCACGGGCGCGCCGGCGCCGCGCACGTGCGCCTGCGGCTGCGATTCGCCGAGCTGGACCCGTCCGCGCACGGCGCGCTGCTGCGCATCGACCCGATCGGCGAGCGCGAGGAGTACGCCGAGCTCATCGACCTGATCACCGGCGAGCGGCCCGACAGCATCTCCGCGCTGGAGAGCCCGGGCACCGCCGAGGGCCATCGCCTGGCGGCGCGGGCGCGCAACCTCGGCATCGACGGGTTCTCGGTGTGGTCCCGCGGCGACGGCGGCTCGCTCCTGGAGACGATCGAGCGCGACGACTGGCGCTGCCTGGTCGTCGATCTCGGCGCGCTGGGCAGCGCCGCGGAGCAGGCGCTCGTCAGCCAGGCGCTGCTGGGTCGGCTGTGGGCGCTGCGCGAGCGCCGCGAGCCCGTGCTGATCGTCATCGACGAGGCCCACAACGTGTGCCCCGCCCAGCCGGCCGACGCGCTGACCGCGCTGGCCACCGAGACCGCCGTGCGGATCGCGGCCGAGGGCCGCAAGTTCGGCCTCTACCTGCTCGTCGCCACGCAGCGGCCGCAGAAGGTCCACCGTGACGTCGTCTCCCAGTGCGACAACCTCGTGCTGATGCGGCTCAACTCGACCGCCGACGCCGACCACGCCGCCGACGCGTTCTCGTTCATGCCCCGCTCGCTCGTCCACGAGGCGACCGGCTTCACGCTGGGCGAGGGGCTCGTCGGCGGGCGGATCGCCCAGCACCCGGCGATCGTGCGCTTCGGCGCGCGCGTGGCGCAGGAGGGCGGCGCGGACGTGCCGTCCGACTGGGCCTGACCGGGCTCAGCCGGCCTGGAAGCGGCCCATCGCGCCCGCGGCGGCGTCGCGCATCGCGTGGGTGACGAACGGATAGACGCCCGGCTCGGGGAACGTCAGCTCGAACACGGCGCCCCCGCCCGCGCCGACGAGGTGGGTCGAGACGCCGGTCAGGACGTTGGCGGGGTTCCCGTCGGGCTGGACGACGTCGAAGATCGTGCCGACGACGTGGAACGCGCTGGCGAGGCTCGGGCCGGCGTCGACGAGGTAGATGCGCACCGGCTCGCCGACGGGCACCGGGATCGGCTCGCTCATGTAGCGCATCGCGCGGCCGTTGAAGACGACGTACTTCGGCCGCCGCGCGCGCATCGCGGCCGCCGAGCCGTGCAGCCGGCGATCGTGGACGCGGCCGTAGAGCTCGCTCTGGACGAGCGTGACCTCGTGCGCCGGCGGGCGGCCGGCCGCCGGCTCGACGATGATCGCCCCGTACATGCCCATGCCGATGTGCTCGATCATCGGCGCGGTCCCGCAGTGGTACATGAAGACGCCGGGCCGTGAGGCGACGAACGAGAACGTCTTCTCCTGGCCCGGCGCGACCCCGGCGAACCCGATGTTCGGCGCGAGCTGCGCGGCGTGGAAGTCGACCGAGTGCCACATCGGGCGGCCGTGATGGCCGCGCGGTGGCTCGGCGTTGCGCAGCGTGACCTGCACGACGTCGCCCTCGCGCACCCGGATCGTGGGCCCGGGCATCGTCCCGTTGAACGTCCACGCCTCCATCCGCACCCCGGGCGCGACCTGGACCGTGGCGTGGCGCGCGGTCAGCTCGACCGGCACGACCGCGGCGGGCGCGGGCGCGGCGGCGCCCACGGCGGCCGCCGCGCTCAGCAGCGCCGCCACGAGACCCGTGCGCAGGGACATGCCGGCATCCTCGCCACGGCCGGGCCCCGCGGACATCGGGGGCGGCTACGGGCGCGGGATGCGTAGTCCTCCGCGCCCGGGCCCGGCGATCAGGGGGCGCCGGGCGGCTCGGGCGCCGCGCGCAGCGCCGCCATCCGCTCCCGGCGCGGGCGGCCCGCCTCGTTGACGACGATCTTGACGACGGCCGCGAACGGGACGGCCAGGATCGCGCCGGCCACGCCGAGGATCGCGCTCCCGATGAGCACGGACATGATCGTCGTCAGCGCCGTCAGCTCCACCGCGCGCCGGTAGACGACCGGGTAGACGATGTAGTTCTCGACCTGCTGGTAGATCAGCTGGATCACGACCATCGCGATCGCCGCCTCGGTGCTGACCGTCAGCGCGACGAGCGTGAGGATCACGGCGGCGATCGTGGCGCCGACCTGCGGGATCAGGTCGAGGAACCCGGTCAGCACGGCGAGCACGATCGGGAACGGCAGGCCGAACGCCCACGCGGAGAGCCCGGCGACGGTCCCCGCCACGCACGAGATCGCCACGTTGCCGATCAGCGACGACGAGACGGCGGAGATCGAGTCCTCGAGCACCGGCCGCCAGCGCCGCTCCTGGTCGGGCGCCATGAAGCCGAACAGCCAGTCGGTGATCGACGGGCGCTCCATGAGCAGGAACAGGGAGAGGAACGTCAGCGTCACCAGCGACAGGACCGAGCCGAACACGCCCCCGGCGGCGCCGAGCAGGGTCGAGGCGGCCGACGGGAGCTCGGCGGCGGCGTCCTTCAGCCACGCGTGGACGTCGTCCTGCGTGGCCGAGCCGATGAACGTCTCGAACGCGTCGCTTCCGGAGATCTCGCGCCAGTACTCGGGGACGTGCCCCACGAAGTCGACGACCTGGTCCCACAGCGGGCCGACGGTGATGGCGACGATGAGGAACGCCACCACGAACACGCCCAGCAGCACGCAGATCGACGCCCAGCCCCGCGACCAGCCCCTGCGCACGAGCGCGCCGACGACCGGGTCGAGCCCCAGGGCCAGCACGCCGGCCAGGAAGATCGACAGCAGCGTCCCCAGCGACAGGAGGACCAGCGCGACGAGCAGGCCGAACACCGCCAGCATCGCCAGCGTGCGCCATCCGAGGGTGACCTCGATCCGCGACCGCGTGTTCACCGCACGGTGTTCGGCCCGCCCCGTCGCGATCCTGCCGCCCGCCGGGGCGGACGGGTGATCGACCTGTGACGACCGGACCCGCCCCCGACGGCCGCGATTGTCGGCGCCCGGACGCGCGGTGGCGAGCCGGGGCCCTACTCTCCCACGGGCACGAATCACGACCGTCCCATTTCCATGAGCTCAGCCACCGCCAGCCCCGACCCCGACAAGATCGACCGCGGACTCCTCCTGATCGCGGGCGTGGTCGTGCTCGGCGCGATCATGTCGATCCTCGACGTGACGGTCGTCAACGTCGCGATCAACACGCTCGCGACGGACTTCGACACCAGCCTCGCGACGATCCAGTGGGTCGCGACGGGCTACACGCTGGCGCTCGCGACCGTGATCCCGCTGTCGGGCTGGGCCGCCGAGCGGTTCGGCACCAAGCGGCTGTACATGATCTCGATCACGCTGTTCGTCGCCGGCTCCGTGCTGTCGGGCCTGGCGTGGAGCGCGCACTCGCTGATCGCCTTCCGCGTGCTGCAGGGCCTCGGCGGCGGCATGCTCATGCCGGTCGGCATGACGATCCTCACGCACGCCGCCGGCGCGCACCGGGTCGGCCGCGTCATGGCGATCATGGGCGTGCCGATGCTGCTGGGCCCGATCGTCGGGCCGATCCTCGGCGGCTGGCTGGTCGACAGCTTCTCCTGGCGCTGGATCTTCTTCATCAACGTGCCGGTCGGCGCGTGCGCGCTGGTGGCCACGATCCGCATCCTCCCCCGCGACGTCGGGGCGCCCGGCACCCGCCTGGACTGGCTCGGCCTGTGCCTGCTGTCACCGGGCCTGGCGCTGCTGATCTACGGACTGGCCGAGAGCAGCTCGTCCGGCGGCTTCGGCGAGGCGAAGGTGATCGCCCCGATGGTCGTCGGCGTCGCGATGCTCGCGCTGTTCGTCACCCACGCGCTGCGCACGGGCGAGCGGGCGCTCATCGACCTGCGCCTGTTCACCAACCGCGTCTTCGCGGCCGCGAACGCGACGCTCGTGCTCGTGATCGTCGCCGTGTTCGGCGGCATGCTGCTGCTGCCGCTGTACTTCCAGACCGTCCGCGGCGAGTCGGCGCTGGACACCGGCCTGCTGCTCGCCCCCCAGGGTGTCGGCGCGATGATCGCGATGCCGATCGCCGGCCAGCTCACCGACCGCGTCGGCGTCGGCAGGATCGTCCCGCCCGGCCTGTTCGTCGTCGGCCTGTCGTTCCTCGGCCTGACGCAGGTCGGCGCCGACACGAGCTACTGGGTGATGGGCGCCCTGCTGTTCGTGATGGGCGTCGGCATGGGCTTCACGATGATGCCGACGTTCTCGGGCGCGATGCAGACGCTGCGGCGCGCGATGGTGGCCAAGGCGAGCACCACGCTGAACATCAACCAGCAGGTCGGCGCCTCGATCGGCACCGCCGTCCTGTCGATCCTGCTGGCCAACCAGCTCAGCTCCCGCCTGCCCCCGGAGGCCGGCGGCGCGATCGGCGTGCCGCTGCCGCCCGACGTCCTCGCGCAGTCCGCGCCGCTGATGGCCGACGCCTACGGCACGACGTTCTGGTACGCGCTCGGCCTGCTGGCGATCGCGTTCGTCGTCGCGCTCACGCTGCTGCCCAAGCAGCGGCCCGAGCCGGTGGTCGAGCCCGACGACCCGACGCCGGCCGAGGCCGCGCCGGTCGTCCTGCACTGACGCTCAGACCTCGCGCAGGCGCAGCCACCACAGCTCGGCGTGGCTGTACACGCGCCACTGCAGCGTGGCGCAGTCCTCGAGGACGGCGTCGTCGATGCCGAGGCCGGCGTCCACGGGCGACACGACGCGGAACAGCCGCTCCCCGTCGGTGACGTAGCCGTGGCGGTCGGCGGGGCGGCGCCGCGTCGGCGTGGTCGGCTGCGGGATGTGGATGGTGTCGGCGGCCATGGACCGACCGTACGGCCCGAGCGGCGGCGCGCCATCGGGTGGGACCCGGGAATCGCGGCGCGGGAGAGTACGGATCGCCGTCAGCGGCTGGAGCGGCGCAGCGTGAACGTGGCCGCCGCCAGCGGGAGGATCGTCCCCAGCGCGAGCGCGCCGACGTCGAGCGCCACGCGGCCGAACGGCAGCGGCGCGCCCGTGGCGATCCGGTCCAGCAGGTCGTAGACGTACGTCAGCGGGAGCGCCGCCGACAGCGCCTCCAGCAGCCCGGCCATCTCGTCGCGCGGGACGAGCAGCCCGCACAGCATCACCTGCGGCAGCACGAGCAGGGCCATCCACAGCACGGCCTGGAACTCGCTGCGGGCGATCGTGCTGGACAGGATCCCCAGCGCGGCGCCCGCCAGCGCGGCGATGACGGCGACCACGGCCACGATCGCGATCGAGCCGGAGCTGTGCATGTCCAGCACGCCGAAGCCGAACGCGATCGTCAGCGCCGTCTGGATCACGGCGACGAGCGTGAACGCCCCCGCGTAGCCGGCGACGAGGTCCAGCCGCGCGATCGGCAGCGTCATCAGGCGCTCCAGCGTCGCGGCCATCCGCTCGCGCAGGAACGCCACGCTCGTGACCATGAACAGCGACATGAACGGGAAGATCCCGACGAGCGGCACGCCGATGCGCCGGAACGTCTCCTCGCCCGGGAACACGAAGCGCATGAGCGCGAGCAGCACGATCGGGATGACGAGCACGAGCGCGACGGTCAGCGGGTCGTGGCGGAGCTGGTGCAGCACGCGCGCGACGGTCGCCGCCGCGTGCGCGGGACGCGGGGCCTCGGGCCGCGGGCGCGGCAGGCTGCGCACCCGGCGCGGGGCCGTGCGCGCGTCGTCGGCGGCGCCCGTGCGCGCGCGCACGAGCCGCACGAACGCCTGGCTCATGTCGTCGGCGCCGGTGCGGGCGCGCAGCCGGTCGGGGGCGTCGTCGGCGAGGATCCGGCCCTCGCGCATCAGCAGCAGGTTGTCGCAGTAGGCGGCCTCGTCCATCACGTGGCTGGAGACGAGCAGGGTGGCGCCGCGGTCGGCGAGGCCGCGCATCGTCGCCCACAGCTCCTCGCGCAGGATCGGGTCCAGGCCGACGGTCGGCTCGTCGAGCACGAGCAGCTCGGGGCGGCCCAGCAGCGCGGTCGCCAGCGACACGCGCGCGGTCTGACCGCCCGACAGCGCGGCCACCCGCCGGCCGCGCAGGCCGCTCAGGTCGGTCGCCTCCAGCGCGGCGTCGACGTCGGCGCCGGTCGCCCCGATGAGGCGCGCGAAGTAGCCGAGGTTCTCGCCGACCGTGAGGTCGCGGTAGACCGACGGCCCCTGCGCCACGTAGGCGATCCGCGAGCGCAGCGCGGGGCTGCCGGCCGGCAGGTCGAGGACGGTCGCGCGCCCGGACGTGAGCCGCTGCAGGCCGACGATCGTGCGCATCAGGGTCGTCTTGCCGCAGCCGCTGGGGCCCAGCAGCCCGGTCACCGCGCCGCGCGGCACCTCGAGGTCGATGCCGCGCAGGATCGCGTGGCCGCCGCGGACGACCCACGCGTCCTCGAGGGCAAGCGCCGGCGCCGTCGCGGGCGCCGCGGACTGGGCGGTCGCGGCCACGGGATCGAGTCTAAGCCGCGGCCGTCGCGACGCCTCCCCCGGATGTCCGCGCCCGACCTGCGGCCTTCCACGGATGCCGTACGGGCCGCTCACGGGCATCGTGTGAGACGCCGATGACCCATCCAGATCCGCCCCTCGACGCGCTCCTTTCGCCCGACGCCGACACCGCCGACGCGATGACGGTGTTCCTGCGCGATGCGGGCCGCTATCCGCTGCTGACCGCCGCCCAGGAGATCGAGCTGGCCAAGCGCATCGAGCGGGGCGACCTGGCCGCCAAGGAGCAGCTCGTCAACCACAACCTGCGCCTGGTGGTGTCGATCGCCCGGCGCTACCCGGCCACCGAGCAGATGGCGCTCCTGGACCTCATCCAGGAGGGGATGCTCGGCCTCATCCGCGCCGCCGAGAAGTTCGACTGGCGCAAGGGCTTCCGCTTCTCCACCTACGCGACGCTGTGGATCCGCCAGGCGATCCAGCGCGGCATCGCCGACCGGGCGCGCACGATCCGCCTGCCCACGAACGTCGAGCAGCGCGAGCGCAAGGTCGCCCGCGCGCGGGCGGAGCTGACGCTGCGCCTCGGGCGCGAGCCCACCGACGAGGAGCTCGCCGAGGCGGCCGGGCTCAGCCTCGACCGCATCCACGAGCTCGACGCCGCGGCCCGGGTCGTCACGAGCCTCGACCGGCCGGTGGAGACCGGCGCGGACGCGACGATCGGGGACCTCCTCCCGGCCGCGGGCGACGACATCGGCGACGAGCTGCACATCGAGCTGTCGCGCGAGGCGGTCCGCCGGACCGTCGACGAGCTCGCCGACCCGGAGCGCGAGGTCATCAAGCTGCGCTACGGGATCGGGGGAGACGGGACGCCGCACACGCTCACGGCGATCGGCGAGCGGCTCGGCATGTCGGCCGAGCGGGTGCGGACGGTCGAGAAGCGCGGGCTGCAGCAGCTCGCGCTGCGCCGCGAGCTGCAGGCGCTGCGCAACGCGGCCTGAGCGCGGCTACCGCGTGGTGGCGCGCTCGGGCCCGGGCTCGACGACCGCGCCGTGGACGGCGGGGCGCGTCGTGTACCAGAGCGTGAAGCGGCCGACCAGACGGGCGCCGTCGCGCAGGACGCTCGCGACGCGCCGCTCCAGCGACGCCGGGTCCGTGTCGAACAGCTCTTGTCGGTCTCCCATGGCCGCATCATCGGCGCTGGCCCGCCGGTCCTGAACGGCCAGTCAGTCCAAGGTGGACGGGTGTGGCAGGGCCCGGCGGTCGACCGTTCGCCGCCGCACGACCTGGCACGCTGGCCCGCATGGACGCGGCGATCGACCGCAGGCTGGCCGCGCTCGCCCGCCGCTGGCGGACGTACTGGCCGCGCGACGACGCCGCGGCGATGGCCGCCGACGTGCGCGCGCGGGCGGCCGCGGCGATCGCGGCGTGGTCGCTCGATGACGCGCGCGTGATCCCGGGCGGCGAGGTCGCGCTCGTGCTGGCCGCGCGCCGCGCCGGCCGCCCGGTCGTGGTGAAGGCCCACCCGCGCGGCCACCCGGAGACCGCCGCGCTCGCCGGCGAGGGCGAGGCGCTGGCCTTCTGGCGGCCGACCGGCGCGGTGCCGGCGCTGGAGGGGCGCCGCGACGGCGGCCTGACGCTGCTGCTCGAGCGCGTGGTCCCCGGGACGCCGCTCGACGAGACCGGCGCGTCGTGGGACGAGCGCCTGGACGTCCTCGGCGCGCTGGTGGCGCGGCTGCACGCGGCCGGGCTGCCGCCCACGCCCTTCCCCCACATCGGCGGGAACGACCCGGCGTGGCGCACGGCGCTCGCCGGCGACGCGGCCGAGCACGCGCTGCTGGGCGACCTGCTGCGACCGGGCGCCCGCGACGTCCTGCTGCACGCAGACCTCCACGGCGCCAACGCGCTGCGCGACGCCGGGGGCGGATGGCGGGCGATCGACCCGCACGCGGTGATCGGCGATCGCCACGCCGACGTGTGGGCGCTGATCGACCCGCTCGCGCCGGCGCTGCCGGCCGACCCGGACGCGGCGCGCGCGACCGCGCTCGCGTGGCTGGAGCGCTACGCCGCGGCCGCCGGCATGGACCCCGGCCGGGCCGCCGCGTGGGTGCGCGTGCGCGCCCGCCGCGAGGCTCGCGGGATCGAGGCGCAGGCGGCACCGGATCCCGAGGAGCTCGCCTGGCGCGAGCGGCTGCACCGCATGGCCGACGCGCTCGCCGATCCGGAAATCGTCTGACCGAAACTTGCCTCGGGGCACGCACGCTGGTTCACTGGCCCGCGCCCCCGGAGAGGAGAGATGCGATGCCGACCGTCGAGACCGTCCGCGGCCCCGTGGACGTGGACGCGCTGGGCCCCACGCTCGCCCATGAGCACATCATCATCATGGAGCCCGAGATGGAGCAGAACTACGGCCGCCGGTGGGGGGCGCCGTACTGGGACGAGGACGCGCGCGTGGCCGACGCGATCGCGAAGCTCCGGCGCCTGCGCGACGTCGGCGTCCAGACGCTCGTCGACCCGACCGTGCCCGGGCTGGGACGCCACGTCCCGCGCATCCAGCGCATCAACGAGGGCGTCGACCTGAACATCGTCGTCGCGACCGGCGTGTACGCGTTCATCGAGCTGCCGAAGTTCCTCGAGTACCGCAGCGACGACGACCTCACGGCCCTGTGGGTGCGCGAGATCCGCGAGGGCATCGACGACACCGGCGTGAAGGCCGCGTTCCTCAAGTGCGCGGTCGAGGAGTGGGGCATGATCGGCCACATCCCGCGGATCTTCCGCACGATCGCCGACGCCAGCAACGAGACGGGCGCGCCGATCATGGTCCACACGAACGCGCCGCACCGGATGGGCCTCGTCGCGCTCGAGGTGCTCACCGGGCACGGCGTGGACCCGCGCCGCATCGTGATCGCGCACGCCGGCGACAGCAACGACCTCGACTACCTGCGCGAGATGGCGCAGTCGGGCTGCTGGCTGGGCTTCGACCGCTTCAACATCCCCCACTTCAACCCCGACGAGGACCGCATCCGCACGCTGTCGACGCTGTGCGCGGAGGGCTACGCCGGCCAGGCGCACCTCGGCCACGACGCCGCCTGCTTCATGGACTTCATGTACGAGAACCCGCCGTTCGCCGAGGAGAAGCCGGACTACACGCACATCCATCGCGAGATCCTGCCGCGGCTGCTGGAGGCGGGCGTCACCCAGGAGCAGATCGACCAGATGCTGGTCGACAACCCGCGGCGCTTCTTCGCCGGCGCGTAGTCAGCCCGGGCCGGCGGCGCGCGCCCGCGCGGCGATGTCGGCGGCGCCGTGGCGCCACACCGGGCCGTGGCCGGTGGCGACGATCGGCGCGGCGGTGGCCGCGAGCGCGTCGAGCGACGCGAGCGCCCGCGCGCTGTCGGCGGTCGCCGCGCCGGCGACGATCCGCGGCGTGCGGCTGTCGGTGTAGACGTCGTGGGTGACGACGGCGTCGCCCGCGATGAGGAGCCCGCGGTCGGGCAGGTGCAGGGCGCAGTGGCCGTGCGTGTGCCCGGGCGTGGCGATCGCGATCGGCCGGCCGGGCACGTCGAGCTGGCGGCCGGGCTCGTAGGGCGTGATGTGCTCGACGCCCTCGACGAACAGCGCCCCGGCGAGCGCCATCGCGAAGAACGCGCGGTCGAAGCCCGGGTGGCGCAGCAGGTACGGGATGCGGCTGCGCTCGTGCTCGTAGCGCCAGGGGTGGGCGACGACGCCGCGATCGGCCTCGGGCGCCCACACGGGCACGCGCAGCTCGCGGCGGGCGCGCTCGGCGAACCCGACGTGGTCGAAGTGGCCGTGCGTGAGGACGACCGCCTCGATGTCGCCCGGCGCGTGCCCGAGCTCGCCGAGCGCGGCCTGCAGCGACCGCCAGGAGCGCGGGTGGCCGGCGTCGACGATCGTCAGGCGCCCGTCGTCGTCGACGATGTACCAGTTGACGTAGGCGTCCTCGACCCGGTGGACGCCGTCGGCGACGTGCGCCTCGAGCATCAACGGTCAGGCGTGGCGCTGGGCGGCCGCGCGCTGCGTCTCGGTGGCCATGCGAGACGGGTTACCCCCGCCGCGCCCTCGCACGCGCCGTTGTCAGATCCAGCTCGCTATGCGATCGCGAGACGACAACGGCGCGCGGGAGCGAGCCGCGTCGCGGCCCGAGCGCCGAGGCCCGGCGGCCGCGGTCGCCCGCGGCCGCCGGTCCGGACGAAACGGCCTGCTAGCCGAGGCGCTCCACGATCATCGCCTCGCCCTGGCCCTGGGCGACGCACATCGTCTCGAGGCCGATCGTGCCGTCGAGCGTCTCCAGGTCGTTGAGGAGGGTGGTCATGATGCGCACGCCGGTCATCCCGAACGGGTGGCCGAGCGCGATCGCGCCGCCGTGGGGGTTGAGCTTGTCGTAGTCGAAGCCCACCTCCTCGGCGATCGGGATCACCTGGGCGGCGAACGCCTCGTTGAGCTCGTAGACGTCGATGTCGCCGATCGTCATGCCGGCCCGCTCGAGGGCCTTCTTGATCGCGCCGATCGGGGCGACGCCCATGTACTCGGGCTCGTTGCCCCACGTCGCGGCGGTGATCACCCGCGCGCGCGGCGTCAGCCCGAGCGCCTTGGCGCGCTCGTCGCTCATGATCAGCGCCGCGGCGGCGCCGTCGTTGAGCGGGCACGAGTTGCCGGCGGTGACGGTGCCGCCCGGCTTGAACGCCGGCTCCAGCGAGGCCAGCTTCTCCAGCGTCGACGACGGCCGCGGGCCGTCGTCCTTGCTGACCACGGTGCCGTCGGGCAGCGTGACCGGCGCGATCTCGCGGTCGAAGAAGCCGCTCTGCTGCGCGGCCACCGCCCGCTCCTGGGAGCGCTGCGCGTACTCGTCCTGGGCCTCGCGGCTGACGTTGTAGCGCTCGGCGACGTTCTCGGCCGTGAGGCCCATCGCGATGTACGCGTCGGGCTGGCCGGGCTCCTTGCCCTGGAGCTTCTCGTTCTGGTCCTCGGGGTGCGCGGCCTCCTGCTGGGCGTTGTAGCGCGAGACGAACTCGACGCCGCCCGCCAGGTAGACGTCGCCCTGGCCGGCCTTCACGTTGTTGGCCGCGATGCGGATCGCATCCAGCCCCGAGGCGCAGTAGCGCGAGATGGTCGACCCGTTCGTCTGCTGGCCGAGCTTCTCGCTGAGCAGCACGGCGATGCGGCCGATGTTGTTGGCCTGCAGCCCCTGCGGCAGGCCGCAGCCGGCCACGAGCTCCTCGACGGTCGACGGATCGACCTGCGGGTTGCGCTCGAGGAGCTGGTCGACGACGAACGCGAGCGTCTCGTCGGGACGCAGCGACGCGAGCGAGCCCTTGAAGGCTCGGCCGACCGGCGTCCGAATCGCGTCGACGATGACGGCTTCGGGCATGGACATGTCCTTTCGGTGAGAGCGCCCGGCGGTCGCACACCACGGGCAGGTTTATCCCCCGGCGGTCGCACTCCACGGGGCCTACACCGGACAGCATACCCCCTTGGTTGACTCGTCAGTCAACGAAGCCGGTCGGGGTCCTCCAGCAGCGCGATCACGTCGTCGAGGAAGGCGGCCGCCGGCTCGCCGTCCACCACCCGGTGGTCGAACGTCAGGCTGAGCACCACCAGCGTCCGCAGCGCGATCTCGCCGTCGACGGCCGCCGGCCGGGGCCGGGCCCGCCCGACGCCGAGGATCGCGGTCTGCCCCGGGTCCAGCAGCGGCGTGAACGCGTCGATGCGATGCGCCCCGAGGTTGGTGACCGTGAACACGCCCCCGGCGCTGTCGGCCTCGGTGAGGCGCCCGGCGCGGGCGCGCGCGGCCAGCTCGCGGATCTCGCGGCCGATGGCGGCCACGTCCTTGCGATCGGCCTCGCGGACCACCGGCACGACGAGCCCGTCGTCGACCGCGACCGCCACCCCCACGTCGATCGACGACGGCAGCACGCGCCGCCCGTCGCTCAGGCGGGCGCCCAGGCGCGGATGGTCGCCGAGCGCGAGCGCGCACGCGTGGACGATCGCCTCGGTGTACGAGGCGCCGGGCGTCGCCTTCACCAGCCCGGCCAGGTCGGTGACGTCGGCCTCGGCCGTCAGCGTGAGCTGCGCGGTCTCGGCCGCGGCGGCGACGAGGCGCCGCCCGATCGCGCGGCGCATCGGCGTGAGCGTCTCGACCCGCCCGTCGCCGTTGCCCTCCGCGCCGGCGGGCGCCCCGTCGGTCGCGGCGGCGGCGCGACGCACGTCGTCCTCGACGATCCGCCCGCCGGGCCCGCTGCCCGTGACGGCGCGCAGGTCGACGCCGAGCTCGCGCGCCACGCGCCGCGCCGCCGGCGAGGCGGGCGGCGGCGGCGCGTCCTCGGACCGGGCCGCGCCGCCCGCCGGCGGCGGGGCGGCCACCGCCGCGGCGGGAGCGGCCTCGGCCGGTGCCGCCGCGGCGACCTCGGCGGGCTCGGCGATCAGCGCGATCGGCTCGCGCTGGCGCACCGCCCCGCCGGCCGGGACGAGCAGCTCGGCCATGCGCCCGTCGACGGGCGCGTCCACCTCCGCGCTGACCTTCTCGACCTGGACCTCGGCGATGAGCTGCCCGGCGCGGACCTCCGCGCCGGGCGTGACGAACCACGTGACGACGATGCCCTCGTCGACCTCGTCGCTGAGCACCGGCATGAGCACCTCGTGCGGCACGGCCCGGCCCTCCTCACCCGCGGACGAGCGTCCGCGCCGCCTCGACGATCCCGTCGGTCTGCGGCAGCACGTACTGCTCCATCGGCCGGCTGTAGGGGATCGGCACGTCCGGCAGCGCCAGCCGCGCCGGCGGCGCGTCGAGGTAGTCGAACGCCCCCTCGATCGCGGTCGCCATCACCTCGCCGCTCATCCCGAAGCTGCGGTAGTCCTCGTCGACGACGAGCAGCCGCCGCGTCTTGCGCACCGACTCGACGATCGCGTCGCGGTCCAGCGGGACGAGGCTGCGCAGGTCGAGCACCTCGGCCTCGATGCCGTCCGCGGCGAGCTGCTCGGCCGCGTCCAGCGCCCGGTGCACCATGAGCGAGACGGTCACGATCGTCACGTCGCTGCCGGCGCGCTTCACGTCGGCCTCGCCGATCGGCACCGTGTAGGCCTCCTGCGGCACCGGGCCGGTGGCGCGCGGGTTCGGGGTCATCCACCCCAGCCCCATGATGCCCTTGTGGAACATGTAGAGGACCGGGTTGTCGTCGCGGATCGCGGCGGTCATCAGGCCCTTGGCGTCGTACGGGGTGCTCGGCACGACGACCTTCATCCCGGGGAGGTGCGCGAACGTCCCGTACAGGGTCTGGGAGTGCTGCGCGCCGTCGGAGTAGCCGCCGCCGATCGCCGTCGTGATCACCATCGGCACGGCGATGTTGCCGCCGGACTCGTAGTGGATCTTGGCCATGTGGTTGTAGATCTGGTCCATGCAGACGCCGAAGAAGTCGACGAACATGAGCTCGGCGATCGGCCGCATGCCCGACACGGCGGCGCCCACCGCGGCTCCGATGAAGCCCGTCTCGGAGATCGGGGTGTCCATGATCCGCTCCGGCCCGAAGCGCTCCAGCAGGCCCTCGGTGGCGCCGAAGATGCCGCCGTAGGCGCCGATGTCCTCGCCCATCACGAAGACGCGGTCGTCGGCCTCCATCTCCTGCCCGATCGCCTCGGCGATGGCCTTCGACGTCGTCAGCAGGCGGGTCGTGGTCTCGGTTGTGGCCATGTCAGTCTCCCCTCCTCACGCGAACACGTGGTCGAGCGCCGACTCCGGCGCGGGGTACGGGCTGGTGCGCGCGAACTCGATCGCGGCGTCGACCTCGGCGCGCGCCTCCTCGCGGACGCGCGTGACCGCGTCCTCGTCGAGCACGCCGTCGTCGAGCAGCCGGCGCTCGAAGCGGGCGAGCGCGTCGCGGCGCTCCAGCTCGGCGATGACCTCGGGCGACCGGTAGACCTGCGGGTCGCCCTGGAAGTGGCCGAGCAGGCGGTCGGTCTCGACCTCGAGCAGCGTCGGGCCCTCGCCCCGCCGCGCGCGGCCGACGGCCTCGCCGGCGGCCTCCCAGATCGCGACCGGGTCGTTGCCGGCCACGTAGCGGCCGGGCATGCCGTAGGCGGCGGCCCGCTTGGAGTTGTCCTCGATGGCGGTGGCCTGGTCCTTGGGGACCGAGATCGCCCACGTGTTGTCCTCGCAGACGAACACGACCGGGAGCTGCCACAGCCCGGCCAGGTTCAGCGCCTCGTGGAACGCGCCCTGGTTGGCGGCGCCCTCGCCGAAGAACGCGACGGCGATGTCGTCGCGGCCCTGCTTCTTGAACGCGAGCGCGTGGCCGACGGCGGTGGGGATGCCCTCGGCGATGATGCCGCTGCAGCCGAACGCCGGCTCGCGGCTGAACAAATGCATGTGGCCGCCCTTGCCGCGGCCGAGCCCGGTCTCCTTGCCGAAGATCTCGGCGGCGAGCAGGCGCATGTCCACCCCGTGGGCCAGCGCCTGGTGATGCGGGCGGTGGGTCGCGGTGACCGCGTCGGTGGGCCGCAGGTGGTGGCACACCCCGGCCGCGACGGGCTCCTGGCCGGCGGCGAGATGCATCTCCCCCGGCACCGGTCCGGCCGCGATGTCGAAGGCGGGGGACTTGCCCTCCGCATAGACCTCGACGAGCGTCTCCTCGAACAGGCGGATGCGCACCATCTGGTGATGCATCGCGCGAAGCACCTCGTTGTCGGGCATGACCCCTCCTGTGTGCGTGGACACGGCGACCATGTCGGATCCATACGCCGCGCGCATCGGTGTGAAACCACAATCCGCGGCCCGGGGTTCCCCTGGAGGGCGTGTCTCAATTAGGCTCACGGTTCTCATGGAGGAGCGCCTGGCCCGCAACGTGCTGCACGCCGTGCTGGCGCGGCTGCGCACCGGTCGCCTGACGGTCGTCGAGGGCGGCCGCCGCACCGACTTCGGACCCGGCGGGGAGCCGTCCGCCACGGTGGAGGTCCGCTCGCCGCGGGCGTGGACGATGCTGCTGCGCGGCAGCCGCGGCCTCGCCGAGTCCTACGCCGCCGGGCTGTGGGACACGCCGGACCTCGCCGCGGTCATCCGGGTCGCCGCCCGCAACGTCACCGCCGCCGACGCCGTGCGCCGCCGGCTGGCGCCGATCCGCGAGCCGGTGCTGCGGGCCCGCGACGCGTTCGTGCGCAACACGCCCGCGCGCAGCCGCGACGACATCGCCGCCCACTACGACCTGGGCAACGACCTGTTCGAGCTGATGCTCGACCCGACGATGACGTACTCGTGCGCGCTGTTCGCCGACGAGGACACGACGCTCGCCGACGCCCAGCAGGCCAAGCTGGACCTGATCTGCGCCAAGCTCGACCTGCGCCCCGACGACCACCTCCTCGAGATCGGGACCGGCTGGGGCGGCCTGGCCATCCACGCGGCGCGCACGAGCGGCTGCCGGGTGACGACGACGACCCTCTCGCGCGAGCAGCGCGACCTCGCGGTCGCCCGCATCGCCGACGCCGGCCTCAGCGACCGCATCACGGTCGTGATGGAGGACTACCGCCACCTGACGGGCCGCTACGACCGGCTCGTGTCGATCGAGATGATCGAGGCGGTCGGCTGGAAGGACTTCGACACGTTCTTCGCCGTCTGCTCGAACCGGCTCAAGCCCGACGGCCTGATGCTGCTGCAGGCGATCGTGATCGACGACCGCGCCTACTCGGTGGAGCGGTTCACGCGCTCGTTCATCCGCACGCACATCTTCCCCAACGGGTGCCTGCCGTCGAACGAGCTCATCGCGCGCTGCATCGCGCGCGACACCGACATGCGCACCGTGCACCTCGACGACCTCACCAGCAGCTACGTGCACACCCTGCGCGCGTGGCGCGACAACGTCGAGGCCCACGAGCAGCGCCTCGACGAGCTCGGCTACGACGAGCGCTTCCGCCGGCTGTGGCGGCTGTACCTCGCCTACTGCGAGGCCGGCTTCGCCGAGCGCCGCATCGGCGTCGTCCAGACCGTCCACGCCAAGCCGCTGTGGCGCGGCGAGGTCCGCGCGTCCGCCGCGGACGTGCGCCGGCCGGTCGCGGTGGCCTCCTGACGCCCGGTTCGCGGTTGCGAGACGCCCCGTCCCTGAAGCGGACGGGGCCTGGGTCTAAGATCCCGGTGTCCCGTTCGTTCGTTCCCCGGTGACGAAGGCAGGAATCCGTGACCACTGACAGCGCTCCCCAGTACGCATCCCGCGCCGAAGAGCTGGCCGCGTCCCCGCCGATGTTCAAGTGGCCGCTGCTGGACCGCTTCTCGCGGGTGCACCACCTCGTCCCCGTCGCGATCTTCGTACCGGTGATCGTCGTGCTGTTCGTGCTCGGCGTCACTCGCATGGGCTGGATCTCGATCCTCGCGTGCCTGGCCGGCGGCTACGTGTTCTGGACGCTGTTCGAGTACTGGCTGCACCGGATCGTGTTCCACTTCGAGCCCGAGGAGGGCATCGGGGCGCGGCTGCACTGGATCATCCACGGCGTCCACCACGACCATCCCAACGACCCCAAGCGGCTCGTGATGCCGCCGGCGGTCAGCGTGCCGCTCGCGGCGCTGATGTTCGGCGTGTTCGTGCTCGTGCTCGGGACGCCGGCCGCCTACATGTTCACGGCGTCGTTCCTGGCCAGCTACCTGATCTATGACGAGCTGCACTACTACCTGCACCACGGCCGGCCGAAGACGCGGATCGGACGCAGGTTCCGCGAGCTGCACATGCGCCACCACTTCCAGGACGACCGGATCATGTACGGCATCAGCGCGCCGTGGTGGGACAACGTGTTCGGGACGGCCTACCGCGACAAGGTCGCCGCGCGCCGGCGCGCGCAGAACGAAGGCTGAGCGACGCGAGTCTCGCCCCCTGGGCGAGCGTTCCACAGAGCCCGCGAGTTTCGCCCCCTGGGCGAACACTCGCAATGGAACCGAGCCCTCAGGGCGAGCGTTCCACCGTTCCCACGTCCTCAGTGTTCCCGTTCCCGCCGGATCTTCGGCTCGCAGTTGGGCGGCTGGGAGATCGGCGGGCGCTCCTCCTCGGGCTCGATCGGGCGCGTCTGCGGCGCGCCCGGCGCCACCTCGACCGTCTCCCCGTAGTGGGAGATCGTGAGCGCATCGCCCTCGCGGATCGCGTAGGTGGCCTGGTCGCGGCGCACCTCCACGCGCAGCCGTGACCCGCGCTGCAGGATCGAGAACGCCAGCCGCGTGACGTCGCGCGGCAGCCGCGGGCGGAACTCGAGCTTGTGGTCCCACTCGCGCATGCCGCCCAGGCCCGCGGTCGCGGCGATGATCGCCCCCGCCAGCGACGCGATGTGCACCCCGTCCTGCGTGTTGTGGTTGAGGTCGTGGATGTCCATCAGCGCCGCCTCGGCGAGGTAGTCGTAGGCGAGCTCGACGTGGCCGACCTCGGCCGCGACGACCGCCTGCGTCGCCGCCGACAGCGACGAGTCGCGCACGGTCAGCGCCTCGTAGTGCTCGAACGCGCGCTGCTTCTCCTCGTGGGTGAAGCGGTCCCCGCACAGGTGCAGGGCGAGCACGAGGTCGGCCTGCTTGACGACCTGCTTGCGGTACAGCTCGAAGTACGGGAAGTGCAGCAGCAGCGGGTACTGGTCGGGCCGCGTGCCCTCGAAGTCCCACACGTCGTGGGCGAGGAAGTCCTTGTCCTGGGCGTGGACGCCGAGGCGCTCGTCGAAGGGCACGTAGACGCAGTCGGCGGCGCGCTTCCAGGACTGCACCTCGGTCGGCACGACCCCGAGCTTGGCCGCCTCGGAGCGGAAGCGCAGCGCCGCGTCGGCGGCCGCCGCGAGGTTGCGCGCGGCCATCAGGTTCGTGAAGAGGTTGTCGTCGACGAGCGCGGAGTACTCGTCCGGCCCGGTGACGCCGTGGATGTGGAAGTGCCCGTCGGGGCCGAAGTGGCCGAGGTGCATCCACAGCCGCGCGCTCTGGACGAGCAGCGCGATGCCCTCCTCGCGCAGGAAGCCCTCGTCGCCGGTCGCCGCGACGTAGCGCTCCACCGCGTAGGCGATGTCGGCGTTGATGTGGAAGGCGGCGGTCCCGGCCGGCCAGTAGCCCGAGCACTCCTCGCCGTGGATCGTGCGCCACGGCATCGCCGCACCCTTGAGCCCGAGCTGCTCGGCGCGCTCGCAGGCCAGGGGCAGGATCCGGTGGCGCCAGCGCAGCGCGTCGCGGGCGGCGTGCGGCAGCGTGTGGTTGAGCACCGGGAGCACGAACGCCTCGGTGTCCCAGAACGCGTGGCCGTCGTAGCCGGGGCCGGTGAGGCCCTTGGCGGCGATCGCCCGCGTCTCGGCCCGCGCCGACGCCTGCAGGAGGTGGAACTGGGCGAAGCGCAGCGCCTGCTGCACCTCGGGGTCGCCGTCGAGCTCGACGTCGGCGCGCTCCCAGTAGTCGTCGAGGTACGCGCGCTGGCGCTCGGCGAGCACGTCGAAGCCCTGCGCGAGCGCGCTCTCGAGGCTCGCGTCGACCTGGTCGCGCAGCCAGTCGACCGACTGGTGCGCCGACCAGTGGTAGGCCAGCAGCTTCGTGAGGCGCACCGGGCGGCCCGGATGGAGGGCGAGCGCCAGCGTCACGCGCCCGAGGTCGGGCTCGGACTGCGTCAGCGTCGTCACGTCGCCCTCGGCGACGACGACGTGCTCCATGCCGGCCGCGAACGTGATCTGGCTGCGCTTGGTGCGATGCGCGAGCACGACCCGCAGCCCGTGGTCGATGTGCAGGAGGCTGTCGAGCACGTCGCCCAGCGCCTTGCCGGCGCGCGGGTCGGCGCCCTCGGGGCGGTCCTCCTGGTTGGCGTGCAGGTTGGACTGGATCGCGACGCGCAGCGGCTCCTCCAGCGCCTCGACCTCGTAGGAGATCGCGGCGACGCTGCGGTCGACGAACGACACCAGCCGACGGCTGGTGACGCGCACCGCGTGGCCGGCCTCCGAGCGCCAGCGCACCTCCCGGGTGAGGATGCCGCTGCGGAAGTCGAGCGTCCGCTCGTGGAACTCCAGCGTGCCGCGGTGGGTGTCGAACGGGGCGTCCTCGACGAGGAGCCGGATGAGCTTGCCGTCGGTGACGTTGACGACCGCCTGGCCGTCCTCGGCGAACCCGAACCCGCGCTCGCCGTACATGAGCGGGTAGGACTCGTACAGGCCGTTGAGGTAGGTGCCGCTGAGCACGCGCGGCTCGCCCTCGTCGAGGTTGCCACGCAGCCCGAGGTGGCCGTTGGCGAGCGCGAAGATCGACTCGGTCTGCGCCAGCAGGTCCGGGCGCAGGCGCGTCTCGCGCACGCACCAGGGCTCGGGCGGGAAGGACTCGAGGTCGATCGTCATGTGGTCCTGGCGTCGTCGTCGACGATGAGCTCGGCGAGGTCGTCGACGACGATGTCGGCGCCGTGCGCGCGCAGCGCGTCGGCCTGGCCGACCCGGTTGACCCCCACCACGCAGCCGAAGCCGCCGGCGCGGCCGGCCTCCACGCCGGCCAGCGCGTCCTCGAACACGGCGGCCGCCGGCGGCTCGACGCCGAGCAGCTCCGCCGCCCGCAGGAACGAGTCGGGCGCCGGCTTGCCCTTCAGGCGCTCCTTCTCGATCGTGATCCCGTCGACGCGCACCTCCAGGTCATCGGCGATCCCGGCCGCGACGATGACCGTCTCGCAGTTGGCGCTGGACGAGACGACGGCGGTGCGCAGGCCGGCGGCGCGGACCGCGGCCAGGAAGCGGACGCTGCCCGGGTAGGGCTGCACGCCCTGCCGCGCGATGACCTTGTTGACGAGCGCGTTCTTGCGGTCGCCCAGCGCGCGGATCTGCGCCTCGTCGAGGTGGATGCCGCGCGAGACCAGGAACGAGCGCACGCCGTCGTAGCGGGGCTTGCCGTCGACGTAGGCGTCGTAGTCGTCCTGGGAGAACGGCCGCAGGCTCGGGCCGCGCTCCTTCAGGTAGGCGTCGAACATCTCCTTCCACGCGGCGAAGTGGACCTTCGCCGTGGTGGTCAGGACGCCGTCGAGGTCGAAGAGACAGGCGGTGATCGAGGCCGGGAGGCGCAGCACGCGCCCGCGATCCTAGTCGGCGGCGACCTTGGAACGTCCACCTCGCACCTCGGCGAGGCTGCGTTCGAGCGCCTCCATGAGGTCGCTGGCGGGCTCCGGCGCCTGCTCCTTCTCGGGCGGCTTGATCGTCTTGCCCTGGCGCTTGCGCCGCACGACCTGCTGCAGGCGCTTGCGGTAGCGGTCCTCGTAGCGCTCCGGGTCCCAGTCGGTCGACAGCGCCTCCACCAGCTTCACCGCCTGGTCGAGCTGCTTCTTGGCCGGCTTGCGGCCGCCGGTGTCGAGCCCCTTGGTCGGGCGCACCTCGTCGTGGAAGCGCATCGTCGTCAGCGACAGCAGCCCGTCGCGGACGCGCACGGCGACGAGGTGCTCCTTGGTGCGCAGGACGAAGCGCCCGAGCGCCGCCTGGTCGCGGTCGCGCATCACCTCGACGAGCAGCTTGTAGGCGCGGCGCACGCCCTCGGCCTCGCCGGCCGGCACGAGGAAGTACGGGTGGTCGTAGAGGATCGGGTCGATGTCGGCGACGTCGACGAACGCGCCGATCTCGATCGTGCGCGTGCGCTTCGGCGCGACGGCCTCGAGCTCCTCGTCGGTCAGCACGACCTGGGTGCCGTCCTTGCGCTCGTAGCCGCGCCCGATCTCCTCCCAGGGGACCTCCGTGTCCTCCTGCTCGCAGAAGCGGCGCGTCTCGATGCGCGCGCCGTCCTTCTCGTGGAGCTGGTGGAAGTGCAGGTCGTGATCGCGCACCGCGCTGTGCAGGCGCACCGGCACGTTGACGAGCCCGAACGAGAGCGTGCCGCTCCACAGCGCGCGGGCCATCAGAGGCTCGCCTCCAGCGCCGCGAGCAGGTCGTCGGGGGCCTCTGGCTCCTCCTCGTCGGGCGCCTCGATCTCCTTGCCCTTGGCCTTGGCGTCGATCGCCTTCATCACCGCCTTGCGGTACTCGTCGCGGTGGCGCTCGGGCTTGAACGGCTCGTGCAGCGTCTCCACCAGGCGCTTGGCGAGCTGCAGCTCCTTGCCGGCCGGCTCCTTGCGCGGCAGGCTGACGTCGAGCGTGGCGCCGTCGACGATCTCGTCGGCGAAGCGCAGCGTGTGCAGCGCGAGCACGCCGTCGAGCGGGCGGATCGCGACGACGTACTCGCGGTCGTGGAACGTGAAGCGCCCGATCCCGGCCCGCCCCGTCTTCTCCAGCGCGTCGTGCAGCAGCCGGTAGGCCTGGCCGCCCTCGTCGCCGGCGCCCAGGTAGTAGGTCTTGTCGAAGAACACGGGGTCGATGTCGTGGGCGCAGACGCAGTCCTCGATCTCGATGACGTGCGCGCGGTCCCCGGCCGCGGCCTTGAGCTCGTCCTTCTCCAGGACGACGTGCTCGCCGCTGCTGAGCTCGTAGCCCTTGACGACCTCCTCGTAGGGCACCTCGGCGTCCTCCTTGGTGCAGAAGCGCCGGTGCTGGATGCGCGACCCGTCCTTCAGGTGCACCTCGTGGAAGCGCACGGTCTTGGACTCCGTGGCCGTGTGCAGCTTCACCGGCACGGCCATGAGGCCGAGCATCACGGTCCCGTTCCACAGCGATCGTGGCGCCATGACGCTCTCGTACCCAGGACCGCGCCTCTGCAACGATGTCGGCGGGAGGATCGCCTACGCCACGGTCGGCGGGACCAGGTCCGAGGGGAGGACAGCCACCGTGTGTGAGGTCGTGGGACGTGCCATGCAGCTCTCGATGTCGCGGCGCACGCTGCTGGGCGGCGCGGGGGTGGCCGCCGGGGCGCTGGCGGCCGGTCGGGTCACCGGCGCGCAGGCGGCGGCCGACGGGCGGCCGGCCAACGGCGAGCGCAGCGACCGCCGGACCCGGGTCGTGCTGCTCGGCACGGCGGGCGGGCCCAGCGTGTACGCCGACCGCCTCGGCGTCTCGACCGCGATCGCCGTCGAGGACGCCTTCTACCTGGTCGACTGCGGCCACGGTGCCGCGGTGCGCCTGCGCCAGTCGGAGCTGGGCAACGTCGACGCGCCGCGCGGCCGCTCGTTCGAGGGGCTGCGCGCGATCTTCCTCACGCACCTGCACTCCGACCACGTCGTCGACGTCCCCGCGTTCCACATCACCGGGATGTGGAACGGGCTCGACGACCCGGCCCGCCCGGTGGATGTGCACGGGCCCGGCGACCGCGCCGTGCTGCCGCCGATGTTCGGCGACCGGCCCGAGCCGCCGGTCATCGCGCCGGAGGACCCGACGCCGGGGACCGTGAAGATGTTCGGGCACCTGCAGCGGGCGTTCGCGACGGACCTCAACGACCGCATCCGCAGCAGCGGCGCGAGCGACCCGCTGGGGATCATCCGCCCGCACGACATCGCGCTGCCGCCCGGCGCCGGCGACGACCCCAACGGGCAGCCGTCGCCGCCGGTCGAGCCGTTCCCGGTGTTCGAGGACGAGCGCGTGCGCGTCACCGCGACGCTCGTGGACCACGCGCCGGTGTTCCCGTCGTTCGGCTTCCGCTTCGACACCGACGACGGCGCGATCGCGATCTCGGGCGACACGGCGCCCAGCGACAACCTCGTGCGCCTGGCCCGCGACGCCGACGTGCTCGTGCACGAGGTGATCGACGCCGCCTGGGTCGAGGGCCTGTTCCCGCCGCCGCACACGCCGGAGACCGAGGCGCTGATCGCCCACCTGCTGGAGTCGCACACGACCATCGAGGACGTCGGCGGGGTCGGCCAGCGCGCGGGGGCGCGTCGGCTCGTGCTCAACCACATGGTGCCGGTCGACAACCCCGAGGGCCGCTGGCGCCAGGCCCAGCGCGGCTACGACGGCAGGCTGACCGTCGGGCGCGACCTGATGCAGATCGGCGTCGGCCGCGGGCGGCTCAGCCCGCGGCCTCGTCCAGCGCGGCGTTGACGAGCGCGTCGGCGGCCGCGTTCTGCGCGCGCGGCACCGAGCGGATCGACCAGGACCGGAAGCCGTCGAGCGCGGCGAGCGCCTCGGCGTGCAGCGGCTTCATCGCCGCGTGCTTGACCCGGTACTCCCCGGTGACCTGGCGGGCGACCAGCTCGGAGTCGTTGACGACCTCGACCTCGGTGGCCCCGAGCTCGCGGGCCCGGCGCAGGCCGAGCAGCAGCCCGCGGTACTCGGCCACGTTGTTCGTCGTCTCCCCCAGCAGCTCGCTGGCCTGGTCGACGACGTCGCCGTCGGGCGTGGACAGCACCGCGGCGGCGGCCGCCGGGCCGGGGTTCCCGCGCGCTCCGCCGTCGACGTGGACGACGAGCCTCACTCCGGGTCGATGACCGGGAAGTCGCCGGCGACCCGCGCGCGGCGACGGTCGCGCTGCTCGCGGCGGCCGGAGGCCGGCAGCTCGTCCTCGCGCCGCTCGGCGCGCCGGTCGTCGCCGGCCCGCCGCTCGGCGCGGCGGCGGTCGACGATCACCGTCACGTTGGGGTCGTCGGCGTAGTAGGCCGACAGCTTCGGAAACAGCTCGTCGGCGAGCGGCTCGGGCACGACGCAGTAGATCATCGAATCCGCAGGCTACTCCGTGACCAGATGGATCTCGCCGCGCGCGTCGGCCGCCGCGTTGGGCTGCTGGTCGGCCTCGTCGAGCTGGCCGATCTCGTCGCCCTGCTCGCACAGGCGCACGCCGGCGGCCTCGTCGGCGAGGTCCACCTCGTAGCGGTACCAGCACAGCTCCCAGCCGGCGGTGATCGACACGATCGAGCCCTCGGTCGCCGACGGGCGCACGACGACGAACGGGGCGCCCAGCGAGCGGGCGACGCCGGCGACCGTGCGCGGATGCGGCGACGCGTTGAACAGCTCGACGGCCCGCGCGCGCTTCATGTCGGCGTTCGTCGGCACCGCGTGGACGTGGCGCGGCTCGCGGACGCGCTCGGCGGGCGCCGGGCGCGCGGGCGGCGGCGCGGGCGCCGGCGCGACCTCGGCGACGTACGTGGGCTCGCGCTCGTCGCCGTAGGGCAGCACCGGCGGCTCCAGCGGCTCGTCCGCCGCCGCGCGGGGCGCGTGGCGGCGGATGCCGTTCTCGATCGGCGGGGCCTCTTCCTCCACCTCCTGCGAACGGCGCCGCGACAGCCGCGCGAACAGCGACCCGCGCTCGCGGCGCCCGCGCTGGCGCACCGGCATGTCGTCGACCAGGCCCTCGCGGATCCAGCCCTCGAGCGCGGCCCGCTGGGTGCACAGCTCGCAGACGTTGCGGCGCTGCCCGCTGTGCAGGAAGACGTCGGCGTGCTCCCCGCGCAGCAGGGTCCGCCCGCAGACGTCGCAGGACACCATGGACTGGTTGGTGGCGATCTGCTTGGGCGTCACGAGGGGTACGAGCCTACAACGCCATGGCCTCCTTCTCCGCGTCGGCGACCACCTTCTGCGCCAGGTGGGCGGGCACCTCCTCGTAGCGCAGGAACTCCATCGTGTAGTCGCCCTGGCCGCCCGTGAGCGACCGCAGGTCCGGCGCGTAGCTGAGCATCTCGGCCATCGGGACCTCGGCCTTGATCTCCGTCATGCCGCCCGCCGGCTCCATGCCCTGGGGCCGCCCGCGGCGCGAGTTGAGGTCGCCGATCACGTCGCCGACGGAGTCCTCGGGCACCGAGATCGTGACGAGCATGATCGGCTCCAGCAGCGCCGCGTCGGCCTGGGCCATCGCCTCCTTCATCGCGATCGACCCCGCCGTCTTGAACGCCATCTCCGAGCTGTCCACCGAGTGGTAGGAGCCGTCGACGAGCCGCACGCGCACCCCCTTGACGGGAAAGCCGGCGACCGGCCCGGTCCGCATCGCCTCGCGCACGCCCTTCTCGACGGCGGGGATGAACGAGTTGGGGATCACCCCGCCCTTGATCTGGTCGACGAACTCGAAGCCGGTGGGGTGGGCGGGATCGGTCAGCGGCTCGATCTCGATGTGGCAGTCGCCGAACTGGCCGCGCCCGCCCGACTGCTTCTTGTGGCGCCCGTGCGCCTTCGCGGGCCGGCGCAGCGTCTCCTGGTAGGGCACGCGCGGCGGCTTCAGCGTCACCTCGGCGCCGAAGCGCTCGCGCAGGCGGTCGACGATCACCTCGACGTGGATCTGCGACAGGCCGGCGACGATCTGCTCGCCGGTCTGCTCGTCGCGGTGCAGGTCGATCGTCGGGTCCTCCTCCTGCAGGCGGCGCAGCGCGGTGAAGACCTTGTCCTCGTCGCCCTTCGTCTTGGGCTCCATCGAGAACGCCATCACCGGCGCCGGCAGCGGGATCGACGGCATCGAGATCGGCTCGTCGCGCTCGGCCAGCCAGTCGCCGGCGCGGGTCTGCTTGAGCTTGGCCACCGCGCCGATGTCGCCGGGGCCGAACTCGTCGACGAGGACGTTGTCCTTGCCGCTGAACGTCAGCAGCTGCCCGATCCGCTCCTTGGCGTGGGCGCGCGTGTTCAGCACCTGGCTGTCCTTGCGCAGGACACCCTGGTAGACGCGGAAGAGGTTGATGCGCCCGGCGAACGGGTCCGCGCGGGTCTTGAAGACGTAGGCGAACAGCTCGGCGTCCTCGACGGGCTCGAGCGTCACGTCGCCGACGTCCAGGCCGCCGTGCTTGACGGGGCTGGGCAGGTCCTCGACGATCGCGTCGAGCAGCCGGTTGGTCGCCATGTTGCGCGTGGCGACGCCGCAGGTGACGGGGAAGATGTCGCCGTGGTTGGTGCCCTCCTTGAGGGCGTCGACGATCTCCTCGTGCGAGATCTCCTCGCCCTCCAGGTAGCGCTCCATGAGCGGCTCGGAGACCTCGGCGACCTCGTCCATCAGCTTCTCGCGGTACTCCTCGGCCTGCGCGCGCAGATCGTCGGGGATCTCGATCTCGGAGCAGTTGTCGCGTGACGCGTCGGCGTAGGTGTAGGCCTTCATGTCGACCAGGTCGATGACGCCCTGCACGTCGTGCTCGCGGCCGATCGGGATCTCGGTGGCGACGACGTGGGGCCCGAACGCGGACTTCAGCGCGTCGAGCGTGCGGAAGAAGTCGGCGCGTTCGCGGTCGAGCATGTTCACGAACACCAGCCGCGCGATGTCGAGCTCGGCGGCGCGGCGCCACAGCCGGGTGGTGGAGACCTCGACGCCCATCACGGCGTTGACGACGAACACCGCGGACTCGCACACGCGCAGCGCCCCGAGCGCGTCGGCGACGAACGACGGCTCGCCGGGCGTGTCGAGCAGGTTGATGCGCCGGTCCTGCCACTCGAAGGAGCTGAGGGTCGCGCCGATCGACATCTGCCGCGCCTGCTCGTCGGGGTCCGCGTCCGACACCGTCGTGCCGTCGGCGACCGACCCGAGACGGTTGATCGCCCCGGCCTGGAAGAGCAACGCCTCGTGCAGCGAGGTCTTGCCACTCCCCCGGTGGCCGACGAGTGCGACGTTGCGAATGCGGTCTGCACGCTTGTGCATACCTACGCTCCTCTCTCGCGTGGAGTCCTGGACCCTACACCCGCATGGACCTTCCCTGGTCGCCTTCCGTCGTCGCGCTTGACGCCGTCCAGGCGGCGTGCGTGGCCCTCCCCGCGGCCGGGCTGCCGTGGGCGCTGCGGAGCTTCGCCGGGCGCTGGTGGGCGCTGATCCCGCCGGTCTCGATCGTCGCGGTCGTCTACGGGATCACCGCGCTGCCCGGGCTCGCCGACGGCCTCACCTGGCTGGCGCTGATCGCCTGCCCGCCGCTGGCCGCCGCCGCGCTCGGCTGGGCGATGCACG
>DATMSA010000083.1:0-32035 GCA_035565675.1 Capillimicrobium sp. | reverse complement strand
GTCGACGCGGCCTACGGCGGGTTCTACGCGCTGCTGGCGGGCGCCGGCGTGGCCGCCGAGCCCTACCGGGCGATCGCCGCCTGCGACTCGGTGGTCGTCGACCCGCACAAGCACGGCCTGCAGCCCTACGGGTGCGGCGCGGTGCTGTTCGCCGACCCGGCGGTCGGGCGCCTGTACCAGCACGACTCGCCGTACACGTACTTCACCTCCGACGCGCTGCACCTGGGCGAGATCTCGCTCGAGTGCTCGCGCGCGGGCGCGGCCGCGGCGGCGCTGTGGCTGACGCTGCGGGTGCTGCCGCTGGAGCCCGACGACGGCCTGGGCGCGATCCTCGGCGCCTGCCGCCGCGCCGCGCTCGGGCTCGCCGGCCGGCTGCGCGACGACGACCGCCTCGCGCTGCTGGCCGAGCCGGAGCTCGACATCGTCGCCTACCACCCGCGGCGGCCGTCGCTGTCGGCGATCGACGCGGCCAGCGCCGCGCTGCTGGAGGTGGCGATGGAGGACGCGGAGGACCCGGTCTTCCTGAGCACGCTGCGGGTGGGGGAGGCGGCGTTCGGGCCGGACGTGGCGCGCGACGCGGACGGCGCGCGGGTCCTGCGCAGCGTGCTGATGAAGCCCGAGCACGAGCCCGCGGTCGGCTGGCTGCACGAGCGCCTGCGCGCCTTCGCCGACGCCGTGTGAGCCAGGGGGGGCGAGGTTCGCGCGCGCCCGCCCTCGGCAGGGCATGACCGACGACGCCTTCACCGTGCTGGTCGTCGAGGACGACGACGCGACGCGGACGTTCCTGGCCGACAACCTCACCGCCGACGGCTACGAGCTGCTCACCGCGGACTGCGTGCGCGACGGCCTGCGACTGATCGAGCGCAAGTACCCCGACCTCGCGCTCATCGACGTGGGGCTGCCCGACGGCTCCGGGCTGGACCTGGTCCGCCACGTGCGCGACGCCGACGGCGCCGGGTCGGACATCAACCCGCTGATGCCGCTGCTGGTGATCAGCGGGCGCGCGTCCGAGCTGGACCGGGTGCGGGCGTTCGAGCGGGGCGCCGACGACTACGTCCTGAAGCCGTACTCGTACGCGGAGCTGCGGATGCGGGTCTCCGCGCTGCTGCGCCGCGCCCAGGGGCGGCGGGCGATGGGGCGCTGGCGGATCGGGGCGCTGAGCGTCGACGTGGCCGCGCGCGACGTGCGCGTCGACGGCGAGCGCGTGACGCTCTCGCAGAAGGAGTTCGCGCTGCTGCGGATGCTCGCCTCCGAGCCGCACCGGGTCTTCACGAAGGCGGAGCTGCTGCGCACGATCTGGGGCCCGGGCCGGCTCGGGACGACGCGGACGCTCGACTCCCACGCCTGCCGGTTGCGCCACAAGCTGTCGGGGTCGGGCGAGCGGTGGGTCATCAACGTGTGGGGCGTCGGCTACCGGCTGCTGGACATCGCCGGGCAGGAGGCGGTGGCGTGACCGGCGTCTGGACGATCGCGACGCTCGCGCTGGCCGCGCTCGCGCTCGGGCAGTGGCTGGTCGCGCGCCGGCGCCTGGAGCGCGTCGCACGGGCGGGGCACGAGCTGCGGGCGCCGCTGTGCGCGGCGCGGCTGGCCGCGCACGCGGCGGCGCGCGACGCCGGGTGGATCGCGCTGGCGCCCGTCGACCGGGAGCTGGAACGGGCCGCGCTGGCGCTGGAGGACCTCGAGGCGGCGCGGGCGGGCCGGCGGGTCGCCGAGCGGCGCGACCGCGTGGACGTGCTCGGCCTGCTCGACGACGTCTGCCGCGGCTGGGCGCCGCTGGCCTGGCCGGTCGGCCGCGACCTGCGCGTCGAGCGCGGCGCGCCGGTGCCGGCGGTGGCCGGCGACGCGCGGCGGCTGGCCCAGGCCGTCGGCAACCTCGTCGCCAACGCGCTGGAGCACGGCGACGGGCCGATCGTCCTGCGGGCGCGGGCCGCCCGCGGCGGGGTGCGCATCGAGGTCGACGACGCCGGGGACGGCCTGCGCGCGCCGCTGGGGCGCCTGACGCGCCGGCGCCGGTCGGGCCGTGGCGCCCGCGGACGCGGGCTGGCGATCGCGGCGACCGTCGCGCGCCGCCACGGCGGGCGGCTGCGCCACGAGCCGCTGGCCGGCGGCTGCCGCCTCGTCCTCGAGCTCCCGCTCGCCGACCCCGCCGCGGCCGGCCGTCCCGAGCCCGCGCTCACGGGACTGCGCTGGGGCGCCACCGTGCGGCCGTCCGCGCGGGACCTGCGGACGCTGCGATGAACCGGCGCCGGCGCGGCATCGTGCTCGGCGGGCTCGCGCTGGCGCTCGGCGCGCTCGCCGCCTCCGACGTGGCCGGCCGCGAGGCGGCGCTCGAGCGGCGGGTCGGGCCGGCCGTCGACGTCGTCGTCGCGCGCCGCGCGCTGCCCGAGGGACGCGTGCTGGCGGCCGCCGACCTGGCCGTGCGCCGCGTGCCCGCCCGCTTCGCGCCGGCGGGCGCGATCGCCCGCCCCGGCGAGCTCGTCGGGCTCGAGCTCGGCGCGCCGGTCGCCGCCGGCGCCGACCTGTCCGCCGCCGCGATCGCCGCCGCCGACGCGCCGCCGCCCGGGGCGCCGGTGCGCGCGGGCGAGCGGGTGGCCGAGGTCGTGGCGACCGGGAGCGCCGCCGCGATCCGGCCCGGCACCCGCGTCGACGTGCTCGTCACGCGCGAGGCGACCGGCGGCGCGGGCGGGCGCACGCTGCTCGCGCTCCAGGACGTCGAGGTGCTCGCGGCCGCCCCGTCCGCCGGCGACGGGACGCCCGACGCCCCGGCGGGCGCGCGCGTCGCGGTGTCGCTGCGCGTCACGCTGCGCCAGGCCGTCTACCTGGCGGCGGCGCAGGCGTTCGCCCGCGAGCTGCGGCTGCTGCCGCGCGCGGCCGGCGACCGGCGCGAGCTGCGCCGCCCGCTGGCGGTCGCCGACACGCTCTGAGCCGGGCCCGGGGCCTATCGTCGGAGCCCGTGGGCACCGTGGTGAGCTGGAACGTGGCGGGGCGCGTGCGCTCGGTGCCCGCGCAGGCGGCGGCGCTGGCGCAGCGCCCCGCGGACGTGGTCGCGCTGCAGGAGGTGCGCGCGAGCGCGTTCGCGGCGTGGCGCGCCGCGCTGGAGGCGATCGGCTTCACCCACGTCGCCGCCACGCTCACCGAGGTCGCCCCGCGCCCGCCCGAGCGCCGCCTGGGCGTCCTCGTCGCCGCGCGCGCGCCGGTGGAGCCGCTGCCGCCGCTGCCGGGCGTCCCGTGGGACGAGCGCCACCTCGCGGTCCGCGTCGCGCTCGACGGCGACCCGGTCGAGCTCCACGTCCTGCACGTGCCGATCTCCCAGAAGGCCGGGCAGGCGAAGGTGCTGACGCTCGAGGCCGTGCACGCCGCGCTCGCGCCGCCCAGCGCGACGCCGACGGTCCTCGTCGGCGACCTCAACACGCCGCGCTACGAGTCGCGCGAGGGCGAGGTGCAGACGTTCGCGCGCACGCGGGCCGGGCGGCTGCGGGCCGAGTACGGCGAGCGCCACGACAACGCGGAGCTGGCGCTGATCGTCGGGCTGCGCGAGCACGGGTACGTCGACGCGTTCCGCGCCGTCCACGGCTACGGCCGGCGCGACCGCAGCTGGCTGTGGGGGCACGGCAGGGGCGGCTACCGGCTCGACCACGTGATCGTGCGCGGCCTGCGGCCGGTCGCCTGCGAGTACGAGCACGGCTGGCGCGACGCGGGCCTGAGCGACCACGCGGCGATGTGGGCGCGGCTCGAGCCCTGACAGGATGCCCGCGGTGCGCCGTCTCGTCCTTCTCGCCAGCGCGATCGTCCTCGTCGACACGATGTTCTACGCGGTCGTCGCGCCGCTGCTGCCCCACTACGCCGAGGAGCTGGGGCTGAGCGACGCCGCGGCCGGCGTGCTCGCCGGCGCCTACCCGGCGGGGACGCTGATCGGCGCGCTGCCGGCGGGCTGGCTGGCCGCGCGCTTCGGCGCTCGCAACACGGTGCTCGCGGGCCTGGCGCTGCTGAGCGGGTCGAGCCTGGCGTTCGGGTTCGCCGAGAACGTGATCGTGCTGGACGTCGCGCGCTTCGTGCAGGGCGTCGGCGGCGCGTGCACGTGGGCGGGCGCGCTGACGTGGCTGATCGCGATGGCGCCGGTCGAGCGGCGCGGGGAGCTGATCGGCGCCGCGCTGGGCGCGGCGATCGCGGGGTCGCTGGGCGGGCCCGTGGTCGGCGCGGTCGCCGAGGCGCTCAGCCCGCAGCTCGTGTTCAGCATGGTCGTGGTGATCGCGGCGGCGCTGGCGGTGTGGTCGCTGCGCACCGAGCCGCCCGCCGGCGGGATGGAGACGCAGGGGCTCGGGGACGTCCTGCGCGCGCTGCGCGGTCGCGACGTCGGCGTGTCGATGTGGCTGGTGGCGCTGCCGGCGACCGCGTTCGGGGCGATCAGCGTGATCGGCGCGCTGCGCCTCGACCACCTGGGCGCGAGCGCGGCGGCGGTGGCGGCCACGTTCCTGGTGGCCGCCGCGGTGGAGGCGACGGTGTCGCCGCTGGTCGGCCGCCTGTCGGACCGCCGCGGGCGGATGGTCCCGATCCGCGCCGGGCTCCTCGCCTCGGCGGCCGTGCTGGTCGTGTTCACGCTGCCGCGCCAGGCGTTCGTGCTCGCGCTCGTCATGGTGGTCGCGAGCGCCGCGCTCGCCCTGTTCTGGGCGCCGGCGATGGCCAAGCTCTCCGACGCCGCCGACGCGACCGGCCTGCACCTGGGGCTCGGGTTCGCGCTGATCAACCTCGCCTGGGCCACCGGGCAGATGACGGGCGCCGCGGGCGGCGGCGCGCTGGCCGAGGCGGCCGGCGAGGCGGTGGCGCCGCTGCTCATCGCGGCGCTGGCGCTGGCGACGTTCGCGGCGCTGGCGGTCGGGCGGGCGCGGCAGGTGGCGACGACCCGCGCGTGACGTGTGGCGCCTTTCCTCCGAGGGGTGGAGGGAAGTCGCCACACCCCCGCCAGAGCCGTGCCCGAACGGACTAGCCCGGCCGCGTGCCGACGGCCGCGGTGCTCCCGACGCCCACGCACCGCGTCACGCTCTCGCAGCCGAACCCGTGGAAGGCGACCTCGGCGCCGAGGATGCCCGTGATCGTGTCGACGGAGTACGTGGCGAAGTTGTCGGTGGTCGACACGATCGTGGCGGTGACGCCGTTGCCGCCGCCGACCAGGCAGACGCCCGCCGCCGGGCACGTGACGGTCTTGAAGTCGGGACGCGCCCCGGGCGGCTTGCCCTCGGGGAGCGTGTGCGACGTCCAGTGCATCACGTCGGTGGTCGTCGTCATCACGAGCCCGTTCGCGCCGGCCGCCGCGCACTGGTGGCCGGTCGGGTCGCAGGCGATCGACTCGAGGATCTCGTCGGGGTCGGCATCGGTGCCGGTCCAGCGCCACAGCGGGGCGCCGCCCGTCGGGGTCATCCGGCCCCGCACGATGAAGTCCCGCGTCAGCGCCAGGCACGTGACCGGGGCGGTCTGGCCGGGCAGGCAGGAGATCGACCCGCCGCGCTCGGGGAAGCCGCTCTGCGACCAGTCGGTCACCGCGCCGTCGAGGGTCGTGTACGTGACGCCCTCGTTGAGGCCGACGCACAGGACGTCGGTGGCGCACGTGAGGGCGTCGGTGCCCTTGGGGTCGGTGATCGTCGGGTGGCGGGCGGCGAACGCGGTCAGGTCCGTCGTGTGGAGCGTCAGGGTCTTGGCCAGCACGAGGCAGGTCGACGGGCCCGTGCAGTTCAGCGCCTTGACGTTCAGGCCGGCGTAGCCGCGCAGCGGGCCCGACCACAGCTCGCCGCGCGACCGCGACACCGTGAGGTCCTTCTCGCCGCCCGCCACGCAGCTCGGGCCGAGCGGGCCGCCGCAGCTCACGGTGTCGAGCTTGGGGACCTCGTTGACGACGTCCCAGTCGCCGCCGCCGTCGTCGCTGGAGAACCAGGAGGCGTGCCGGCCCACGGCGACGCAGGTCTGGGCGACGCAGTCGATCGCGGCGAGGTCGAGCGAGCCGAGCGGGCGGCGCTGCCAGTTGTGGTCGCCGGCGCGGGTCAGCGTGTCCGTGCGCACCGCCAGGCCGACCGCGGGGGCGAGGCCGATGCAGCGGTCGGCGCCCGGGCAGTCGAGCGAGGTGATCACGGTGCCCGCCGGCTTGGACGGACGCAGGAAGCGCTGCGGGCTCCAGGCGCCGTCGGGGAGGTCGATCGTCGCGTACTGGTTGCCGGTGCTCGCCGTGCAGCGCGTCGCGGTGTCGCAGCCGAGCGCGAGCATCGCCTTGGCCTGCGCGGGCACCTTGATCGGCGTGATCGTCGTGCGCTGGATCAGCGCCGCGGTGGCGTCCGTGGCCTCGTCGCCGCCGACGGCCAGGCAGAGCCCCGCGGAGGGGCAGCGGATGGTCCGGTACGTCTGGCGTCCGGCGCTGGGCGGCGGCAGGTCGAGGTGCGTCCACGTGCGCCCGTCGTCGGCCGAGCGCCACGCCCCGCCGTCGACGCCGACGGCGTAGCAGACGCGCCGCGCCGCGCTGGCCGGGTTCGGCTCGCACGTGATGTCGTTGGCGCTCGCCGTCGACAGGTTCGGCGTGTCGGGAAGCTGCTGGATCGCGGCCCACGTCGCGCCCGCGTCGGTGCTGCGATACACCCACGACCGCGCGGGCCGGCGGGTCGGCACGTTGGAGACGGCCAGGCAGCTCTGCGGCGAGCACCACACCGCGCGCAGCTCCTGCGGGTCGGGCCGCGGCTGCGGTGGGTCCTGGGGGCGCAGGGCGACGAACGACCACGCGAGCGGCTGGCCGCCGACCCCGGGCGAGCGCAGCACCGCGCCGTTCTGGCCCACGGCGACGCATGCGGTGGGCGTCACGCACGACACGTCGTTGAGCGCCGGGCCGTAGTCGGTCCACGTCCACGGCGAGGGCACCTGCGCGGCGCGCGCGGACGCCGTGAGGGCGAGCAGGAGCACGAGGGCCGCGCCACCGAGGACCACCGCGGATCGCGACCGTGTCCGTACGATGCGCGGTACGGTAGTCGAGTGGAGCGCTGCCGCTCGCGGCTGGCACGGATGGCCGCCGGGCTGGCGCTCGCCGGGGTCGCTCTCGCCGCCGCCCCCACCGTCACGCACGCGGCGCCGTTCGTCGCCGTCGACGACCTGCGCATCGATCGCGACCGCGGCCGCGCCGTCGTCACCGCTCGCGTCACCTGGCACGGCCCGTCGGTGGGCGCGCCCTACCGGATGCGCGCCGGGGACCTGCGCCTGGTCGCCGTCGGCGACCAGGGGCGCCGGCCGACGCTGCTGGCCGCCGACACCGTCGATCTGGGCGACGGCCCGATGGCCCGCGACGTGCCCTGACTGTCACCGGCGGCCGGCGGCTGGCCGCGATGCGGCGCGGTAACCGGGTCGTGCTCACCGCCAGCCAGCACGCGCCGGTCCTGAGCTCGGGCCGGCTCACCGACCGCACGTACGTGACCGTCGGCCAGGCCCAGCCGTACCGCAGCCGCCAGCCCCACGTCGGCACCGAGGACTGCTCGGGGACCCCGGTCGAGGTCGGCGCGCAGCTCGAGTACTGCGATCTCGTCGGCGCGTTCCTCGACGGCGCGATCGTCTCGGTGCACGACCCCGGCGCGTTCGAGTGCCAGATCGACAGCCGCAGCACGTGCCTGCGCCGCGCGGACCTGACGGGCGCGACGATGGTGGGCGCGGACCTGAGCGGCGCGAACCTCGGCGGCGCCCGGGTCAACGGCGCCGACGGGACCCGCGCCCGGCTCGACGACGTGTCGTTCGCGGGCGCGGAGGCCGTCGGCGTGATCCTGCGCCGGGCCACGAGCGACCGCGAGGGGATCGACTCGGCCGCCGACTTCTTCGATGCCCGCCTCACCGAGGCCGACCTGCGCGAGACCGAGTTCAACGGCGTGTCGCTCGGCCACGCCCGGCTGGACGGGGCGCGGGCGCAGAACGGCGTCTGGAATGCCGTGAACGCCGACGCCGCGAGCTTCCGCGGCGCGAACCTGGCGGGGCTGCGGGCGGGCGCGGCGCCGAGCTTCCACTTCGCCGACTTCACCCGTGCGACGCTCGTCGACGCCGACGACGGCGCCGCCAGCGTCAACGACCTGCAGCTCCAGTGGGCGACGCTGTGCGACACGGTGCTGCCGCGCGGCCTGGCGTCCGACGCCGACCGCGACTGCCGCACCGAGGTCGAGGCGCCGACGACGCCGGTGCCCGGGGTCGCGCGGACCGAGCCGTTCGTCGCGATCGCCGACGCGCAGATCGACCCGCCGGGGCCGGGCCCGCGCCGGATCGCGGCGACGATCCGCTGGGACGTTGCCGGCGGCCTCACCGCGGGCGACATCCGGGTCGTGGCGATCGACCGCGCGAGCGGCCTGCCGACCGTGATCGACGCGGTCGCGATCCCCGAGGACCTGCCGGAGCAGACGCCGTACGCGCTGGCCGTTGTCGACCCGGCGGCGCTGGCGGCCATGCGGGCGGGCAACCGGGTCGTGCTCACGGCGACGCAGCACCCGGAGGTCGCGACGCCGGCGTCGCTGACCCGGCTGAGCTACGTGACGGTCGCGACGCTCCAGCGCGGGCCGGGGCGCGGGCGGGTCGGGGAGTACGACTGCTCGCGCGTGGCGATCGCCGAGTCCTCGGCGCAGTCCTACGACTTCTGCGACCTCGCCGGCGCGGCGCTGGCCAACGCGTCGGTGCGCGGCGCGTTCGCGCGCAAGACCGAGCTGACCGGCGCGACGCTGACCCGCGGGGCGCTGCAGCGCGTCGTGCTCGACGGCGCGGCGCTGGCCGGCGTCGAGGCGCGCCGGGCGACGTGGAGCGACGCGGTGTCGCTGTTCGCGGCCGCCGCGCCGCGCCTGTCGCTGCCCGACGGGCTGGTCGACGGCGCCGTGCTGCGCGCGGCGCGATTGGACGAGACCGACTTCACGGGCACCCAGTTCGTGGGGGAGACCACGACGTTCGCGACCGCCCCGCTGCGCCGCGCGAGCTTCGCCGGCGCCGAGCTGTCGCGCACCGACCTCGCGTTCGCGAACCTCGCCGCCGCCCGCTTCGACGGCGCTCGCGCGACGGCGGCCACCCTGTTCCTGAGCGACCTGACGGGCGCGTCCCTGGCCGGTTCGACCTGGAGCGCCGACGAGGTCGGGGAGCCGCCGTGGACGTGGTCGACGCTGTGCGGGACCGCGATGCCGGAAGGCGCCGCCGTCGGCGGCGACCGCGACTGCCCGCGCTGAGCGGCCGGCCGTGACCCGACCGTGGGGGCGAATCGCGGCCGCGGCCCGCCTCGTCCGGGCATGGACGACGCACTGCACCAGCTCGCCGACCGGCTGCGCGAGCGGCTGATCCGGGGCGCGGCGACGGGGGAGGCGCCGCCGGACGGCGCGCGGGACGGGGATCTGCACGAGCGCATCCGCGCGCTCGTCGAGCGGGAGGCGGCGCTGCTGGATGCGCCGGCGCGGGAGCGGCTCGTGGCGCTCGTGGCGGAGCGGTCGTTCGGGCTGGGGCCGCTGGAGCCGCTGCTGGCCGACCCGGAGGTCGACGAGGTCATGGTCAACGGGCCGGGGGAGGTGTGGGTCGAGCGGCGCGGGCGGCTGGAGGCGACCGGGGTCGCGTTCGCGGGCGCGGCGGAGCTGCGCCACGCGATCGAGCGGATCCTGGCGCCGCTGGGCCGGCGGGTGGACGAGGCCGAGCCGCTGTGCGACGCGCGGCTGCCCGACGGCTCGCGCGTGAACGTGGTCATCGCGCCGCTCGCGCTCGACGGGCCGGTGCTGACGATCCGGCGCTTCCGCCGGCGCGGGTTCACGCCGGACGAGCTGGTGGAGCTCGGCACGTGGACGGCGCCGCTGCGCGATCTGCTCGCCCGCGCCGTCGAGGCGCGCCTGAACGTGCTCGTCAGCGGCGGCACCGGCTCCGGGAAGACGACGACGCTGAACGCGCTCTCGTCGTTCATCGGCGCGACGGAGCGGATCGTCACGATCGAGGACGCCGCCGAGCTGCGCCTCCAGCAGCCGCACGTCGTGCGCCTCGAGGCGCGCCCGCCGGGCGTGGAGGGGAGGGGCGAGGTCACGATCCGCCGCCTGGTCCGCAACGCCCTGCGCATGCGGCCCGACCGGATCGTCGTGGGGGAGGTCCGCGGGCCGGAGGCGCTCGACATGCTCCAGGCGATGGGCTCCGGCCACGACGGCTCGCTGTCGACCGTCCACGCCGGCTCCGCCGAGGAGGCGCTGCGGCGCGTCGAGACGCTTGCGCTCATGGCCGACGTCGGCCTCCCGCACGCGGCCGTCCGCGAGCAGGTCGCGGCCGCGATCGACCTCGTCGTCCACCAGTCGCGGATGCGCGACGGCTCCCGCAGGGTCATCGCGCTGAGCGAGGTCGTCCGCGTGGCGTCCGGTCCCGCGACGCGTGAGCTGTACGCGCTGCGCGACGGCAGGCCGGTGTGGCGCGCCGCCCTGAGCGACGGGCTCGCCGGCCGTCTGGGGCGCGCCGCATGAGCCGCGCCGTCGCGCTGGCCGGCGCGGCGGGCGCGCTCGGCGTGCTCGCCGCCTGGGAGCTGATCGTCGTCGTGTCGAGCGGCGCCGTCGCCCGCGCGCTCGCTCGAGTCCTCGCGCCGCTGCGCCGCGCGGGCAGCGCCGGCGCGGCCCCGACGGCGGCCGAGCGCCGGCGCCTGGCAGCCCTGGCCGCCGCCGCGCTCCTCGCCGCCGGCTGGCTCGTCGCCGGCCCGCTCCCGGCGCTCCTGCTCGCCGCCGCCGGGCCGCTCGCCGCGGGCGCGCTCGTCCGCGCCCGGCGCGCGCGCTGGCGCGCCCGCCTCACCGACCAGGCGCCGCTCGTCGCCCGCGCCATCGGCGATGCGCTCGCCGGCGGCCACTCCGTCCGCGGCGCCATCGCCGCGGCCGCCCACGGCGGCGGCATCCCCGCCCCCGCCGGGCGCGAGCTGCGCGCCACCGCCCACGCGCTCGCCCTGGGCGAGCCGACCGACGCCGCGCTCGAGCGCCTGCGCGCGCGGGCCCGCGCGCCCGTGTACGACACGCTCGTCGCCGCGATCCTGCTCCAGCGCGAGGCCGGCGGCGACCTCGCCCGGCTCCTGCGCGACCTCGCCGCCACGCTCGAGGACGCCGCCCGCTCGGCCCGCGACGCCCGCGCCGCCACCGCCCAGGCCCGCTTCACCGGCACGCTCGTCGCGGCGATGCCGCTCGGCGCGCTCGTCCTCGGCGAGCTCGCCCGCCCCGGCAGCGTCGCCGGGCTGCTCGGCTCCCCGCTCACCGCCGCGATGCTCGTGGTGGCCGCCGTGCTCCAGGCCGCCGGGCTGCTCGCGATCCGCCGCCTCGGCCGGGTGGCTCGGTGACCCGCGCCGTCCTGCTCGCGCTCGCCGCCGGGCCGCTGGCCGCCATCGCGATCGGCGACGTCGTCGCCGCCGGACCGCTGCGCTCACGGAGCGAGCACCCGGCGCCGCGCCGCGGCGCCCGCCTCCTCGCGCTCCTCGCCGCTCTCGGCCGCCGCCTCGGCGTGCTGCCCGCGCCCGCCGACCTCGACGCCCGCCTCGCCGCGGCCGGCACGCCCGCCGGCCTGGAGGCCCGGGACCTCATGGCGGTCAAGGGCGGCGCCGCGCTCGCCGCGCTGCTCGCCGCCCTGCCCGTCCTCACCGCGAGCCCGCCGCGCCTCACTCCCGTCCTGGCGGCGACCGCGGCCGCCGCCGGCTACCTCGCGCCCGACCTGTGGCTGCGGCGCCGCGCCCGCAGGCGAACGCGAGCGATGGCCCGCGAGCTCTCCGGCGTCCTCGACCTCCTGCGCGTCTGCGTCGAGGCCGGCCTGCCGGTCACCCGCGCCGCCGCCGAGGTCGGCGCCCGCCACGGCGGCCTGCTGGCCCGCGAGCTGGCCGCCTTCGCCGCGATCTCCGCGCTCGGCGTCCCGCGCCCGCAGGCGCTCGCCCGCCTCACCGCCGCCGCGCCGCTGCCGGCCATCGCCGCGCTCGTCGCCGCGATCGGCCGCAGCGAGCGCCACGGCGCGCCGCTCGGTCCCGCCCTGGCCGCCCTGGCCGCCGACGCGCGCGCCGAGCACGCCCGCGCGATGGCCGAGCACGCCGCCCGCGCCGCGCCGAAGATCCAGCTCGCGGTCGCGCTGCTGCTCGTCCCGGCGGTGATGCTGCTCGTCGCCGCGGCGGTGCTGCGGGGGACGGGGGTGGCGTAGGCGCGGATGTGTGGCACCTGACGGCCGCTCTGCGGACGCCATGTGCCACACGTCGCGCGGACGGGCTACTTCAGCGTGATGACGAGCTGCGCGCGCGCGTTGTTCCCGTCGCGCCCGCTGCCCGCGATGACCGCGCCGAAGCGGTCGACGTACTTCAGCGCCTCGGCGCCGGACGGGTCGCTGTCGAGGCCCAGGCCCTTGACGAACGCGCTGATCGCCGAGATGTCGACGAACAGCCCGGGCTGGACGCCCTCGAGCTGCCCGGCCGCCGCCTTGTAGGCGTCGTTGTCGGCCAGCGTGCTCTGCGGCGACAGCGCCGCCTCGACCGCCGGCGCGCCCAGCCCGACGACGAACTTGTCGCCGCCGCTGGCCACGATCACCGGGAACGGCAGGCTCGGCGACTGCACCTCGAAGCCGGCGTCGGCGCCGGCCACGCCGCTCAGGTCGCGCGGGCGCGCGCCGGAGACGACCTCGCCCACGAGCCGGCGCAGCTTGGCGACGGCCTCCTGGGACTTGGCCGGGTCGCTCGACTGGACGACGAGCGCGCCGCCGACGTTGGCGACCGTCGCGCCCTGCACGAACACGGCCGCGTCGCCCATCCAGCTCAGCAGGTCGTTCTCGAGGTCGATCCCCAGCGCCTGCTCCATCGCCTGGAGCTGGCCCGAGACGTCCTCGCCGCCGACGGCCGAGAGCTGCAGCGCCTGCTGGAGCGCGGTGCGCAGGCTCTCGCCGACGCCCGCGAGGCCGATGCCGAACCAGGAGCCGCCGGGGAGGCCCTCCAGCGCCGCGGTCGCGTCGCCGCCGGCCTCGCCGGCCGGCTGGGTGACGCCCTGGCCGAGCACGTCGACCTTGATGCGGTCGCCGTTGGCGCTCAGCGTCATGACGCTGGTCGTGCCGGCGCCCTGGGCGAGCTGCTGGCGGAGCTGGCCGAGCACCTCGGCGGGCACGCCGCCGGAGCGGCCGACCGCGTTGAGGAGGCCCTCCGCGTTGACGTAGGCGGTCGCGAGCGCGTCGCCGCCGCCGAGCTCCTCGAGGCCGTCCTCGTAGGCGTCGTTGTCGTCCATCGTCTCGACGTCGTCGCCCTTGACGGTGTCGATGACGACCTTCAGGCCGCCCTCGCTGCCCGACACGACGAAGTCCTCGACCTTGGCGGTGACGTCGCCGTCGCCGTCGACCCAGTAGTCGACGTCCTTGTAGGAGCGCTGCTCCTTGCCGTCGGTCTCGAGGTCGACGTCGCCGATGTCGTCCATCGCCAACAGGGCGGCGCCCTGCGGCTGGTTGCCCTCGAGGCTCGTGAAGAAGAGGCCGATGCGCTTGACCTGCTTGACGTCCTCCCACTCCTCGTCGCTCGGCGGGTCGTCGCTGCTCTTGATGATCCGCTCGATCTCGGCGCCGACGTCGTCGGTCCCGAGGATCTTGCGCAGCGCGTCCTCGGCGCCGCTCTGGGCGTCGCCGCCGTCGTTGACGGCGATCTCGGCGTAGAACGGCGCGGTCGCCGGGACGGCGGACGCGGGCTCGGCGTCGCTGCCGGAGCCGCTGTCGCCGCACGCCGCGGCGCCCAGCGCGAGCGCGCCCGCGCACGCGAGCGCGATCAGGGGGCGTCGGCGACGGACGCGGGTGAGGGTGGACATGACGGGTTCTGGCCTCCTGAGTCGAGCGGGGTCGCCGGCACGGGCGCGAACGCGACCCCCCGCCGGGCGAGATCCGAATCCTAGAGCGCACCGGTCGGACGGAACGCCGGTCTTCGTGCAAGCCGCCGTGCAGCGCGCGCCGGTGCAGCGCCGCTTGCGCCTGGGACCGGATCGGCGTCCCACCGCCACCCACCGCGCAAAGCCCTGCATCCATCGGCCTTTCGTCCGCCCGAGGGGTCTCCGTGGGAACCTCGGTGGGGGAAAGTGGGCAAGATGAGTTGCGTTGTGGAGGATTGTGGGGTACAACGCCGCCAGCGGACCGGGGTGGAGGAGCTCCTCCCACTCCTCCACCCCGGCCCGGAATCCCTTCCTTCTGTGATGAGCGCCCAGACCCTTGGCCTTCCGCGGCACGTTCGACTACTCGCTGGACGCGAAGAACCGGTTGACCGTGCCGGCGCGCTTCCGCTCCGCGCTGAGCGACGGGGTCGTGCTGGCCAAGCGCGTGGCCGGCTGCGTGGCGGTGTGGCGGCCCGATGAGTACGACGCGTACGTGCGGGCGGCGCTCGAGCGCTTCCATCCCCTCTCGCCCGAGGCGGAGCAGCTCGAGCGCTTCTTCTCGGCCAACTCCCACGACACCGAGCTCGATGCCGCCGGGCGCATCGGCATCCCGCCCTTCCTCCTCGACCACGCCGGCCTCGGCAAGGAGGTCGTCGTCACCGGCGCCGGCCGCTGCCTGGAGGTCTGGGACCGCGCCGCGTGGCAGGACTACAACGCCCGGCTCACGGACACCGTGGCCGACATCACCTCGCGCCTTGGCGATGCTGGCTGAGCTCATGTCCCCGCCCCACATCCCCGTCCTGGCCGACGAGGCGATCGCGCTCCTCGACCCGCAGCCGGGGGAGACCGCCGTCGACGCCACGTTCGGCGCCGGCGGTCACGCCCGCCGCATCGCCGAGCGGCTCGGGCCCACGGGCACCCTCATCGCGATCGACCGAGACCCCGCCGCCGAGGAGCGCTTCGAGCGGATGGCCGCCGAGGTGGACTGCGCGACGCGCTTCGTGCGCGCCGACTTCGCCACCGCCCTGGAGGAGCTGGTCGCCGAGGGCGTGCGCGCCGACTGCGTGCTGCTCGACCTCGGCGTCAGCTCGATGCAGATCGACACCTGGGAGCGCGGCTTCTCCTACGCCTACGACGCGCCGCTGGACATGCGCATGGACCCCGGCCAGGAGCTCGACGCGCGCACGATCGTCAACACGTGGGACGAGCGCCGGCTGGCGCGCGTGCTGCGCGAGCTGGGCGAGGAGCGCTACGCCCGCCAGATCGCCCGCGCGATCGTGCGCGAGCGCGCCAAGCACCCGCTGGAGACCACCAACGAGCTGGTCGAGGTCGTCAAGGAGGCGGTCCCGGCGCCGGCCCGCTTCGCCGGCGGCCACCCCGCCAAGCGCACGTTCCAGGCCATCCGGATCGCCGTCAACGGCGAGCTCGAGCAGCTCGATCGCGCGCTGCCCGCCGCCTGGGAGCTGCTGCGCGAAGACGGCCGATTTGCAGGGATCTCCTTCCACTCGCTCGAAGACCGGCGCGTGAAGCGCTTCCTCGCCGAGCGCGCACGCGGCTGCATCTGCCCGCCGGATCTGCCCGTCTGCGCGTGCGGGCGCACGGCGGAGGCGGCGCTCCTGTCGCGCCGCTCGATCTCCCCGTCGCCCGAGGAGCTGGCCGACAACCCGCGCGCGGCGTCCGCGCGCCTGCGCGCCGCCCGCAAGCTGCGTCCCGAGGAGCGCGCATGACCCCGCCCCCGTCGACCGCCGCCGCGACCGGCCACGCCCGCTCGCTGCGCCGCGGCCCCGGCGGATCGCGCCCCGCGCGCCGGGTCTCCGGCCCGTCGCGCGCCGCCGGGGGCGCCCGCGCCGCGCGCGCAGCCGCCGTCGCCGCGCCGCGCCCGGCCCCGCGGCGCGCCGCCGCCGCGGGCGGCGCCGCCACCGTCCCGCTGCCGCTGGTCGGCCGCCTCGGCCAGGTCGTCGAGAGCCGCTGGCTGGACCGCCTGCTGCGCGGTCGCGGCTGGATCGTGCTCGTCGCCGTCGGCCTCATGGGCCTCGTCTTCCTGCAGGTCTCGCTGCTGAAGCTGAACGCCGGGATCGGCGCCGCCGTCGAGCGCGCGGCCGTGCTCGAGCGCGAGAACGCCGACCTCAACGCCGAGATCTCCAAGCTGGCCTCCAACGACCGCATCCAGCAGCTCGCGACCCGCGCCGGCATGGTCCTGCCGCCGTCCAGCGACGTCAGCTTCCTCGGCAAGAACGGCAAGCGCGTCGGCGGCAGCACCGCCGCGCTCGTGCCCTCGCAGGCCGAGGCGTCGACGGCCACGCTGCCGACCGTGCCGACCACCGACGGCGAGCTCGCGCCCCAGGATCCGACCGCCGCGACGACGACGACCGACCCGGCCGCGACGGCGACCGAGCCGCAGACGACCTCGTCGGTGCCGCTGACGCCCGAGCAGCGCGCCCAGCAGCAGGCGGCCGGCGCGACCGGCGCCGCCACCGCGGGCCCGGCCCCCGCCGACAGCGCCGCCACCGCGCCGCCGGCCGACGCCGGCGCGACCGCGGACGCGCCCACCGGCGGAGCCGCCGTCGGCGGCGCCGCCGTCGGGGGGTAGCCCGATGGGCCTGACCGACCGCCGGATCGGCCTCCTGTTCGCCGCGTTCTTCGCGCTGCTCGCGCTCGCCGGCCTGCGCTCGGGCTTCCTGGGCACGGTCAAGGCCAGCGGCCTCAAGCACGCCGCGGTCACCCAGCAGGTCTCGACGGTCGAGGTGCCGGCCCGCCGCGGCTCGATCATCGACCGCCAGGGCGTGCGCCTGGCCGTCTCCGAGCCCGCCAACGACATCGCCGCCACGCCGTACCTGATCGAGGATCCCGCCGGGACCGCGAGCAAGCTCTCGAAGATCCTCGGCGTCGACGAGGACGACGTGCTGCGCAACCTCACCCGCCGCGACACCGGCTTCGTCTACGTCGCCCGCAGCGTGCCCGCCGACCTGGCCGACCAGGTCGCCGAGCTGAAGATCGAGGGCATCGACCTCATCTCCGCCAGCCGGCGCACGTATCCGCGAAGCTGGCTGGCCTCGCAGGTGCTGGGCAGCGTCGGGATCGACGGCCAGGGGCTGTCCGGCCTCGAGTACGCCGCCGACGACCTCCTGCGCGGCCAGGACGGCCGCCGGCGCCTGACCAAGGACGCGATCGGCCAGCCGATCGCCGTCGACGACGAGGTGCCCGCCAAGCCCGGCAAGACGCTGCGCCTGACGATCGACGCCGCGATCCAGTCCAAGGCCGAGGCGGTCCTGGGCGGCGTCGGGCAGGTCTACAAGCCCAAGGGCGCGTCGGCGATCGTCATGGACCCCGACACCGGCGAGATCCTGGCGCTGGCGAACTGGCCGCGCGTCGACGCCAACGACCCCGCCGGCGCGCCCGAGTACGCGCGCCAGAACCTCGCCACCGGCACGACGCTGGAGCCCGGCTCGACGTTCAAGGCGTTCACGGTCGCCGGTGCGCTGGAGGACGGCAAGGTCACGCCGAACACGAGCTTCAACCTCGCCCCGACGATCCAGGTCGCCGACCGCGTCATCGGCGAGTCGCACGAGCGCGGGTGGGCGACGATGACGACCGGGCAGATCCTCGCCCAGTCCAGCAACGTCGGCGCGATCACGATCGGCCTGCGCCTGGGCAAGCGGCGCTTCGACCACTGGGTCCGCCAGTTCGGGTTCGGCGAGCCGACCGGCGTCGACCTGCCCGGCGAGGAGCGCGGCATCGTCCCGACCCCCGACGAGTACTCGGGCTCCTCGATGGGCAACCTGCCGATCGGCCAGGGCCTCGCGGTGACCCCGATGCAGATGGCGGCCGCCTACGCCGCGATCGCCAACGGCGGCGTCCTGCGCACCCCGCACGTGATCAAGGAGGCCGGCGGCCGGGAGGTCGGCCCCGACCGCGGCAAGCGCGTGATCTCGCCGCGCACCGCCGCGCAGATCCGCGACATGCTCCAGGGCGTCCTCAGCCCCGACGGCACCGCCTCGGAGGTGTCGGTGCCCGGCTACGAGCTGGCCGGCAAGACCGGCACCGCCAACAAGGTCGACCCCGAGACCGGCGAGTACTCCAAGTCGCGCTACATCGCCTCGTTCGTCGGCTTCGCGCCGGTCGACGACCCCAAGCTGCTGTGCGCGATCATGGTCGACGAGCCCCAGGGCGCCTACTACGGCGGCCAGGTCGCGGCCCCGGCGTTCGGCCAGATCATGGCGTTCGCGCTGCCCTACCTGCGGATCGCCCCCAAGTGAGCCCCTTCTAGGATCGACGCGTGCGCCTGGGAGAGCTCGTCGACGTTCCGCTCACGCCCCCGGCCGCGGACGTCGAGATCGGCGGGCTGGCCTTCGACAACCGGGTCGTGGAGCCGGGGACCCTGTTCTTCTGCGTGCCCGGCTTCACGCGTGACGGGCACGACTACGCCGCCGACGCGGTCGCGCGCGGCGCCGCCGCGCTCGTCGTCGAGCGCGAGCTCGACGTCGACGTGCCGCAGGTGCGCGTGCCGTCCGCCCGCGCCGCGATGGCGCCGGTCGCTGCCCGCTTCTGCGGCGACCCGACCGCTCGCCTGCAGGTCGTCGGCGTCACCGGCACCAACGGCAAGACCACGAGCTGCTTCCTCATCCGCGAGCTGCTGGAGGCCGGCGGCATCCCCACGGCCCTGCTGGGCACCGTGAAGTCGGTCATCGGCGGGCGCGAGGCGACGCTGCAGCGCACGACGCCCGAGGCGATCGAGCTGCAGCGCGCGTTCGCGGCGATGGTCGAGGCCGGCGACCGGGCGTGCGCGATGGAGGTGTCCTCGCACGCGCTGGAGCTGCACCGCGCCGACGCGATCCACTGGGACGTCGCCGTGTTCACGAACCTCACCCAGGACCACCTCGACTTCCACCCGACGATGGAGGACTACTTCCTGGCCAAACGGCGCCTGTTCGAGCGCGCCGCGCAGGCGGGCGGCACGCTCGTCGTCAACGTCGACGACCCGTACGGCCGGCGCCTGGCCGGCGACTTCCCCGACGCGGTCACGACCGGCATCGACCACGCCGCCGACGTTCGCGCCACCGACGTGCGCTCGACGCTCACCGGCAGCACGTTCCGCCTCGACGGCGCCGAGCTGCACACCCCGCTGCCCGGGCGCTTCAACGTCGCCAACGTGCTCGGCGCGGTCGCCGCCGCCCGCGCGCTGGGGCTCGACGACGAGGCGATCCGCGCCGCGCTGCCCAAGGCCGGCCGCGTGCCGGGGCGCTTCGAGCCCGTCGACGAGGGGCAGGGCTTCGCCGTGCTCGTCGACTACGCCCACACGCCCGACTCGCTGGAGAACGTGCTGCGGGCCGCGCGCGAGCTGACGACCGGTCGCGTGATCGTCGCGTTCGGCGCCGGCGGGGACCGCGACCGCACCAAGCGCCCGCTGATGGGCCGCGCCGCCGCGGCGCTGGCCGACGACGTGATCGTCACCTCCGACAACCCGCGCTCCGAGGACCCCGACGCGATCATCGCCGAGATCCTCGCCGGCATCGAGGACCGCGCCGCCGTGCGCACCGAGCCCGACCGCGCCCGCGCGATCGCCCTCGCCGTGGACCTCGCGCGCGACGGCGACGTCGTGGTCGTCGCCGGCAAGGGCCACGAGCAGGGCCAGGAGCTGGCCGGCGGGCGCAAGATCCCCTTCGACGACGTGACGGTGGCGAGGGAGGCGCTGCGTGCACGCCTGGTCGCCTGAGCAGGTCGCCGCCGCGGCCGGCGCGCGGCTGCTCACGGCGGGCGGCGACCACGGGCCCCGCCGCGCCGTCATCGACTCCCGGGAGGCGGCCGGCGGCGACCTGTTCGTCGGGCTGCCCGGCGAGCGCCACGACGGCGGGCGCTTCGCCGCCGCCGCGCTCGCGGCCGGGGCGTGGGGGACGCTGACCGCGCCGGCGCACGCCGAGGCGGCCGCCGCCGAGGCGCCCGCCGGCGCCGCGGTGCTGGCCGCCGACGACCCGCTGGCCGCGCTGCAGCGCCTGGCCACGGCCTGGCGGCGCGCGCTGGGCGCCAAGGTCGTCGGCATCACCGGCTCGGCCGGCAAGACCTCCACCAAGGACCTGCTGGCCGGCATGCTGCGCCCGCACCGGCGCACGGTCGCCACCCCTCAGAACCTCAACACCGAGATCGGCCTGCCGCTGACGATCCTGTCGGCGCCCGGCGACACCGAGGCGCTCGTGCTGGAGATGGCGATGCGCGGCCGCGGCCAGATCGCCGAGCTGGCCCGGATCGCCGAGCCCGACGTGGGCGTGATCGTCAACGTCGGCCCCGTGCACCTGGAGCTGCTGGGCAGCGTCGAGGCCGTCGCCGCCGCCAAGGCCGAGCTGATCGCGGGCCTGGCGCCCGGCGCGACCGCGATCGTCCCCGCCGGCGAGCCGCTGCTGGACCGCCACCGCCGCGACGACGTCGCCTGGGTCACGTTCGGCCCCGGCGGCGACGTCGCCGACCTCGGCGACGTCGAGATCCCGTTCGACAGCGCCCACATGCGCCGCAACGCGCTCGCCGCGCTGGCCGCCGCCCGCGCGATCGGCGTGCGCCCGTCGGGCCCGATCGAGGTCGAGCTGTCGGCCCGGCGCGGCCAGCGGATCGAGCTCGAGCGCGGGGCGATCGTCGTCAACGACTGCTACAACGCCAGCCCGATGTCGATGCGCGCCGCCCTCGACGAGCTCTCGCGTGCGCCGGGCCGCCGCGTCGCGGTGCTCGGCGACATGCTCGAGCTCGGCCCCGACGAGGTCCGCTACCACCGCGAGATCGGGGCGTACGCGCGCGAGCGCGCCGACGTGATCGTCACGGTCGGGCCGCTCGCCGCCGAGATGGGCGGCGACCACGCCGTGCCCGACGCCGCGGCCGCCGCCGCGCTCGTCGACGAGATCGCCCGCGAGGGGGACACCATCCTGGTGAAGGCCTCGCGCGGCGTCGGCCTCGAAGCCGTGGCAGAGGCCCTCTGATGGGCGAGGTTCTGATCGCCGGCACGGCGGCGCTGCTGCTGTGCGTGTTCCTGTCGCCGCGGTTCATCGCGTTCGTGCGCGTGCGCGAGTTCGGGCAGCACATCCGCGAGGAGGGGCCCGAGGGCCACCACTCCAAGGCGGGCACGCCGACGATGGGCGGGATCGTGATCTTCGCCGCGGTGTCGGCGCCGTTCCTGATCCTGTCCGACTACGACTGGCGCTCGGTCGGCGTGTTCGTCGTGGCGATCCTGTGCGCGCTGCTGGGCTTCGCCGACGACTACACGAAGATCATCAAGCGCCGGTCGCTGGGGCTGCGCGCCCGCACGAAGCTCGGGTTCACGATCGCGATCTCGATCCTGCTGTGGTGGATCGCGACCCAGAAGGCGGGCCTGCCGTCGACGCTGCGGCTGCGCTTCGTCGACGCCCAGATCGAGCTGGGGATCTTCTACCTGCCGCTGATCTACCTGGTCGTCGCCGGGACGACCAGCGGCGTCAACCTGACCGACGGCCTCGACGGCCTGGCCGCCGGGTGCGCGGCGATCGTCGTGCTCGCCTACATCGGGATCACGTCGATCACCGCCGGCCAGCACGACCTCGCGCTGCTGTCGGGCTGCCTGGTCGGCGCGTGCGTCGGCTTCCTGTGGTTCAACGCGTTCCCGGCCACGATCTTCATGGGCGACACGGGCTCACTGGGCCTGGGCGGCGCGATCGCGGGCCTGGCGATCATGACCAAGACCGAGGTGCTGCTGATCCTGCTGGGCGGGATCTTCGTGATCGAGGCGCTGTCGGTGCTGATCCAGGTCTTCTCGTTCCAGACCTTCCGCAAGCGGGTCTTTCTGATGGCCCCGATCCACCATCACTTCGAGATGATGGCCTGGTCGGAGACGAAGATCATCCTGCGCTTCTGGATCGTGGCCGCCGTGTGCGCGGCGATCGGCTTCACGATCTACCAGCAGGGCATCTCCTGACGTAGGAATCGGCCCGGGCGCGGCGAACCCGTGCCTGATGGACAGCCCTCGCGCCGCCGCCCGCGAGCAGCCTCTGGAGCACCGGATCCTGCTCACGGCCACCCTCTGCCTGTTGGCCGCCGGCGCCGTGATGGTCTACAGCGCCTCGTCGGCCCGCACCCTGCTGGAGGGCCAGGGCGACGGCAGCGCCTACCTCGTCAAGTACCTCATGTACGCGGTACTGGGGTTCGTCGCCATGCAGGTCGTGGCGCGCATGGACCTGCGCGCCGTGCGCGACTTCACGCCGGCGCTGCTGGGCCTGTCGTTCGTCCTGCTCGTCGCGGTGAAGCTGCCGGGCGTCGGCGTCGAGGTCAACGGGGCGACGCGCTGGGTCGGCTTCGGCCCGCTGCAGTTCCAGCCCAGCGAGCTGATGAAGCTCGCGCTCGTCCTGTACGCGGTGCGGCTCCTGACCGACAAGCCCAAGCTCGTGCTGACGCTCAAGAGCCTGATCAGCCCGCTCGGCTACGTCGTGGCGGCGGCGCTGCTGCTGATCGCCAGCCAGCCCGACCTCGGCACCGCGCTCGTCATCGGCTTCACGATGATGGCGATCCTCATCGCCGCCGGGATGCCGGTGCGCCTGCTGCTGCGCTGCGCCGGCGTCGCCGTCCTCGTCGTCGCCGTGTTCGCGCTGTCGGAGCCGTACCGGCGCGACCGCCTCGTGTCGTTCATCGACCCGTGGGCGCACGCCGAGTCCATCGGCTTCCAGTCCGTCCAGGGCCAGATCGCGATCGGCTCCGGCGGCCTGCTCGGCCGCGGGCTGGGCGAGTCGGTCCAGAAGATCTTCTTCCTGCCCGAGGCGCACACCGACTTCATCCTGGCCGTCATCGGCGAGGAGCTCGGCGTCGTCGGCATCTGGGCGCTGCTGTTCCTCTACGGGCTGATCGCCTACGCCGGGCTGCGCGCAGCGAAGGCCGCCCAGACCGCGTACGCGAAGCTGCTGGCGACCTCGATCACGTCGATGATCCTCTGCCAGGCGCTGCTGAACCTGTTCACGGTGCTCGGCATGGCGCCGCTGACCGGCGTGCCGCTGCCGTTCATCTCCTCGGGCTCCTCGTCGCTGCTGGTCCTGCTCGCGGGGATGGGGCTGCTGCTCAACGTCGCCTCGGGCCGCACGACGCACCTGCGCGCCGTTCGGTCAGGATCAGGGCATGGCAGACGAGCGAACCGACCCGCCGCGGGTGCTCATCGCGGCGGGTGGCACCGCGGGACACGTGGTGCCGGCGCTGGCGGTCGCCGGCGAGCTGCGGGCTGAGGGCGCCGCGGTCACCTGGGTCGGCGGCGACCGCGCCGAGGCCGAGCTGGTCCCGGCCGCGGGCATCCCGCTGGAGCGCATCCGCGTCAGCGGCCTGTCGCGCACGAACCCGCTGCGCGCGGCCCGCTCGGCCCTGCAGGCGGTCGGGGCGCTCGTACGCGCGTGGCGGATCGTGGGGCGCGAGCGGCCGGCCGCGGTCATGGGCGGCGGCGGCTACGTCGCGGGCCCGGTCGGCGCCGCCGCGGCGCTGCGGCGCGTGCCGCTCGTGCTGACCGAGGCCGACTCCCACCTGGGGCTCTCCAACCGGCTGCTCGCGCGGTTCGCCCGCCGCGTCTGCCTGGCCTTCCCGATCGCCGGGCGCGACGAGCCGCGCTACCTCGTGACCGGCCGGCCGGTGCCGGCGCCGGTCGAGGACCGCGCGGCGGCGCGGGCGCGCTTCGGGCTGCCGGCGGACGCCCAGGTGGTCCTGGTCTTCGGCGGCTCGCTGGGCGCCAGGCGCATCAACGAGGCGGCGGTCGAGGCGTTCGCCGACGCGCCGTACTGGGTCCTGCACGCCAGCGGGGTGCGCGACCACGACGAGCTGCGCCCGCGCGTGCGCTCCGAGCGCTACGTGCTCGAGCCCTACATCCAGCCGTTCGGCGACGCGCTCGCCGCCGCCGACCTCGTCGTCGCCCGCGCCGGCGGCTCGATCTTCGAGGTCGCCGCCCACGGCCGCCCGGCCCTGCTCGTGCCCTATCCGCACGCCGCCGCCGACCACCAGACCGGCAACGCGCGCTGGATGGCGGACGCGGGCGCCGCCGTCGTGGTGCCCGACGCGGAGCTGGACGCGGCCCGCCTGCGCGCCGAGGTCGACGCGCTGCTGGGCGACCCCGGGCGCCTGGCCGCGATGGCGCGGGCGTCGGCGGCGATCGCCCGTCCCGACGCCGCCGCCCGCATCGCCGCCGAGGTGCTCGCGGCGGCGCGCGGCCGGTGAGCGCGCGGGCGACCGTACGATGCCCGCCGTGAGCGATCGACCCTGGAGCGGGCGCCGGCTGCACGTCCTCGGCATCGGCGGCGCCGGGATGAGCGCCTACGCGCTGGCCGCCCTGGCGCTCGGCGCCGAGGTGACCGGGTCCGACCAGGCCGACTCGCCGTACGCCCGCGAGGTCCGCGCCGCCGGCATCCCGGTCGCGATCGGCCACGACCCCGCGAACCTGCCCGCCGGCCCCCGGGTCGAGGTCGTCGCCTCCAGCGCGGTGCCCGCCGCCAACCCCGAGCTCGTCGCCGCGCGCGAGCGCGGGCTGCCGGTCCGCTCGCGCGCGGAGCTGCTCGCGCAGCTCACCGCGCTGCGGCGCACGATCGCGGTCGCCGGCGCCCACGGCAAGACGACCACCTCGTCGATGATCGCCCACGTCCTGCTCGGGTGCGGGATGGACCCCGGCTACCTGATCGGCGGCGTGCTGCGCACGACCGGCGCCAACGGGGCGTGGGGGACGGGCGAGTGGCTGGTCGTCGAGGCCGACGAGTCCGACGGCTCGTTCCTGGACCTCGACGTCGACCTCGCCGTGGTGACGAACGTCGAGCTCGACCACCACGCGCGGTGGGGGTCGCTGGAGGAGCTGCGCGCGGCGTTCGCGCGGTTCGAGGCGCGGGCCGGCCGGGTGGTGGCGTGGGAGGAGCCGGCCGACGTGGCGCTGGCCGACGGCGGCTCCACGTTCACGTGGCGCGGGCACGCCGTCCGCCTCGCGGTGCCGGGCCTGCACAACGCGCGCAACGCGGCGGCGGCGCTCGAGGCCGCGCGCCTCGCGGGCGCCGGCGAGGCGGAGGCGGTCGCCGCGATCGCCACGTTCGCGGGCGCCGGGCGGCGCTTCGAGCGACTGGGGCGCACGGCCTCGGGCGCGCTCGTCGTCGACGACTACGCCCACCACCCGACCGAGGTGGCGGCGACGATCGCCGCGGCGCGCACGCTCGGGGAGCCGGGCCGCGTCGTCGCCGTCTTCCAGCCGCACCTGTACTCGCGCACGCGCGAGCTGGCGCAGGAGTTCGCCGACGCGCTCGCGGCCGCGGACCGGGCGGCGGTGCTGGACGTGTACCCGGCCCGCGAGCGCGCGGAGGACTTCCCCGGGGTGAGCGGCGCGACGATCGCCGACCGCGCGCCCGCGCACGTGATCTCGACGCCGGCGTTCGCCGACGTCGTCGACACCGTCGCGCCCGACCTGCGCGCCGGCGACGTCCTGCTCGTGATGGGGGCCGGCGACGTGCAACGGCTCGGACACGCGCTGGTCGCCTGAAGGGCCCCCGGCCGCCCGCGTCGAACAGGGTCCTGCCATGGCCGTCGCCACCCGTCGACTGCTGCGCGCTCGGGCCCGTGTCTGGGTCGCCGTCGCGCTCGTCCTCGCCCTGGCCGCCACCGGCGGCTGGTTCTGGCTGCGCGACTCCGGCCTCGTGCGCGTCGAGCAGGTGACGATCACCGGCGTCGCCGGCCCCGGGTCCAGGGCGGTGCGCGACGCGCTCGACCAGACCGCGCGCGAGATGACGACGCTGCACGTCGACGAGGAGCGCCTGCGCCGGGCGGTGGCGGTGTACCCGCAGGTCAAGGACCTGCGCGTGGAGGCCAAGCCGCTGCACGAGCTGCGCATCGACGTCGTCGAGCGCACCCCGGTCGCCGCGCTCGCGATCAACGGGCAGCGGGTCCCGGTCGCCGCCGACGGCACCCTGCTGCGCGGGCGCATCTCGGCCGACGGGCTGCCGGCGGTCGCCGTGTCGGCGCTCCCCGGCGGTGGGCGGGTGAGCGACCGCACGACGATGCGCGTGCTGGCGCTGGCCGCCGCCGCGCCGGGCGCGCTGCGCCGCCACGTGACCCGCGTCGAGCACGGCGACGAGGGCTTCGTCGCCGCGATGCGCAACGGCCCGCGGGTCCTGTTCGGCGACGATCAGCGCCCGCGCGCCAAGTGGGTGGCGGCCGCGCGCGTGCTCAGCGACGAGAGCTCGGAGGGGGCCACCTACATCGACGTGCGGCTGCCGGAGCGCCCGGCGGCCGGCGGCTTCGCGGAGACCGGCGATCCGCCGGTGGCCGATCCATCAACCTCGACTACAGGTTGAGGTCGCCTCGAACGCGACTCTCGCGTCCCGATCGAGACTTCGCCGATCTGCAACGATCGTTGCGGCGCTAGGCTTCGCGTTGACTTTTCCGAAACCCCGTGCATACCGTGGCTGGCGCGAATTCCCCGGAAACGGCGCCAAAACCCTCAACGCTACCTAGAGACTCGGACACCCTTTTCATGGAGAGCAGCGGCAGCTATCTGGCCGTCATCAAGGTCGTGGGCGTCGGCGGCGGCGGCACCAACGCCGTCAGCCGGATGGTCGACGCGGGCCTGCGCGGGGTCGAGTTCATCTCGGCCAACACGGATGCCCAGGCGCTGCAGATGACCGAGGCCGACATCAAGCTGAACATCGGCCACGACCTCACCAAGGGTCTCGGCGCCGGCGCGAACCCCGACATCGGCCACGGCGCCGCGGCGGAGTCGCGCGACGAGATCAAGGAGGCGCTCAAGGGCGCGGACATGGTCTTCGTCACGGCGGGCGAGGGCGGCGGCACCGGCACGGGCGCGGCGCCCGTGATCGCCGACATCGCCAAGAACGAGATCGGCGCGCTCACCGTCGGCGTCGTCACCAAGCCGTTCGAGTTCGAGGGCACGCAGCGCACGCGTCAGGCCGAGGAGGGCATCGCCCGCCTGCGCGAGGTCGTCGACACGCTGATCGTGATCCCCAACGAGAAGCTGCTCAGCGTCATCGAGCGGCGCACCTCGATCCTCGACGCGTTCCGCGAGGCCGACAACGTGCTGCGCCAGGGCGTGCAGGGCATCACCGACCTCATCACGATCCCCGGCCTGATCAACCTCGACTTCGCCGACGTGCGCACGATCATGCACGACGCCGGGTCGGCCCTGATGGGCATCGGCTCGGCCGCCGGCGAGAACCGTGCGGCCGAGGCGGCCAAGATGGCGATCTCGTCGCCGCTGCTGGAGGAGTCCGTCGAGGGCGCCACCGGCATCCTGCTGAACATCACCGGCGGCGCCGACCTCGGCCTCTTCGAGGTCAACGAGGCCGCCGAGATCGTCAACCAGGCCTCCGACCCGGGCGCGAACATCATCTTCGGCGCGGTCATCGACCAGGGCATGAGCGACGAGGTCCGCGTGACCGTGATCGCCACCGGGTTCGACCACGGGCGCGCGCGCCCGTCCACCGCGCGGGAGGAGACGCGGACCCGTCGCCGCGATCGCGACGTGCGCCTCGACGACCGTCAGCGCAGCTCGCTCGAGATCAGCGACGACGACATCGACATCCCGCCGTTCCTGCGCTGAGCGCCGGCGCGCCAACTCGCCGGCGCCGAACCGGCAGGATTACCCTGTCGGGCGAAACGCAAACCCGGCTTGGACATTCGTCCGAGTTGCGACAGGCGGACCCGGTCTGGTCCGATGAAGGAACTATGAAGACGATGACGCCAAGGGAGCTCGCCGAGCACCTTCGCGCCCTGAAGGCATCGAAGGAGCAGGATCTCGACGAACTGCTCACCGATCTGCTGGTCCATTCGTACCCGACGAAGGCCGTCCAGAACTCATGACGCGACGGGTGACGCCCTCGATGGTCTGCACCGCGTAGGCCATCGAGGGGCTCCCCGCCGTCAGCACCGCCACCGCCACCCGTCGCCCGTCGCGCTCCACCAGCGCGACCTGGCTCACCAGCCCCCGCCGCCAGCCGCCCTTGAACGCGACCGCGTAGCCGCGCGGGCGCAGGACCCGCGGCAGGCCCCACGACTGCCGCGGCACGATCGTCGACAGCAGCCGCAGCGCGTAGGCGCGATGGCGGCGCGGCACCAGCCGCTCCAGGCGCCAGAAGAAGCGCGCCTGGTCGGCGGCCGTCACGCCCGTGTCGAACAGCCGGCCCGACACGTCGAGGTGGCGCATCCCGGCCGCCCGGCCCAGCGCGAGCAGGCCGGCGTCGCCGACCCACGCGTGGACGCGGTGGGCGGCGTCGTTGTCGGAGCGGCGCACCATCGGCTCGAGCTCGGCGCGCTCGGCGGCGCGCAGCGGCCGGTCGCGCGCCCGGCGCACCACGGCGACGAGCAGCATCGCCTTCACGAGGCTCGCCGAGGGGAAGCGGTCGGCGCTGCGCAGCCCGCTCAGGCGCCCGCGCGTGCGCACCGCGAACGCGACGTGGCCGGCGCGCCCCGCCGCCCAGTCGCGGGCGCGCGCGAGCGACGCCTCGGTGACGAGCGCGGGACCCGCCGCGGCGCGCGCCGGCGGGCGGTCGCGGGCCGCCGCGCCGGCCGGGGCGAGGGCGAGCGCCACCGCCGCGGCGGCGACTGCTAGCGTCCCGCGCATGGCCGAGGCTTCGTATCCGACCGACCTGCTGTACCACCCCGAGCACGACTGGGTCCGCATCGAGGGTGACACTGCCACGTTCGGCATCACCTGGTACGCGCAGGACGCGCTCGGCGAGGTCGTGTTCGTCGACCCGCCCGAGGTGGGCACGACCGTCACCAAGGACGAGCCGTACGCCGAGGTCGAGTCGGTGAAGGCCGTCTCGGACGTCATCGCGCCGCTCTCGGGCGAGATCGTCGAGGTCAACACGGCGCTGGCCGACACGCCGGAGGCGATCAACGACGATCCCTACGGCGAGGGCTGGCTCGTGAAGGTGCGCCTCAGCGACGAGGGCGAGCAGGCCGCGCTGCTGGACCAGGCGGCCTACGTCGCCACGCTCTCGTAGGTCGTGACCGCGGGTTTCGCCCCCAGGGCGAACACCCGCGATCCTGACCCGGCCCCCTGGGCCGGCGTCAGGACGTCATCTTCTCCTTCATCTTCTCGAAGCGCCCGGTCGAGGCGACCTCGCCCAGCGGCTCGTCGGGCAGGCCCGCCGCCTTGCGCAGCTTCATCGCGATCTCCGCGATCTCCTCGGGCGCGTAGCTCGGCGCGAACACGTCCTCCTGCTCGGGCAGGTCGTGGGGCGGGAAGCCCTCGGGCGCGTGGTCGACGACCTGCAGGTCCTCTCCGGTCTCCGGGTGCGGCCCGTTGAAGACCGCGACGATCTCCTGGTAGTCCTTGGGCGAGAAGCGGTAGAGCTTCAGGTGCTCGCCCTTCTGGATGTGCGGCTGGCACTCGGGGATCTTGTCGGTCGGGATCCGCGGCGACGGGAACAGCTTCATCAGGTTCGCGCCCGTGAGGTTCTCGACCGCGCGCGCGTAGGCGACCTGGTGGACGCCGCCGCGGACGAGCAGGTAGCCGGTCAGCGCGCGAGCGGCCGGGTGGTCGACCATCTGGTGGACCTTGAGCTTGTTGTTGCGGGCGCCGGTCTCGAGGAAGAAGTTGTGCACCAGGTCCTCGATCAGGTCGCCCGTCGAGGTGACGTAGTCGCCGCTCCAGGGCTTGCCCTGCGAGTCCTGCGGGAGGACGCCCTTGCCGCCGGCGATGAAGTGCTGGAAGTTGCCGGCGTCCTCCTTGGCGTCGTCCAGCTCGGCGCCGGTGAGCATCGTCGCGATCGTCGTGCCGACGAGCTCGATGTGCCCGTACTCCTCGGCGGCGATGTTGGCGATCAGGTCGTAGAAGGGGCGCGCGCCCTGGCGGTTGCGGAAGTTGAACGACTGGAACGTGTAGTTCATCAGCGTCGACATCTCGCCGTACTTGCCGCCCATCAGCTCCTGGACGGCGGCCGCGCCCTTGGGATCGGGCGTCGACGGCGGCGGCATCTCGGTCTGCAGGCGGTCGATGCGAAGGATCATCGAAGGCTCCTGACGTTGGAGGTCACGTCGTCTGCGCCTACCCGCCGCTCGCGTTCCTCAACGGCCGGCCGGTCCGACATGGCGCACAGGGCGCTGAAGCCGGACTGCAGCCAGTCGTTCAGCGCCGACGTGGCCAGCACCGCGGTGACGAGACGCGCCTCGGTCGGGCGCGTCACGCGCAGCGCCACGAGCCCCAGCGACGACCACGCGCCCAGACAGCGCGTGCACGTCAGCAGCTCGCCGACGGCGTAGCGCAGCCCGCGGCCCTTGGGCCGGCGCGACCCCTCGTCGACGAACGGCTCGCGCACCCACGTCTCCACCTTCTCCTTGGCGACGAGCTTGGCCAGCGCGAACGTCGCCAGCCCGAGCACCGGCAGCTCGCCGGCGCGGACCGGCTCGTGCCCGCGCGTGCGCGCCGCGAGCACCAGCGTGCCCAGCAGCGATCCGTACGTCGCGCTGAGCGCGGCGTAGTCGAGCGGGCGGGTCGGGGTCTCCTCCACGGAACGCATGCCGGACACGTACCCCGTTTCCCCACGCGCACGCGGGGGAGAACTCTGAGCGCAGTGCAGACCCAGAGGCGAGAAAGGAAGCGTGACGCGTGTGGGAGCCGTCGCGGTCATCGAGGTTGATCCGGATCTGGCCGAGGGGCTGCCCCTCGCCGACCGCGAGACGGCCAGCCGGCGGCTGATCGCGCCGACGACCGACCTCGCGGTGGGCCCGTGGATGCCCGAGGAGGGCGACGGGGCGCCGCGGGCGATCGGGATGCTCGTGCTCGGCGGCCTGCTGACCCGGGCCGTGACGCTCGAGGGGCGCACGACCGGCGAGCTGCTCGGCGCCGGCGACGTGCTGCGCCCGTGGGACGCCGAGGACATCCCGGCGCACGTGCGCTTCACCGTGCAGTGGTCGGTGCACACGCCGACCCGCCTGGCGTTGCTGGACCGCCGGTTCGTGGCGGCCGCGTCGCACTGGCCGAGCGTGCTGGAGGAGATCACGCGCCGCGCGGTGCGCCGCAGCCGCGCGCTGTCGCTGCAACTCGCGCTCGGGCAGGTGCCGCGCATCGAGGGCCGGCTGCTGCTGCTGTTCTGGCGCCTGGCCGAGCGCTGGGGCCGGGTGACGCCCGAGGGGATCCTCGTGCCGCTGCGCCTCACGCACGAGACGCTGGCGGCGCTGATCGCGGCGCGGCGCCCGTCGGTGACGAGCGCGCTGGGCCGCCTGTCGGAGGCGGGCCTGATCCGTCGGCGCGACGGCGGTTGGGTCGTCGACCGCGAGCTCGAGCGCCACGTGACGGAGTTCCTCGTCGCGCGCGACGCGGCGGTGCCGCCGCGTCGCGGCGATCAGGCCATCGCCAGCTCCTGAGGCATCGCGTTGGCCCTCTCGCTGAGGCGCCCGAGCGCCTTGCGCAGGATCCGCGACACCTGCATCTGCGAGCAGCCGATCCGCTCGGCGATCTCGGTCTGGGTCATGTCCTCGACGAAGCGCAGGTACAGGACCTTGCGGTCGCGGTCGTCGAGCACGTCGCGCAGCTCGCGCAGGTCGGCGACCTCCTCGGCCAGGTCCAGGCGCTCGTCGTCGTAGCCGATCGTGTCGGCGACGGTGCGGTCGCCGTCGTCGAGGCGGCCGGCGGGCGCCTCCAGCGACGTGGCGGCGTAGGCCGAGCCGGCCTGCAGCGCCTCCAGCACCTCCTCGAGGTCGAGGCCGAGCTCGTCGGCGATCGCCTGGGGGGTGGGGGAGCGCCCGTCGCGCGCCACGAGGCGGTCGACGGTCTTGGTGACGGTGAGGACGCGCTCCTGCAGCGGACGCGGCACGCGCATCGCCCACGAGTGGTCTCGCAGGTAGCGGCGGACCTCGCCGTACATCGTCGGGATCGCGTACGTGCGCAGCGGGACGCCGAAGCTCGGGTCGTAGCGGTCGACGGCCTTGGTCAGCCCGAGCCAGGCGACCTGGTGCAGGTCGTCCTCGTGGCCGCGGGCGTTGTAGGCGGTGGCGACGCGGCGCACCAGCGGCGCCATCCGGCGCATCAGCTCCTCGCGCGCGGCGTGGTCGCCGCAGCGGCGGTAGCGGTCAAGGAGCCATTGCTCCGATACGGGTGCGGCGACGGGCATGCGTGGGTTCCCCCTCAGTTCGGCGAGTGGCGTGACGACCGAGCGGGCCGGGGTCGGCGCGGCGAGCGCCCGAACCGGTCCCTTCGGTGAACTGGCGAGGTGGTCCCCTTC
>DATMSA010000082.1:0-25984 GCA_035565675.1 Capillimicrobium sp. | reverse complement strand
GTCGGCATGATCGCCTACACCGGGATCGAGACGATCTCGAACATGGCCGAGGAGGCGCGCGACGAGCGCCGCACGATCCCGGCCGCGATCAAGCGCGTCGTGATCGCCGTGTTCGTCATCTACGCCGCGCTGCCGATCGTCGCGCTGAGCGCGCTGCCGGTCGAGCAGACCGCCGACGGCACCTACCGGACGCTGCTGGGCGTGGGGCAGCAGGACGGCGGCTTCGCCGGCGACCCGGTGCTCGGCGTCGTCAAGCAGCTCGACCTCGGGCCGCTCCAGCACGCCGGCGAGATCTACGTCGGGCTGCTCGCCGCGACGATCCTGTTCATCGCCGCCAACGCCGGGATCATCGGCGTGTCGCGGCTCGTGTACTCGATGGGCATCCACCGCCAGGTGCCCGACCGGCTGCGGCGCCTGCACCCGCGCTACGGCACGCCGTGGGTCGGGATCCTGCTGTTCGCCGGCGCCGCCTGCCTGGCGGTCGTGCCCGGCCAGGCGACGTTCCTGGGCAACGTCTACGCGTTCGGCGCGATGCTGTCGTTCACGGTCGCGCACGTCGCGGTGATCCGCCTGCGCTACACGATGCCCGACGCGCCGCGGCCCTACCGCGGGCCCGGGCACATCGGGCGGCTGCCGCTGTTCGCCGTCCTCGGCGGCCTGGGCACCGCGCTGGCGTTCGCGACCGTCACGATCATGCACCTGGAGGTGGCCGCGACCGGCGTCGGCTGGCTGCTGCTGGGGATCGGCGTCTACGTCGTCTACCGCCGCCGCCAGGGGCTGGACCTGACGTCGACCAAGCGCGTCGCCGTCCCGCGGCCGGTGGTCGACCACGAGGCCGAGTACGACTCGATCCTGGTCGCGTTCGACTCGCTGCGCTACGACGAGACGGCGATCGGCACCGCCGCCCGGCTGGCCTCGCGGCGCCGGCGCGGCATCCACGTGCTCGTGACGATCCCGGTCCCGAGCTCGTCGCCGATCGACGCCGCGCTGCCCGAGCAGGAGGCCCGCGCGCGGGAGCTGATCGAGCAGGCGCGCCTGCAGGCCGGCCGCCGGGTGACCGGGCACTCGGTGAAGGTGCGCGCCGGGCAGGCGGGCCGCGTGATCGTCGAGGAGGCGACCGCGATGCGGGCCCGCGCGATCGTGATGGGGCTGAGCGCGCGGGGCGGGGCGACGCTCTACAGCCGCACCGTCGAGACCGTGCTCGCCAACCGGCCCTGCCGGGTGATCATCGCGGCCGCGCCCGGGTCGGCCGGCCGCGCCGACCAGCTCCAGGCGGCGGCGCTGCTGGGATGAGCGGGCGCGACGTGCACCGGGCGGTGACGCTGGCGATGTCGCTGGCGATGCTCGCGATCGGCGCCGCGCTGATCGTCCGCACGCTCGTGGCCGGCGGCGGGGCGGGCGCGATCGGGATCGTGCTCGGCGTGCTGTTCGTGGCCGCGGGCGCGGGGCGGCTGTGGGTGGCGTGGAGGACGCCGCGATGAGCGAGGCCGACGGCGAGCGGACCGCGCTGGCGCGCGGCCAGGACCTGGCGCAGCGCTCGCTGGGCTCCCCGCGCCTGTTCGCGATCATCTACACGCCGCTGGCCAGCGCGATCTACTTCTCGCTGGGCGTCGTCGCGTCGTTCGCGCTCGGGCTGACGCCGCTCGTGTTCCTCGTCGCCGGGCTGTACTTCGCGATCACGGCGATGACGTACGTCGAGGGCGCGTCGCTGCACCAGGACCGCGGCGGCGCGACCGTGTTCGCGCGCTACGCGTTCGACGAGCTGACGAGCTTCGTCGCCGGCTGGGCGGTCCTGCTCGACTACGTGATCCTGATCGCGGTCTGCGCGCTGTCGGCGACGAGCTACCTCGGCGCGTTCTGGGGCGAGCTGGCCGACGGCGCGGTCGAGGTCGCGGTCGCGATCGCGGTGATCGCGTGGGTGGCGGCGCGCAACGTGCGCGGCTTCACGTCCCGCCGGGCCAAGAGCGTCATCGGCATCGTGGTCGTGGACCTCGTGCTGCAGGGCCTGGTGATCGTCGTCGGCCTGGTCCTGTTCTTCGACGCCGACCTGCTGACCTCCCAGATCGACCTGGGCACGGCGCCGACGTGGGAGGACCTCGTGTTCGCGCTGACGATCGCGACGGTCGCGTTCACGAGCCTGGAGTCGGCGTCCGGGCTGGCGGGCGAGGTCGGGGTCCGCGCGCGCGGGCTGCGGCGGCTCGTGGCGAGCGCGAGCGGCACGGTCACCTTCGTCTACTTCGGCATCGCGCTCGTCGCCGTCGCGGCGCTTCCCGTCGTCGACGGGCGGACGGCGCTCGCGACGGAGCACGGGAACGCGCCGATGCTGGGCGTCGTCGAGCAGTTCGACCCCGCCTGGCTGGCCGACGGCCTGCGCTACGTCGTCGCGGTGGTCGCGACCGTGACGCTGATCGCGGCCGCCGAGGCGGCGATGCTCGGGCTGTCGCGGCTGGCCTACCAGCTCGGCACCAACCGCCAGATCCCCGGGCTGGTCGGCCGGCTGCACCCGACCCGCGCGACGCCGTACGTGGTGATCGCGATCGCCGCCGTCCTGGCCGCCGCGCTCGTGGTCCCGCGCGACCTCGAGTTCCTCGTCGGCATCTACGCGTTCGGCGCCACGCTCGCGTTCACGATCGCGCACCTGTCGATCGCGCGGCTGCGCTACACCGAGCCGCTGCGCCGGCGGCCCTACCGGATGCCACTCACGATCGGCCGGGCGCCGCTGCCCGCCGTGGTCGGCGCGATCGTGTCCGCGCTGCTGTTCCTCACCGTCCTCGTCTACCACGACACGGCGCGGTACGTCGGCCTGGCGTGGATGGCGGCGGGGATCCTCCTGTACGTCGCCTACCGGGCCGGCGCCGGCACGCCGATCCGCGCGCGGGTGCGCGTGCCCGAGGCCGCCCTGCGCCACGACGCCCGCGAGGTCGAGTACGGCTCGATCCTCGTGCCGATCTTCGGGACGCCGCTCGACGACGACATCGTCCAGACCGCGGGCCGCCTCGCCGCCGAGGAGGCCACCGACGAGGCCGAGGGCGGCGACGCGACGATCGAGGCGCTGTGGATCTTCGAGGTGCCGATGGCGCTGCCGATCGACGCGCGCCTGCCCGAGGAGCAGCTCAAGCGCGCGCGGGCGGCGCTGGCGCGCGCGAAGGCGGTGGGGGAGGAGTACGAGGGCGTCCAGGTGGCGACGGCGACCGTGCGGGCGCGGCGCACGGGGCAGGCGATCGTCGACGAGGCGCGCCGGCGGGGGGTGGAGGCGATCGTGATGGCCGCCGAGGAGCCCAGCCGCATCCGCGGCGGCGCGCTGCTGGGCGGCCGCGCGGGCCCCAACGACAACTTCGTCGGCGACGTCACCAAGCACGTCGTGGCCAAGGCGCCGTGCCCGGTCATCCTCACCGCGCCGCCGGCCGGGGAGCCGCCGTGGGCGTCGGACGGCGGGTCATCGGAGGGGTGAGCCGCGCGGTGCGCTACCTTGCCGCCTCGTGTTCGTCCTGATCGTCGGAGCCGGCCGCGTGGGGTCGGCGGTGGCCAAGACCGCGCTGCTGGCGGGCCACGAGGTGTCGGTGCTCGACGAGGACCCGCTCTCCCACGAGCGCCTCGACGCCGGGCTCGACGGCACGTGGGAGGACCGCGGCGGGCGCTTCACGGTCGGCACCGCGCTGGAGATCGACGCGCTCCTGGAGGCCGGCATCGAGACCGCCGACGCGTTCCTGTGCGCCACCGACGGCGACAACACGAACCTCGTCATCGCCCAGATCGCCGCGCGCCGGTTCAACGTGCCGCGGGTGATCGTGCGCGTCATGGACCCGTTCCGGGCGGCCTGGTACGCCGAGCAGGGCCTCGAGACGATCTCGCCGACCGCGCACGCGATCGACATGTTCGAGAAGGCGCTGGACCTGTGACCGGGGGGCGCGGCTGATGTACGTGATCGTCGCCGGCGGCGGCAAGGTGGGCTGGAACCTCGCCCGCGAGCTCATCGACAAGGGCGAGGAGGTCACGCTCATCGAGGGCGACCGCCGCCGCTACCTGGTCATCGAGCAGGAGCTCGAGCACGCGGTCCAGTACGGCGACGCGACCGAGCTGTGGGTGCTCGAGCGCGCCGGCATCCAGCGCGCCGACCTCGTGATCGCGGTGACCGGCGACGACGAGGACAACATGCTCGTCTGCCAGGTCGCCAAGGAGAAGTACCTCGTCGACCGCATCATCGCCCGCGTCAACAACCCGCGGAACCTGCAGCACTTCAAGCTGCTGGGCATCCAGCCGGCGGTGAGCGCCACCGACCTCATCCTGCGCCTGATCGAGCACGAGGTCCCGCGGTACGGGCTGGTGCACCTGCTGGCGCTCGAGGAGGAGCGCCTGGAGATCATCGAGCTCGAGGTGCAGCCCGGGTCGCCGGCCGCGGGGCAGCGCGTCATGGACGTCGACCTGCCCGAGGGCTGCCTGATCATCTCGGTGCTGCGCGGCGGCGACGGCTTCGTCCCGAAGGCCGACACGGTCATCGAGGGCGGCGACGAGGTCCTCCTCGTGCTCGACCCCGGGCTCGAGGAGATGATCACGCCGCAGTTCACCGCGCCGGTCTGAGGGCGCGGCGGCGGGCGCCCGTGAACGCGGCCGACCGTCGGCCGGGGCTGCCGTTCGGGCCGGGCTGACGTTGCGCGGCGGCGGCCCGGGGGTGGGAGCCCTCATCTGCGTAGAGCGCCGACGAGGGCTCCCACGTGCGCGGGCGGCCCGTGAGGCGCGCGGTGGCGCGCAGCCCACCCGCCCGCCGGCCATCGCCGAGCCGTCTGCGCGGCCCCGTCAGGCGCGAACCCTGCGCACGGAACTCACCGCGGCCTGCGCCCGGGAACCACCCCGAACCCACCGCGCCCACACGACCGTTGTCGCCTCGCGATCGCATGGCGAGCTTGAACCGACAACCGCGCTCGGGGCGGGCTGAGCGATCGGGCGGCCCCGCGCTTTCCGTCGCACCCTATGAGTATCGTCCGCGCCATGTCCGATCCCGCTCGCCGCCGGCCCTCGACGAACCCCGTCCAGCGCGCGCTGGCGCACCCGCTGCGCGCGCGGCTGGTGGCCCTGCTGGAGCGCGGGCCGGCCAGCCCCAGCCAGCTCGCCGCCCAGGTCGACGCGCCCGTCGGCGTCGTCAGCTACCACGTCCGGGTGCTGGCCGGGGCGGGCGTCGTCGAGCTCGTCGCCACGGCGCCCAAGCGGGGCGCGCTGCAGCACTTCTACGCGCTGCGCGAGCGGGCCGACACGCTGGGCGCGACGCTGCTGCTGGAGCCCGACGACGCCGGGGCGCTGATGTCCGACCTGCGCGCCCGCGTCGACGAGGCGCGGCGCACCGCCGCGGACGCGCCCGGCGACGTGCCGGTCACCGTCGTGGTCCACGCCGGATGACCGGGCCCGAGCAGACGAACGGCCCGCTTGAGCGGGCCGCGCGAGGAAGCTGCCGGGCAGGGACTCGAACCCCAACTACCAGAGCCAGAATCTGGCGTGCTGCCAATTACACCACCCGGCAACGGACGGGGCCCGAGAGTAGCAACCCGCGGGCCGTCCGACCGGGTCGTCGGCTGCGCGCGACGCGGCTTGAGCGCCGGCGCCGGGCCGCGCGCTCAGGCCGCCGCCTGCTCGGCCCAGTCGCGGAACAGCTCCCAGTAGCGCCCGCGGGCGGCGATCAGCTCGTCGTGCGTGCCCTGCTCGACGATGCGCCCGTGCTCCAGCACGACGATGCGCCCGGCCTGGCGGATCGTCGACAGCCGGTGCGCGATGACGATCGCGGTGCGGCCGGCCAGCAGGCGGCGCAGGCCATGCTCGATGCGCGTCTCCGTGTGCAGGTCCACGTTCGAGGTCGCCTCGTCGAGGATCAGGATCCGCGGGTCGGCCACGAGCGCGCGGGCGAACGCGACGAGCTGGCGCTGCCCGGCCGAGAGCTGCACGCCGCGCTCGCCGACCGCCGTGTCGAGCCCCTCCGGGTACGCGCGGATGAAGTCGGCGGCGCCCACCGCGTCGGCGGCGGCCCAGATCTCCTCGTCGGTGGCGTCCGGCCGCCCGAACCCGATGTTCTCGCGGACCGTCCCGCTGAACAGGAACCCCTCCTGGGGGACGATGCCGAGCTGCTCGCGCAGCGACGCCTGGCGCACGTCGCGCAGGTCGTGGCCGTCGACGAGCACGCGCCCCTCGGTCGGGTCGTAGAAGCGCGCGACGAGCTTGGCGAACGTCGACTTGCCCGCGCCGGTCGCGCCCACGAGCGCGAGCGTCTGGCCGGGTGGCACGACGAGGTCGACGTCGCGCAGCGCGTACACGCGCTCGTCGTCCTCGGTGCGGTACGAGAACGACACGTCGTCGAAGCGGATCTCGCCGCGGATCGGCGGCAGGTCGCGGGCGTCGGGCGCGTCGACCAGCTCCGGCTCGCTGTCGAGCAGCTCGAAGATCTTGTCGAGCGCGGCCATGCCGGACTGGTAGGTCGTGTAGACCTGGGAGAGCTGGTTGATCGGGTCGAAGAACCCGTTCAGCGCCGCGATGAAGCCGACGAGCACGCCGATGGCGACGTCGCCGTCGAGCACCTGGAAGCCGCCGTAGAGCAGGATGCCGACGGTCGCCAGCGCGCTCAGCAGCTCGACCGACGGGAAGTACGCCGCGTTGAGGTGGACGGTCGTCATGTTCGCGTCGCGGTTGCGCTCGTTGAGCTCGGTGAAGCGGCGGCGGTGCATGCGCTCCTGGCCGAACGTGCGCACGACGCGGATGCCCGACAGCGTCTCCTGCAGGTAGCCGGTGATCGCCGCGATCGTCTCGCGCGTGCGCCGGTAGGCGTCCGCCGAGGCGATCCGGAACGCCAGCGACGCGATCGCCATCAGCGGGAAGATCAGGAACGTCAGCAGCGCCAGCTCGGCGTCGAGCGCGATGAGGATCGCGATCGTCCCCAGCAGCGTCAGCGTCGCCGACACGAGCGTGATGATCGTGTCGGTCACGAGCGAGTTGAGCGCCTCGACGTCGTTGGTCATCCGCGACAGCAGCACGCCCGCGCGGTTGCGCTCGTAGAAGCCGATCGGGTGGGCCTGCAGGTGGCGGAACATCTGCTCGCGCAGGTCCTGCAGCGCGCGCTGGCCGACCCAGTTGACGAGGTAGGTCTGCGCGAAGCTCGCGCCCCAGTAGACGAGCGCGCTCACGAGGAACAGCGCGACGGTGACGTTCAGCGAGCCGACGTCGCCCGGCACGATGCCCTGGTCGATAGCGCGCGCGGCCAGCGGCGCGGGGGCCAGCGACGCGGCCGTGCCGGCGACCAGCGCGACGGATGCCGCGATCACGCGCCCGCGGTAGGGGCGCAGGAGCACGATCAGGCCGCGCACCTTGCGCCCGCGCCCGCTCGTGCCGCGCAGCCGCCGGCGGATGTCCTCCAGGCGCGTCACCGGGGAACCCCCAGAGCCGCGAGAAGGAGCCCCTGGCGAGTTCTCGCCAAGGAAGCCGAGCCCCAAGGGCGAGGGTTCCCGGTCACAGTGCCGCCTCCCGCTCCGGCGCGTTGCGCGTGAGGAACACCTGGTCGGGCAGGCCCTTCTCGACGATCTCGCGGTACAGGCCCTCGATCTCGAGGAGCTCGTCGTGCGTGCCCTGAGCGACGATCCGCCCGCCCTCGAGCACGACGATCACGTCGGCGAGGGCGATCGTCGACAGCCGGTGGGCGATGACGAACGTCGTGCGGCCCTCCATCGCCTCGGCCAGCGCCTCCTTGATGAGCGACTCGGTCGAGGCGTCGACCGACGACGTGGCGTCGTCGAGGATCAGCACGCGCGGGTCGGCCACCAGCGCACGGGCGATCGCGAGGCGCTGGCGCTGCCCGCCGCTGAGCGTCAGGCCGCGCTCGCCGACGAGCGTGTCGTAGCCGTCGGCGAGCCGCTCGATGAACTCGTGCGCCTGCGCCCGGCGTGCCGCCTCCTCGATCTCCTCGCGCGTCGCGTCCGGGCGCGCGTAGGCGATGTTCTCGGCGACGGTCGCCGAGAACAGGAACGGGTTGTCGTCGACGGTCGCGACCGCGCGGCGCAGGTCCTCGAGCGCCAGCGTCCGCACGTCGGCGCCGTCGAGCAGGACGGCGCCCGCGACCGGGTCGTACAGGCGCCCGAGGAGCTGCACGAGCGTGGTCTTGCCCGACCCGGTCGGGCCGACGAGCGCGACGGTGGTGCCGGGCGCGACGTCGAGGCTGACGTCGCGCAGCGCCGGCTCGGCCGCGCCGTCGTACTGGACCGTGACGTCGCGCAGCTCGACGCGGCCGCGCCCCTCGGGCAGCGGCGCGGGGTCGGCGGGGGAGGCGATGCGCGGCTCGGTGTCGAGCACCTCGAACAGCCGCGCGCCCGAGGCGGTCGCGCGCTGGGCCATCCCCAGCGCCATGCCGAGCATCCGCATCGGCCCGAGCAGCATGAGCAGCCACGTGTAGAAGGCGGTGAAGTCGCCGAGGGACATCTGCCCGTCGATGACCTGGCGCCCGCCGAAGAACAGGATCGCCGCGAGGCCGAGCTGGGGCAGGAAGCCGATGAACGGGCTGTAGCCGGCCTGGATGCGGGTCGAGCGCATCGCCTGCGCGAACACCCGCTCGGTGGCGTGGCGGAAGCGGGCGAGCTGGCGGCCCTCGCGCGAGAACGCCTTCACCACCCGCACCCCGGAGATGTTCTCCTCGGCCTCGGCCGTCAGCTCGGCCAGGCGCTGCTGGACCTCCTGCGCGGCCGGCCGCGCCTTCACGCCGTAGCGGTAGGCGACCCACACGACGAACGGGACGGGGCTGAGCGCGATCGCCGCCAGCCCCGGTTGCAGCAGCAGCATCGCGGCCGCGGCCATCACGATCGTCAGCAGCGCCTGCATCATGAAGACGAGGCCGTAGCCGAGGAAGAAGCGCACCGACTGCAGGTCGACGGTGGCGCGCGACATGAGCTGGCCGGTCTGCTGGCGGTCGAAGAACGCGAGCTCCAGCGACTGCAGGTGCCCGTACACGGCGTCGCGCAGGTCGAGCTCGACGCCGAGCGACACGCGGCCGGCGATCAGGCGGCGGAAGACGGTGAGGACCAGGCGCGCGAGCCCGGCGGCGACGATCAGCAGCCCGGCGGCGACCAGGGCGTCGCGGTCGCCGTCCTCGATCGCGTTGACGGCGCGGCCGCTGAGCGCGGGGATGAGGACGGTGGCGACGGTCGCCAGCGAGGCCAGCACGAGGGAGGAGACGACGCCGACCCGGTACGGTCGGAGGAATCCCAGGAGCCGCCAGAACGTGCGCACGCAGGCATTGTAGTTGATGGGTTCAACTATTCGCGGTCCGGTGCGAAGGTCGCCGGCCGGGCTGTGCGACACCTGCGCCCATCAGAAGCTGATCGGCAACACCCGCGGATCGGTGTTCTCGATGTGCCTGCGGGCGCGGACCGATCCCGCCTATCCGAAGTACCCGCGGATTCCCGTGGCCGCGTGCGCGGGCCACGAACCGCGGGCGGGCGGCGCGTCCGCGCCGCCCGCCGATGCGGGGTCCTAGGCGGTGGGAGCCGGGGTCGGCTCGGCCGGGGTCGCGGGTGTCTGCGGCGCCGTCTTCTCGTACGGCTTCAGCAGCGTGTCCCACGAGCTGGTGACCTGCTTCCACTCGTTGGGGCAGCGCCGCGCGCGCGCCCGCGGGAGCAGATCCTTGCCGACCAGGCCCTTGAAGCTCTTGGGATCGCTGCCGTACACCCAGCACACGAACTGGTAGACGCGCTGCTCCAGCAGCGAGTGCTCGTCGGCGAAGTCCTCCTGGGTCAGCTTGCCGCGGATGCGGCTGTAGAGGTCGAAGAACATCGCCGCGCTGATCGCCGTCATCGGGCCGAACCGCGGGTTGTCGGCCAGCAGGTAGGCGGCGAAGCCGTCGACGGCGTCCTCCTCCTTGCCGGTGATCGGGAGCTTCAGCTCGTGGACGAGCGCGTGCCCCATCTCGTGGGCGAGGACGAACTCGGTCGCGTACACGAGCGCCTGCTTCGGCGTGAGCCCCTTGATCTTCTCCCGCTTGATCTCACGCCGGAACTCCCGCAGCTGCAGGCGGGCGAAGTTGCCCGGCATGTTGATGAAGTTCAGGACGGTCCCGTCCTCGAGCTTCAGGTCGGGGATGAACGCGGGGCCGATCTCCAGCTCGTCCCCGAACACGACCGGGATGTCGCGCGGGATCGACCAGCGCGAGTTGACCTCGTTCGCGATCGCCTCCATCGCGCCGGACCGGCGCAGGATGTTGGCGGCGTGACGGTTGACCTTCTTGAACGTGTCGAATTCGATCTGGAAGGAGCCGCCCTGAGGCCCGGTTGGGGGAGGCGAGTCCTGAGCGGCTGCGGGCCCGGCGACGGCGAGCGCAAGCGCGGCGACGCCGGCGGCGAGCAGGGAACGGGGATGCATGCCGGCATTCTCGGCCGAGAACACCGAAAACTGGAGTCGATCGTTCGTCTAGGCGAGCTCCACGCGCCCCGTGGCGATGTCGTACACGGCGCCGACGACCCGCAGGCGCCCGTCGGCCACGCGCGGCGCGATGATGGGGTTCGTCGCCCGCAGGAGCTGGGCCTGCACGTTGGCGTTGCGGTCGATGCAGCGCTCGAGCGTGCGCTCCGCCGGCTCCAGCGTCTGCACGGCGGGCACCACGCGGTCGACGACCGCGCCGATCGCGCCGTACTGCTCGGGCGGGTAGCTGGCCGTGCCGGCGGCCACGCCCATCGCGGCCTGGACCGCGCCGCAGTCGCTGTGGCCCAGGACCATCACGAGCGGGACGGCGAGGACGGCCACCGCGTACTCGATCGACCCGAGCGTGCCGGGGTCCATCGCGTTGCCGGCGACCTGGGCCGAGAACAGGTTCCCGCGCTCGACGTCGAACACCAGCGGCGGGGAGACGCGCGAGTCCGCGCACGTGAGGATGGCGGCGAACGGCTTCTGGGAGCTGGCCCGGCGCTCGCCGACCGGCGAGTAGTCGCGGCGCGACCACAGGCCCTTGCGATAGCGGGCGTTGCCCTCCATCAGCGCCTTGAGCGCCGCGTTCGGCGTGGCGGGACGCTGCGTGACGCGTCCGGACGCCGTCTCGGCGCCGAGCACGCCACCTCCGACGACCGCTCCCCCAGCGGCGACGCCGACCGATCCCAGAAACCGGCGGCGCGACAGCTCCCGGCCGTGTGACTCCATGCGGTGGCCCTCCTATGGCCTAGCGGGACACGAGGTCCGTGGTGCGCGCCAGCATGCCAGACAGATCGGCGACACGAGCCGGATCGGGACGGCCCCGCCCGGCCGCCGCCACGCGCACCAGGGAGATCGACGAGGTGAGCAGCACCGCGTCGGCGGCGTCGAGGCGATCGAGGTCGAACGCCTCCTCGCGCGCGGCCGGGTGGCGCAGCAGCCGCGCGCGCGTGACGCCCGGCAGCAGCCGGCCGTCGGCCGGCGGGGTGATGAGCGCGTCGCCCTCGACCAGCCACACGTTCGCGATCGCGGCCTCGAGCACGGCGCCGTCGGCGTCCACCAGGAGCGGCATCGCGCTGTGGCGGGCGGCGAGCGCCTCGAGCAGGCGCCGGTCGCGCCACTTGTGCGGGCCGAGGCCGCCGGGAAGGACGACCGGGGCGAGCGCGGCGGGCCCGCGCGGCGGGTCGCCGGCCGGCGTGAGGGCGATCGAGACGTCCACGCCGCCCGGAGCCGGCGCGACGTCGATGCGCAGCCGCCCGTCGGGGCCGGCGGCGGCCCGGGCGGCGACCTCGGCGGCCAGCCCGTCGGGCAGCGGCGCGTCGAGCGCGTCGCGCGCGCCCGCGGCCAGGCGCGCGAGATGCGCGTCGAGGTCCACGGCGACGCCGTCGCGCACGGCGATCGTCTCGATGACGCCCGCGCCGGGGTCGGGACGCTCGAGCCCGCCGTCCAGCGCGCGCGGCAGCCCGGCGCGGCGGCGCAGCGGCGGCGGCTGGTCGCGCAGCTCGGCGCCCAGCGCGCGGATCAGCGGGCGGGCCTTGCCGAGCGCCTCGCGCACCTCGGCGTCGGGGTCGGAGTCGGCGACGATGCCGCCGCCGGCGCCGATCCAGGCGATGCCGTCGCGCACCTCGAACGTGCGGATCACGACGTTCAGCTCCAGGCCCGCGACCGGGCTGACGAACCCGGCCGCGCCCGTGTAGACGTGGCGCGCGGAGCCCTCGAGCTCGGCGATGACCTTCAGCGCCTGCACCTTCGGCGCGCCGGTCACGGACCCCGGCGGGAACGTCGCGCGCAGGAGCGCGGCGTCGCCGATCCCGTCGTGCAGGCGCCCGCGCACGTCGGTCACGAGGTGCCACACGCCCGGGTGCGCCTCGGCGACGGGCGCCAGGTCGGCGCTGATCGTCCCGTAGGAGCACACGCGCCCGAGGTCGTTGCGCATCAGGTCGACGATCATCACGTTCTCGGCGCGGTCCTTGGCCGAGGCGACGAGCTCGTCGCGCGCGGCCTCGCCGTCGGCGCCGGGCGCGCGCGGGATCGTGCCCTTGATCGGGCGCGTCAGGACGTCGCGGCCGCGGCGGCGCAGGAACAGCTCGGGGGAGAGGCCGACGGTCGCGCCCCACGGTCCGGCCAGGTAGGCGCCGTGGCGCGGGTCGACGGCGATCGCGGTCGCGAACGCGTCGAGCGGGTCGCCCTCCAGCGGCCCCTGGATGCGCATCGTGAGGTTCGCCTGGAACAGCTCGCCGGCGTGGATGCGCTCCACGCACTCGGCGACCGCGGCGCGCAGGCCGGTCGTGCCGGGCGCGGCCGGCGCGAACGGGCCGGCGTGGAACGGGCGCGGCTGAGGCCGGCGGGCCAGCAGCGCGTCGCGGCGCGCGGCGAGCGCGGCCGCGCGCTCGGGCGTCTGCAGCGCCTCGAACCACCAGCGGCCGCCGGCGTCGCGGCGCAGGAGGTGGTCGTAGAACGCGAGCGCGAACGGCGGCAGCGCGGTCCCCGCCGGCGGTGACGGCGGCAGCCGCTCGACGAGGTGGCCCAGCGCGAAGCCCAGGTACCCGAACCAGCCGCCGCCGACCGCGCCGGCGGGCGCGCCGGCCGCGTCGACCTCGGGCAGGTCGTCGAGCAGCGCGAACGGGTCGTCGCCGGGCCCGGCGACGCGCACCGGCTCGGATCCGAACAGGGCGCTGCCGTCCGCCCACGCGCCCACGAGCGCGAACGGCCGGTCGTCGCCGCGCAGCGCCAGCGCCGCCTCGGCGGGCGTCCAGGTCAGCTCGAGCGGCTCGCAGACGAGGCGGGCGTGCGTGGACACCCCCAGAACGCTACTCGCGTCGGGTCCGGAGTCCCGCGTCGATACCCTTCCGGCGTGTCCGACCTCGTCACCGCCTGGCGCGAGCTCTCGGGCCGCCACGCCGCCGTGGCGGAGGCGCTCGAGCGCGAGCTGCAGCGCCGCCACGGCCTCTCGCGCTCGGAGTTCGAGGTGCTCGACCGGCTCGCCGACGCGCACCGCCGGCACTGCCGCATCCAGGAGCTGGCCGACGAGGTGCACCTGAGCCAGAGCGCGCTGTCGCGCCTCGTCAGCCGCCTGGAGGCGGAGGGGCTCGTCGAGCGCAGCGCCTGCGTGGTCGACCGCCGCGGCATCTACGCGTGCCTGACCCCGGCCGGGCTGCAGCGCGTCCTCGAGGCGCGCCCCACGCAGGACGAGATCCTGGAGCGTCACCTGACATGAGCGACCTGCGCGAGCGCATCGGCCGGGTCGGCGTGTGGTCCGGGCTGCTGGGCTCGTCCAGCGCCGCGGACGAGCGCGCCGCGGCCGCCGAGATCGAGCGGCTCGGCTTCGGCGCCATCTGGTACTCGGAGACGCCCGCGGGCAAGGAGGCGCTGGTGCACGCCGGCATCCTGCTCGCCGCCACCGAGCGCGTGCTCGTCGCCAGCGGCATCGCCAGCGTCTACGCGCGCGACGCGATCGCGACCGCCAACGGCGCCACCGCGCTGGCCGAGGCGCACGACGGCCGCTTCGTGCTCGGCCTCGGCGTGAGCCACGCGCCGGCGGTCGCCCGCCGCGGGCACGAGTACGGCCGCCCGGTCGCCACGATGCGCGAGTACCTCGACGCGATGGCGTCCGCCCAGCCGTCCTTCCCGCCGCCGTCCGAGCCGGTGCCGATCGTCCTCGCCGCGCTGCGGCGGCGCATGCTCGAGCTGGCCGCGGAGCGCACGGCGGGCGCCCACCCGTACCTCACCCCGCCCGAGCACACCGAGCGGGCCCGCGCGATCCTCGGCCCGGACGCGCTGCTGGCGCCCGAGCAGATGGTGCTGCTGGAGACCGACCCCGCGCGGGCGCGCGAGATCGCCCGACGGACGGTGTCCTACTACCTCGACCTGCCCAACTACGCGTCCAACCTGCGCGAGCTCGGGTTCGGCGACGACGACCTGGCCGACGGCGGCAGCGACCGGCTGATCGACGCGATCGTCGCCTGGGGCGACGAGGCCGCGATCGCCGCGCGCGTGCGCGACCACCTCGACGCCGGCGCCGACCACGTGTGCGTGCAGCCGCTCGATGCGACGCTCGCCGGCCAGATGGCGCAGCTACGCCGGCTGGCGCAGCTCGCGGACGCCACGTAGCGAGGGGAACCTTCGCGACGCGAGCACGAGGATCGCGAACGCGATCCCGGTCCACAGGTAGCCGACGAGCAGGTCGATCACGAAGTGCTCGCCGCCGTAGACGAGCACGAAGCCCATCGCGGCCGTGTAGCCGCCGAGCGCGATGCGCACCACCCAGCCCGCCGGCCAGAAGAACAGGAACAGCATGAACGGGTAGCTGGCGTGCAGCGACGGCATCGCCGCGACGAGGTTGACGAGGTCGCCCTTGCCCTCCCACAGCGATGCGGCGGTGTGCACGCCGAGCTCGCCCCACACGACCGGGACGATCCGCGCGACCTCGGGCATGTCGCCGTTCTCGCCGGCCAGCCACGGCGGCTGCGCGGGGTAGGCCCAGTAGGTCGTCAGCGCCGCGAGCGTGACGAGGACGAGCAGCGTGACGTAGCGGCGGAAGCGGTGGTGGGCCACGCGCCACAGCACCGCGGCGACGATCCAGATCGCGAAGAAGTGGGTCATGTAGACGACCCACGACGCGTAGTCGTACCACTGCAGCGAGCCCGCGTTCCACAGGTGCTCCTGCAGCCACACCGTCGGGACCGTGCCGCCGCCCAGCCACTCGTCGAACGCGAGCTGCGGGGCGATGTGCGCCTCCCACGGCTGGATCGTCACGGCGCCGCGCAGGTAGTCGTAGGCGACCAGCAGCGCCAGCAGCGGCAGCCACTCCATCAGCAGCGTGCCCCACGTGCGCCAGGTGGCGACGCTGAACGCCCCGAGGCCCAGCAGCAGCCACAGGAAGAGCTGGTCGCGGGCGAGCGGGATCCCGTCGGTGGAGATCGAGATCCCCAGCGCGACGACGTAGGCGACGGGGGCGAGGATCGGCAGGACGCGGCCGGCGATCGCGAGCGCCCGGTCGCGTCGCGACGGCGCGCTGATCGCGGCGGGAGCGGGTTCGGCCTCGGCCTCGGCGGCGCTCATGCGCCCCCATTCTCCCGAATTGCGACCGTCGCGTGAACGCTTCGGTCAATCGCCGGCGAGCACGAGCAGGCTGCTGGTGGCGGTGGCCAGCAGCCGGCCGCCGGCGTCGCGCACCTCGCCCTGGGCGAACGCCACGCGCCGTCCCGGCTTGGTCACCCACCCGCGCGCGTGCAGCCGGTCGCCGGCCTGCACGGGGCGCAGGTAGCTGACCTGCAGGTCGATCGACGTGTAGCCGACGCCCGCCGGCAGCAGCGTCTGGACCGCGCAGCCGACGACCGTGTCCAGCAGCGTGCAGGTGAGCCCGCCGTGGATGGCGCCGATCGGGTTGTAGGCGCTCTCGTCGGGCGTGACCGCGAAGCGGACGTCGCCGTCGCCGATCTCCTCGATCTCGAAGGCGAAGACCGACGCCATCGGCGGGGGCGGCAGCTCGCCGGCCGCGATCGCCTCCATCACCTCGCGGCCGCTGAGCCCGCGCGCGGCCTCCGCCGCCGCGCGCGGGTCGTACCAGGTGATCGTGCGCTGCCGGGGCGGACCCCAGGTGTGCGGCGCGGCGGGTCGCTCGAGCGCGCTCATGGGGCCGCCGCCGAGGTCGCGGGGCCGGCGGCCGGGCTCGTCGCCGCGTCGGGCGCGGCGGCGTGCTGCACCGGGCCGATCGCGCGGGCGGCCAGCGCCGCGACGAGCGCGGTGGCGGCCATGAACGCCCAGCCGGCGTCCCAGTCGATCGGCGCGCCCACGACGGCGACGAGCAGCGCGACGCCGAGCACGGCGCCGATCTGGCGCGTCATCGTGTAGACGCCGACGCCGGTCGCGAAGCGCGCCGGTGGCAGCTCGGCGGTCGCGGCCGAGGCCAGCGGGGCGAACGTGAGGCCGACGCCCGCGCCGGTGAGCAGCATTCCCGGCAGCAGCGTCGCGGCGTACGCGGCGTCGGGGCCGGCGCGCCAGATCCACCACAGCGAGCCGGCCGCGAACAGGACGCCGCCGGCGGCGGCCACGTTGCGCGGGCCCAGCTTCACGGCCAGGCGGCCGGCGGGCACGGCCAGCAGCGCGGCGGTCAGCGGCCCGGGCGTGAGCGCGAGGCCGGCCCCGAGGATCGACGCACCCCACACCTGGGTCAGGTACAGCACCGACGACAGCAGCATCGCGGCGAACGCGGCGTTGAAGGCCAGCGACGCGACGCCGGCCATCGCGAACGAGCGCACGCGCAGCATCGACAGGTCGACGACCGGCGCGGCGTGGCGCCCGCAGCGGACCCAGAACAGCGCGGTCCCGGCGACGGCGGCGGCCAGGGACGCGATCGTGGCCGGGGCGCCCCAGCCCCACTCCGGCGCCTGCACCAGCCCGAGCGCGAGCAGGCCGACCGAGCCGGCCAGCAGCGCGGTGCCGACGAGGTCCGGGACGGCCTGGGTGCGGTCGCGGCTCTCGCGCAGCAGGCGCGCGGCGGCGACGAGCGCGGCGGCGCCGATCGGCACGTTGACGAGGAACACCCAGCGCCAGCCGGCCTCGACGAGGACGCCGCCCAGCGGCGGGCCGAAGGCGGCGGCGAGCCCGCCGACGGCCGACCAGATCGCGATCGCCACCGGGCGCAGGTGCGGCGGGAACTCGGGCAGCAGCAGCGCCAGCGAGGTGGGCAGCAGCAGCGCGGCGCCGGCGGCCTGGACCACCCGGGCGCCGATCAGCACCTCGAGGGTCGGCGCGGCGCCGCATAGCGCCGAGCCGGCGACGAACAGCGCGCCGCCGGCCAGGAAGCCGCGGCGGCGCCCGACGCGGTCGGCGAAGCGCCCGGCGGGCACGAGCAGCGCCGCGAAGACGATCGCGTACGCGTTGAGCACCCAGGTCAGCGCGGCGGTGCTCGCGCCGTCGAAGTCGTCGCCGATCGCGGGGAAGGCGATGTTGACGATGAACAGGTCGAGGCCGGCCATGAAGACGGCGATCGAGACGACGGCGAGGACCTTCCAGCGACGTTCCACGGCACTCCGATCCGGGCGAACTTGCAGTTTGCAAGCAGCACGGTACGGCACGCTGGTAGCAAAATGCAAGTCCGACCGGCTATGGTGGGCGCATGCCGTACCGCCCGTTCGAGGGACAGAACTGCTCGATCGCCCGGACGCTCGCGATCGTCGGCGAGCGCTGGACGCTGCTCGTGCTGCGCGAGGTGCTGCGCGGCCGCCGGCGCTTCCAGGACATCCGCCGCGAGACGGGCGTCGCGCCCAACATCCTCAGCGACCGCCTCACCACGCTCGTCGAGCACGGGCTCCTGCGCCGCGAGCGCTACGGGGAGCACCCGGAGGCGTTCGAGTACCACCCGACCCGCAAGGGCGCCGACGTCGCGCCGATCCTGTGGGCGCTGCTGCAGTGGGGCGACCGCTACGCCGCGCCCGACGGGCCGCCGGTGGTCGTCGAGCACCGCGCCTGCGGCCACGACGCCGCGCCGCGGATGCACTGCTCCCACTGCGGCGAGCCGCTGGAGCCGGCCGACGTGGCGATCCGCCCCGGGCCCGGCGCGCTGGCCGCCTGAGCGGCGACCGATGAGTTCCCGCCGCGGCGGCGGTCGAACCCGATGTGCTGCTCGAAAGCGACCCGAATCCGATCCGCCATGATCGGGACATGTCCCAAGCCGCCATCCGCCTGCGCGGCGTCGTCAAGCGGTTCGGCCCGCTGACCGCCGTCGACGGCCTCGACCTCGAGGTCCCGTACGGCACCTGCGTCGGCCTGCTCGGCCCCAACGGGGCGGGCAAGTCCACGACGATGAAGGCGCTGACCGCCCAGGTCGTCGCCGACGAGGGCCTGCTCGAGGTCCTCGGCTATCGCCTCCCCGAGGACTCCAAGCAGGCGCGCGCCGAGATGGGCGTCGTGCCGCAGCTCGACAACCTCGACGTCTCGCTGACGACCGAGCAGAACCTGCGGGTCTTCGCCCACCTCTACCGCGTCCCCAAGGCCGAGCGCCAGGCCGCCATCGACCGCGCGCTCGACATCGCCAACCTCACGGGCCGGCGCGACGCGAAGGTCGAGGAGCTCAGCGGCGGGATGCGCCGCCGGCTGCTGATCGCCCGCGCGCTGCTGCACCGCCCGCGCCTGCTGCTGCTCGACGAGCCGACGGTCGGCCTCGATCCGCAGGTGCGCCAGGAGCTGTGGTCGCTCATCGACCGGCTGCGCTCCGAGGGCGTCTCGATCCTGATGAGCACCCACTACATCGAGGAGGCCGAGCGCCTCTGCGACCAGGTGACGATCATGTCGCACGGCAAGGCCGTCGCGGTCGGCGCGCCCGGCGCGCTCATCGCCGAGCACGCCGGGACCGAGGCGCTCGAGGTGTACGGCAGCCCGGCGCGGCTGGCCGAGGTCGAGGAGGAGGCGCGCCGGCGCGGCTGGCGCACCCGGCGCACCGGCACGTCGATCTCGGTGCTGCACGCCAACGGCGACCACCCGCTCGACGGCGAGCGCCGCGTGACCAACCTCGAGGACGTCTTCGTCCTGCTGACCGGGGAGGAGATCTCCTGATGGCCGCCACGACCGCCCCGTCGCCCGGCGTTCCCGCCCAGCGCCCGCGCCGCCGGCTCGGCCGCCTCGAGCGCACCGCCGTCCTCGGCGTGATGGTGCGCGAGGCGATCAACTACTCGTCGTTCTGGCGCTCGTCGACGTTCTCGTCGACGGTCGACCCGACGATCTACCTGCTGGCCTTCGGCTTCGGCTTCGGCTCGCTCGTCAGCGAGGTCGGCGGCTACGACTACATCGACTTCGTCGGGACCGGCATCGTCGCCACGACCGTGCTGTTCAGCGGCGCGTTCCCGGCGATGTACTCGACCTACGTCAAGTACGCGTTCCAGCACACGTACGACGCGATCCTCGCCGCGCCGGTCGACACCGAGGAGCTCGTGACCGCGGAGGCGCTGTGGATCTCCGCGCGCACCGGCGTGTACGGGTGCGTGCCGATGCTCGTCGCGGTGGTGTTCGGCCTCGACCCGAGCTGGGGGATGCTCGTCGTCCCGTTCATCGCCGCGCTGGCCGGGTTCGGCTGGGCCGGGTTCGGGATCTTCATCGCGGCGCGCGCGAAGGCGATCGAGAGCTTCTCGTACTGGCAGAGCGGGCTGCTGACGCCGCTGTTCCTCGTCGCCGGCACGTTCTTCCCGCTCGACGGGCTGCCGGAGTGGGTGCAGGTGCTCGCGCAGGCCAACCCGCTCTACCACTGCGTGCAGCTCGTCCGCGACGCGGTGTTCGGGACGTGGAGCCTCGACGACCTGTGGCACGTCGGGTTCCTCGTGGTCTTCGCGCTGGTGTCGTGGCGGCTGGCGATCCGGTTCATGGAGCGCAAGCTGATCCTGTGAGGGAGGGCCGGCGAATGCGGACAGGATGTGGCCGCAACCGCGCGTACCGTTGCGGCCATGGACTTCAAGATCGAGCTCATCGGCGTGCCGGTCACGGACGTCGATCGGGCCAAGGCCTTCTACGAGGGCATCGGCTTCAACGCCGACCACGACCACACGGTCAGCGACGAGATCCGGTTCGTGCAGCTGACCCCGCCCGGGTCGGCGTGCTCGATCGCGCTCGGCAAGGGCGTCAGCGAGATGGAGCCGGGCACGCTGAAGGGCGTGCAGATGGTCGTCTCCGACATCGAGGCGGCCCGCGAGCGGCTCGTCGCCGGCGGCGCCCGGGTCAGCGACGTGCAGGACTTCCCGTGGGGGCGGTTCGTGTTCTTCGACGACCCGGACGGGAACGGCTGGGCGGTGCAGCAGATCCCCGCCCGCTAGCCCGTCGGAGGCGGGCGCCACAATGGCCGGCGTGAGCGACGACACGTCCACGCCGGCCATCCGGGAGCGCATCGCCGAGCTCGCCGCGGAGGTCCGGCGGCTCAACGACGCCTACTACGGCACCGGCGACAGCGCGGTCCCCGACGCCGACTACGACGCGCTGAAGGACGAGCTGGCCGCGCTCGTCGCCGAGCACCCGGAGCTGGAGCCGGCCGACAGCCCGCTGGGGCGCGTCAACGCGCCGTCGGAGCTGACCGGCCCCACGATCCGCCACGCGCGCCCGATGCTGTCGCTGGCCAAGGCGACCGGCGACGACGAGGTCCGCGCGTTCTGCGCGCGCTTCCCCGGCCAGCGCTTCCGCGTGTCGGAGAAGCTCGACGGCCTCTCGCTCAGCGTCGTCTACCGCGACGGGCGGATCGAGCACGTCGCCACGCGCGGCACCGGCGAGCTCGGCGAGCTCGTCACCGACAAGGTCCGGTTCGTGATCCCGGGGCTGCCGGACGCGATCGACGCGCCCGGGCGGGTGGAGGTGCGCGGCGAGGCGGTGATGCTGCGCTCCACCTGGGAGGCCTACAACGCGGCCCATCCCGACAAGCCGCTGACGAACCCGCGCAGCGGGGCGGCGGGCACGCTGATGCAGAAGGACCCCGAGGCGGCCGCCGCCGCCGGCCGCGTGCTGCGCTTCTTCGCGTTCGGGGCCGACGTCGACGGGACGCCGGTCGACCTGCCCGACGGGATCGAGCCGGCCGCGCAGGTCGTCTGCGACGACGCCGACGCGGTGCTCGAGGCCGTGCACGAGATCGGGGCGCGGCGCGACGGGCTCGACTACGACATCGACGGCGCCGTCGTGCGGCTGCACGACCCGGTCGCGTTCGACGCCGCCGGGTTCAACGCCGCCGAGCCGCGCGGGGCGATCGCGTTCAAGTACCCGCCCGAGGAGAAGCTCACGAAGCTGCTCGACGTCGAGTGGCCGGTCGGCAAGATCGGCCGGGTGCCGCCGCGGGCGCGCGTGGCGCCGGTGTTCGTCGGCGGCGTGACGGTCGAGAACATCACGCTGCACAACCCGCGGCTGATCCGCGAGCGCGACCTGCGCATCGGCGACACCGTGGCGGTCGTGCGCCGCGGCGACGTGATTCCGTTCGCGGGCCGCTCGATCCCCGAGGACCGCGACGGCTCCGAGGTCGAGATCGTCCCGCCGACGCACTGCCCGTCCTGCGGCAGCGAGCTGGAGATCCGCGGGACCGGCGAGGAGCGCTGGTGCCTGAACCTGCAGTGCCCGGCCCAGGCGACCCGCCGGCTGATGCACTGGGCGTCGCGCCACGCCGCCGACATGGAGGGCGTCGGCGACGTGTGGATCGAGAAGCTCGCCGACGACGGCGTGCTGCGCCGGCGCAGCGACTTCTACGCGCTGACCGTCGACCAGCTCCTCGGCTACGAGCGGATGGGGGAGGTCAGCGCCCGCAACATGGTCGACTCGATCGAGCGCTCCAAGGGCCTGGGCCTGCGCCGGGCGCTGATCGGGCTGGCGATCCCGATGGCCTCCGAGGGCGTGGCCAAGCGGCTGTGCCTGGCCGGCTACGAGCGCATCGAGGACGTGATGGACGCGAGCGCGGAGGAGCTCGTCGCGATCCGCGACATCGGGCCGAAGGTGGCCGAGAGCGTCGCCGCGTTCTTCGCGCGCGAGGAGATCCGCGAGGAGATCGCCGAGCTGCGCCGCCACGGCGTGGTGCTCGACGTGCGCGACGAGGACCGGCCCGTCGACGCGGCCGCGGCCGGCGACTCGCCGCTGAAGGGCAAGACCGTCGTGATCACCGGCGCGTTCGCCGACCCGCGCAGCGGCGCGAAGGTCAGCCGCCCGGACGTGACGCGCCTGGTCGAGCAGGCGGCGGCGGTGACCGCGTCGTCGGTGTCGTCGGCGACCGACTACCTGCTGGCCGGCGACAACGTCGGCGCGTCGAAGACGTCGAAGGCCGAGAAGCTCGGTGTGCAGGTCGTCTCGCAGGACGAGCTGTGGCGCTGGCTGGCCGAGGCGGGCGTGGTGTGAGCGCCGCGGTCGAGGACGCCAACCGCCGGCTGCTGCGCGCCCGGGACGCGATGGACCGCGCGTACGACCGTCCGCTCGACGTGCGCGCGCTCGCGCGCGTGGCGCTGATGTCGGAGTCGCACTTCAGCCGCAGCTTCCGCGAGGCGTTCGGCGAGCCGCCGCACCGCTACCTGCAGCGCCGCCGCGTCGAGCGGGCGATGGCGCTGCTGCGCGAGACCGACCGCAGCGTCACCGAGATCTGCTTCGACGTCGGCTTCTCGAGCCTCGGCACGTTCAGCCGCACGTTCCGCGAGATCGTGGGGGAGTCGCCGACCGAGTACCGCCGCCACGCGGTGGGGCTGCCGGCGGTGCCCGCGTGCTTCGCGATGCGCTGGATGCGCCCGAGCAGCTTCGGAGAAGCGCGCGCGCCGGTCTCCGCGTAGCGTCGCGCGCATGATCACGTCAACGCGACTGTCCTCCGTCTTCGTCCTCGACCAGGACGAGGCGCTCGACTTCTACTGCAACACGCTCGGCCTGGAGGTCAAGGTCGACCAGGACCTCGGGTTCATGCGCTGGCTGACCGTCGGCGTGCCCGGCGACGACCGGGAGATCCTGCTGGAGCGCCCGGGCCCGCCGTCGATGGACGACGCGACCGCCGAGCAGGTCCGCGAGCTCGTCACCAAGGGCGCCGGCGGCGGCTGGATCGGCTTCGCCACCGACGACGCCCGCCGCACCTACGACGAGCTGGCGGCCAGGGGCGTCGAGTTCACCGACGGCCCCAGCGAGCGCAGCTACGGCATCGACTTCGGCCTGCGCGACCCGTTCGGCAACGCGATCCGCGTGGTGCAGCACCACGGCTGACCCCCCCCGTCCGGCACGTGTGGCACATGGCGTCCGCATATCGGATGCCAGGTGCCACACGTCCCCCCGGCGGGCGGTCCGGGTGTTCTTAGAGAGGTCACAACCGGCGTCCGCACACTGGCGCCATGCGCACCGCAACGAAGATCGGCCTGGCCCTCCTGGGGGCCGTGGTCCTCGCCTCCGGCGCGTTCGCGCTGGGCACCCAGCTCGACGACGGCTCGGCGGTCGCCGCCAAGTCGGACTCGTCGGGTTCGTCGTCGACGACCCCGAAGCGGACCAAGCCCGGGGCGCCCGGCGGGCCCGGCTTCTGGCGCGGCGGCCCCGAAGGGCTCGCCGACGAGCTCGGGGTCGAGGAGGACGCTCTGGAGAAGGCCCTCGACGAGCTGCGCGACGAGCTGCCCGACGTCGAGCACGTCGACCTCGCCCAGGCGCTGGCCGACGGCCTGAACGTCGACCGCGACCGCGCCCGCGAGGCGCTGCGCGACGCGCGGCCCGACCTGCCCGACAGCTTCGACGAGGCGCGCAAGGCCGTCGCCGCCGAGCTGGCCCGCATCCTCGGCGTCAGCGAGGAGCGCGCCCGCGACGCGCTCGAGCAGATCGAGCCGCGCCGGCCGTGGGAGCTCGCGGATGCGTTCGCCGACGTCGCCACGGCGCTCGGCGTGACCGAGGAGCGCCTCGTCGACGCGCTCGGCGAGGTCAACTGGCCCGCGATCACCGGCCTGTCGAAGGCGATCGCCGACGAGCTCGGCGTGTCCGTCGACCGGGTCGAGCAGATCCTGCGCGACGCGCAGAAGACCCAGGTCGAGCGGATGCAGCAGCGGCGCGACCAGCTCGTCGACGGCCTCGCGCGCAAGCTCGGCATCTCCGCCGACAAGGTACGCGACGCGATCGGGCAGGGGCCGTGGCTGGGCTTCGGGTTCGCCTTCGGGCTCGGGTTCGGGCCGGGCTTCGGCCACGGACACGGTCCGCACGGCGACCGCGACCGCAACGGCGCCGATCACGGGCCCGGCATGATGGGACCCGGCATGCGCAACGGCTGGAGGCATCCATAGGCACGGCCGGCGAGCCGCAGGTGCTCGTCGTCGACGACGAGCACACCGTTCGCCACGCCCTCGAGCGCGCCCTGCGCCTCGAGGGCTTCGCCGTGTCCACGGCCGCCGACGGGCACGCCGCGCTCGACGCGATCGCCCAGCGCCCGCCCGCCGTCGTGGTGCTCGACGTCACGATGCCCGGCCTCACCGGCATCGAGGTCGTGCGCCGCGTCCGGGGCGCCGGCCTCGACGTCCCGATCTGCATCCTGTCGGCCCGCGACGAGGTCGACGACCGGGTCGCCGGCCTGCAGGCGGGCGCCGACGACTACCTCGTCAAGCCGTTCGCGGTCGCCGAGCTCAGCGCGCGGCTGCACGCGCTCCTGCGCCGGCGCGGCTACGCCGACGGCGCGGTCCTGCGCGCCGGCGACGTCGCGCTCGACCCGCGCCGCCACGTCGTCACGCGCGGCGACCGGGAGCTGGACCTCACCCGCCGCGAGTTCGAGCTGCTCGAGACGTTCCTGCGCCACGCCGGCCAGGTCCTCTCCCGCGACCAGCTCATGCAGCTCGTGTGGGGCTATCCCGCCGACGTCGAGACCAACGTCGTGGACGTCTTCGTCGGCTACCTGCGGCGCAAGCTCGAGGCCGAGGGCGAGCCGCGCATCATCCGCACGGTGCGCGGGGTCGGCTGGACGCTGCGGCCGTGAGACGGCCGATCAGCCTGCGCGCCGCGATCGTCGCCGGCTCGGTCGCCGCCGTCGCGCTCGGCGTCCTGCTGGCCGGCCTCGTCCTGTCGGCCGCGATCGGCCGCGACGCGCGCAACGACGTCGACGCCGACCTGCGCCAGCGCGCCTCCCAGGTCATCGAGGCCCCGCGCCCGCCGTGGGCGGGCGGGGGCCGCCCGGGGTTCGGGCGGGGCGGCTCGATGATCACCGACGCCGGCGACGAGCTGCTCGGCGGCAGCGGCTCGTTCGTGCAGCTCGAGGTCGGCGGGCAGATCGTCATGCGCCGCGGCGACGTCCCCGAGAACGCGCCCGACGTGCCCGACGACGACGGCCTGCGGACGGTCGAGATCGACGGCGAGCCGTGGCGCTCGCTGACCGTCTCCAGCCCGATCGCGCCCGTGCGCCTGGAGCTGCTCACGAGCCTCGCGCGCGTGGACGAGCGGGTCGCCGACGCGCGGCGCCTGCTGCTGCTCGTCGGCCTCGGCGCGCTGGTCGTGACCGCGCTGGCGGCGTGGGGCTTCACGACGCTGGCGATCCGCCCGCTGCGGCGCCTGCAGGCCGGCGCCGAGCGCGTCCGCGGCGCCACCGACCTCGGCGCGGCGCTGCCGGCCGACGAGGGGCCGGTCGAGGTGCGCGCGCTCGCCGGGACGCTGAACGAGATGCTCGCGCGCCTCGGCGCGTCGACCGCCGCGATGGAGCGGGCGCTGGAGGCCACGCGCCGCTTCGCCGCCGACGCCGGCCACGAGCTGCGCACGCCGCTCACCGGCCTGCGCGCCAACCTCGACGCGCTCGCGCGCAACCCCGACCTGCCCGTCGAGCAGCGCCTGGCGCTCGTGCGCGACCTCACCGCCGAGCAGGATCGCATCGTCCACCTGCTCGAGGGCCTGCAGGCGCTCGCCCGCGGCGACGCCGCCGAGCAGCTCCCGCGCGAGGCGATCGACCTCGCCGAGCTGGCCGACGCCGCCGTCTACGCGGCCGCGCGCCGCCACCCGGGCGTGCGCTACGAGCTGCAGGCCGAGGAGCCCGCCGACGAGGCCGCCGGCGCCCGCCTGACCGGCTGGCCCGACGGCCTGCGCCTCGTGCTCGACAACCTGCTCGACAACGCGGCGCTGCACGGGCGCGACG
>DATMSA010000081.1:0-16121 GCA_035565675.1 Capillimicrobium sp. | reverse complement strand
GGCCCCGCCGCCGAGGTGCGGGCAGTCGCCGCCACCGCCGCCACCGCCACCGGCCACGACGAGCGGCGTCGAGCCGCGCAGGACGGCGCTCGCGCCACCGCCGGCGCCGCCGTGGTGGCACTGGTTGATCACCCCGTTGGCGGTGCCGTGGTCGCCGCCGGTGCCGCCCCAGCCGCCCCCGCCGTGGTCGCCGCCCCAGCCGCCCACCCACACGTCGAGGCGCTCGCCCGGGGTCACCGGGAACGTCGTGCGCACGCCGCCGCCGCGGCCCCCGCTCCCGGTGTCCTCGTTCGCGCTGCCGGTGCCGCCCTGGGCGTCGACGGTGAGGAAGTAGACGCCGTCGGGCACGACGAACGTCTGGGGGCCGCCGACCTCGATCGAGGTCCACCTGCCGCCGCTCTGCGCGCCGGCAGGCGGGGCCGTGAGCGCGCACGCGGCGAGCGCCGCCAGGACGACGCCGACCGTCCGCCGGGTGCCTCCCACCCTCCACACGCGAGCCACCGTACGCCCGGGGACGCGCGCCCAGGCGCCCCCGAGCCCGGGATCAGGGGCAACCTCGGTGCTGTGTCAGGGGCGGGTCAGCGGCGCACGTACGCGCGGCGGATGACGCCGGTGCGCATCCGCTGGGGGTGATCGCCGACGCGGATGCTCGCGACCTCGCGCCCGGTGTCGAACGAGATCACCGCGACGCGGTCCTCGCCGGCGATCGAGACGAAGCAGTGGCGGCCGTCCTCGCTGGACTCCGCCCAGTACGGGTCGCGGCCGACCTGCGTGACCTGCTGGACCGCGAACGGCTCGCGCGTCACGATCGCCGCGTACTGCGACATCGTCCCCGCCACGCACAGCTTCGTGCCGTCGGGGTTCATCGCCAGCCCGTGATGGGCGGAGTCGAGCAGGAAGTCGGTGCGGGCCAGGCCCTCGGCGGCGCCGAGCGGCAGATCGAGGACGGCGACCACGCGATCCTCCTGCAGGTCGTACTGGACGATCCCGAAGAAGAACGAGACCTGGAAGTACACGTAGCGCTCGTCGGGCGTGATCGCCATCGGGCGCACGGCGGCGCTCATCCCGGGCCGTCCGAACTCGGCCAGCTTGGCGCCCATGTCGATCTCCTGCAGCACCTGCAGGGTCTGCGCGTCGATGACCTCGAACACGCGCCGGCCCTTCGTGTGGTCCTCGGACGGGTCGTCGGTCTGCGTGTAGACCGGGCCGATGCTGGCGTGGAAGATGCGGCGGCCGTCGCGCGAGAAGTTGTTCTCGTGCGGGGCGTCGCCCGACGGGATGCGCCCGACGATCCGGCCCGTCCGGGTGTCGATGACGTCGACGACGCTCGCCGTCGACGCGGACACGAGCAGCCGCCGGCCGTCCTTCGACAGCGCCATGTGGTCGGCGCGGAACCCGTCGATCTTCGTCCGCCAGCGGATGCGGTTCGTGCGCAGGTCGATCGCGACGACGTCGGCGAAGCTCGGCCGCGAGAAGTAGACGACGCGCCCGTCGGGCGAGGTGAAGCCGTCGTCGACGTACTGGTCGTGGCCCTCCCCGACGAGGTCGCGGATGCCGTCGTAGATGCTCTTCCACTCCGGGTCGGCGGAGATCTCGGCGATGCGCCGGCGCTTGTCCGGCACCACGTTCACGCGCTTGAGGCGCTTGAACGTGCGCGGGTCGACGATGTCGGCGGTGCCGGCCCAGTTGTTGCTGACGACGAGCACGTCGCGGGTGGCGCGCTTGCCGGCGGCCAGCGCGGCGGGGGCGGTGACGGCGGTGGCGAGCGCCGCGCCCGCGAGCGCGGCGGCGAGGAGACGACCCATGGGCGGCAGTCTGGGCCAGCGGCGGCGCGCCCGTCAACCGGGAGCCGCCTTGACGAGACGACCGGCGCGCCGCCGCGCTCGGTGTCGGCCCCGGCTGGCGCTGCCTGGACGCCGGCGCGGGCCACGGCTCGTTCGCCCGCTGGCTGGCCGAGCGAGTCGGTGACGACGGGCACGTGCTCGCGGTCGACGTCGACGTGCGGCTGCTCGAGGAGGCCGCGCACCCGGGCGTCGAGGTCCGCCGGCTCGATCTGGCCGCCGACCCGCTGCCCGGCGGGTTCGACCTCGTCCACACCCGCCTCGTCCTGCTGCACCTCCCCCGGCGCGACGAGATCCTCCGCCGCCTGGCCGCGGCGGTGCGCCCGGGCGGGCTGCTGATGATCGAAGAGGACGACGTCCATCCGCTGTCCGCGAACCCGCCCGGCCCCTACCGCGACGCGTGGGACGCCTTCATGACGTTCATGCGCCGGGCGGGCCTCGACGGCGAGTGGGCCCGCGGGCTGCCCGAGCGCCTCGAGGCGCTCGGGCTCGCCGACGTCGGGGCCGAGCTCGACGGTCAGCTCTTCCCCGGGCGCTCGGACACCGCCCGCTTCTGGAGCCTCACGTGGCTCGAGGTCCGCGACCGCGCCGCCGCGCTGGGGATCGACCCGGAGGTGCTCGACCGGGGCCGCGAGGCGCTCGAGGACTCGTCGCGGTGGTTCCTGGGGCCGGCGCGCGTGATCGCCTGGGGCCGCGTTCCCGGCCACCAGGCCCGCTGACCGACGAGCGCGGTGAGCGCGGGCACCAGCAGCGACGAGACCACCAGCGAGGCGAGCAGGATCCCGAACGCGAGCGCGAAGCCCATCTGGCGCGACGCGCCGTCGCTCTCGAGCATCAGCGTCGCGAACGACGTCGCCAGCACGAGCCCGGCGGCCGCGATCGCCGGCGCGACGCGCCGCACCGCCTCGGCGACCGCTTCGCGCACCGACCGGCCCGCGAGCATCTCCTCGCGCAGGCGCGCGGTCATGAGGATGTTGTAGTCGGTGCCGATCGCGACGACGAAGAGGAACAGGACCAGCGGCAGCGTGAACGCGACGCCGTCCTCGCCGCCGATCTGCTGGAACAGCAGCACCGCGGCGCCGAGCGTCGCGGCGAACTCGAGGACCACCGCCACGAGCAGGTACAGCGGGGCGACCAGGCTGCGCAGCGTGACCGCCAGGATCAGCAGGATCAGGAGCGCCGCGATCGGGAGGATGCGCTGCATGTCGCGGTCGACCGCGTCGCTGACGTCCGCGTAGATCGCCGACGTGCCGCCGACCATCGCGGTGGCGCCCGGCGGCGCGGCCTCGTGGACGGCGGCGCGGACCGGGCCGCGCACGAGGTCCATCGCGGCGCTCGACTCGGGCGCCTCGTCGAGCGTGACGTCGAGGCGCGCCCCGCGCCCGTCGGCGGCAGCGACGACCTCGCCGACCTCGGCGACGCCGTCGACGGCGCCCACGCGCTCGCGCAGCGGCTCGAGCTCCGACGCCGGGAGCGGGGTCTCGGAGCGCACGTAGACCTCGAGCGGCTCGCTCGCGCCGTCGGACATCGCGGCCGCGATGCGGTCCGCCGTCCGCGTCGCGGCCGTGCGCGGGCCGTCGTCATCGCTCTCGTAGGAGAGCTGGGTGCCCAGCGCGACCGCCGACAGGGCGATCAGCACCGCGGTCACGGCGAGCGCGGTGCGGCCGGGCGCCCGGGCGATGCGCCGCCCCAGCGTCGCCGCGGGCCCTCCGCGGTCGTCGTGCTCCCACGAGCGCGACGGCCAGAACAGCGCGCGGCCGGTGACCGCGGCGATCGCGGGCATGAGCGTGACGCCGGCCAACAGCATCACCAGCACGGAGATCGCCACGGACGGCCCGATGACGCGGAACTGCCCGAAGTCGGCGACGAGCATCGTCGCGAACGCGGCCACGATGACCAGCGCCGCCGACGCGATCGCCGGGCCCACGCGCTGCGCGGCCGCGGCGGCCGCCTCGCGGCGCCCGTCGCCCGCCCGCAGCCGCTCGCGCACCCGGAAGAGCAGGAACAGGAAGTAGTCGATGCCGATGCCGATCAGCACGACGCTGATGAGCTGCGGCGTGCTCGTGTCGAGGTCGAACCCGAACGCCAGCGCGGCCAGCACGACGAGGCCCGAGGCGCCGCCGGCGACGAACGCGATCGTGAACAGCGGGACCACGGCCGCGAGCGGGCCGCGGAAGAACAGCAGGCTCAGCAGCAGGACCGCGCCGAACAGCAGCCCCTGGCCGACGAGCTGGCGCGTCTCGCTCGCCTCCGTCTGGTCGGCGAGGCTGGCGACGCCGCCGGTGAAGCCCGCCTGCAGGCCCTCGGCGCGCAGCGCGCGGTTCGTGTCGTCGCGGAACTGGCGGAAGGCCTCCTGGGCCACCGGGTCGGTCGCGTTCGCCTTCCACTGCAGGCCGACGAGCTGGAAGCGCTCGTCGGGCGCGACGGGCCCGGCGCGGGCGTCGGCGATGCGTCCGGCCCGCTCGGTCAGGCCGCCGAACTCGTCGTCGACCTCGAGGCGGTCCATGTCGGGCTCCCAGCCGGCGGTGCCGTCGGCCAGCGCGGCCACCTGCGCGCGGTCGTCGGCGGTGAGCGCGCCGCCGTCGGCGCGCGAGACCAGGACCGTGACCGTGGCGGTGCCGGGCTGCCGGCCGAACGCGTCCTGCGCGTACTCGGTGGCGAGCGCCGACTCCGAGCCCGACGGCAGGAACGCGGAGATGTCGTCGGTCGTGACGCGATGCGCCTGCGTCAGGCCCACGGCGGTCAGCGCGGCGATGGCCACCAGCCAGGCGGCGATGACCCGCTTGGGATGGCTGGTGGCGTGAGCGATCGTCCGGGAGAGCATGAGCGGGCCTTTCGTGGGCAGGGGCGCTCATCGATGGTCGATCCGGCCGGGCGATCGCGGAAGAGGGGCTGGCCGGTGAGCGGCCGTCGGGTCAGCCGCGCGCCGACGGGGCGGGCAGCCGTACCCCCGCCGCCGCGCGCCGGGCGGCGTCGAGCACCGCGGCCGCGTGCCGGCGGGCGGCCCGGGACGACGGCGGGCCGCCCGGCAGCTCGACGACGAACGCGACCGAGCGCGGGAACGTCGCGTTCTGCCAGCCGGTGAAGATGCCCGGCAGGTCGCCGGGATAGCGGCGGAACGGCAGCCCGGCCCGGCGGGCGTAGCGGCGCGGGACCGCGCGGTGGCGGCCCGGGTCGTCGACCAGCGTCGCGTGCTGGTGGTACCAGATCGTCACCACCGGGCGCACCCGCCGGATCAGCCGCAGCAGCGCGCGCGTCTCGGGCTCCGAGGCCGCCCGCGGACCCGCGTGGAACGGGCTGCCGCGCGGGCCGGTGGGACGCCAGCGCCACGGCGCGTTGCGGTTGAGGTCGACGCCGCGCGCGTTCTGGCGCGTCCCCGCCCGGCAGCCATCCGGGTTGGCCTGCGGGACGAGCCACACCGCCGCGCCGTCCGGCACGCGCGGCGCCTCCGCCCGCAGGCGGCGGGTGATCGCCTCCCCCGCCCGCTCGGTCCCGTGCACGCAGCCGACGACGAGCACCCGCGCGGGCGCGTCGGGATTCCCCAGCACGACCGCGCGGATCGGCACCCCGCGCACCGAGTGGCCGACCACCTCGCCGCGCACCGCGACCGCCGCCGAGGGCGCGGGCGCCGCGCCGGCGACGGTCAGGGCGGCGAGCAGCGCCGCGCCGCTGTGCGCGAGCCGGGGCATCTCGGTCGCCGCCAGGCTACCCGCGCTCGTAGGCTGCCGGCCATGGCGCACGGCACCCACGACTTCGACGACGACCCCCGCAACGACCGCATCCTCGTCTGGGTCAACGGCGAGCTGCTGCCGCGCGAGCGTGCGGTCGTCTCGGTCTTCGACTCCGGCTTCGTCCTCGGCGACGGGGTCTGGGAGGGGCTGCGCGTCCGCCGCGGCCACCCGGCGTTCCTGGAGCGCCACCTCGACCGCCTCGAGCAGGGCGCGCGGGCGATCGTGCTCGACATCGGGCTCAGCCGCGCGGAGCTGACCCGGGCGATCTACGAGACGCTGCGCGCCAACGACATGACCGACGGCGTCCACGTGCGCCTGATGGTCACGCGCGGCGTGAAGCGCACGCCCTACCAGGACCCGCGCGTCACGATCGGCCCGGCGACCGTCGTCATCATCGCCGAGCACAAGGAGCCGCTGCCCGCGACCGTCGAGAACGGGATCACGCTGTTCACCACGCACGTGCGCCGCGCGACGCCCGACACGCTCGACCCCAAGCTCAACGCGCACAGCAAGCTCAACGACATCGCCGCCTGCATCCAGGCCTACACGGCGGGCGCCGACGAGGCGCTGATGCTCGACCCCCACGGCTTCGTGGCGACCTGCAACAGCACGCACTTCTTCATCGTGGCCGGGCCGCCGGCCGAGCCCGAGGTGTGGACGTCGGACGGGCGCTTCACGCTCGGCGGGATCACGCGCGCCAACGTCCTGGAGCTGTGCCGCGCGCACGGCATCCCCGCGCGCGAGACGACGTTCAGCCTCACGGACGTGTACTCGGCGCGCGAGGCGTTCGTGACCGGCACGTTCGCCGGGGTCGTCCCGGTGCGGGCGGTGGACGGGCGCACGATCGGCGACGGCCGCCGCGGCCCGGTCGTCGAGCGGCTGCAGGGCCTGTACCGCGACCTGGTCGACGCCGACGTGGCCGGCCGCCGCGCGCCATGAGCGGCGTGACGCGCGTGGCCATGTGGTCGGGGCCGCGCAACATCTCGACGGCGATGATGCGCGCCTGGGAGAACCGGCCCGACACGGTGGTCGTCGACGAGCCGCTCTACGCCGCCTACCTGGCGCGCACCGGGATCGACCACCCCGCGCGCGAGGAGGTGCTCGCGTCGCAGCCGACCGACCTTGGCGAGGCGGTCGCGCGGCTGTCGGACCCGCTCCCGCCCGGGCGCACCGTGCACTACGCCAAGCACATGAGCCACCACGTCTCCCAGGACCTCGACGTGTCGTGGACGCTGGGCTTCCGCAACGTGCTGCTGATCCGCGACCCGGCCGAGGTCGTCGCCTCCTACGTGCGCTCCCGCGAGGCGTGCGAGCCGCCCGACATCGGCCTCCTGCAACAGGCGTGGCTGGCCGCCTACTGGGACGAGCACGGCGTGCCCGCGCCGGTGCTCGACGCCCGCGACGTGCTGGGCGACCCCGAGGCGCACCTGCGCTGGCTGTGCGACTGGCTCGGGATCCCGTTCAGCGAGCGGATGCTGTCGTGGCCGCCCGGGCCGCGCGACAGCGACGGCGTGTGGGCGCCGCACTGGTACGCGGCCGTCTGGCGATCGACCGGCTTCGAGCCCTGGCGCCCGCGGGAGATCTCGCTCTCGCGCCATGACGCGGCGGTCGCCGACGCGTGCCGGCCCGCCTACGATGCGCTGCACGCGCGCCGCGTGCGCCTCTGACCCCTCCGAGCGAAAACGCGCCGCCGAGCCCCTGGTCGCTGTTGACGAACTCGGTGCCGACGCCGACGATGACCGCGAAGATCGCGCCGATCGGCAGGCCGGCGAATCATCGGCAGCGCCGACGCCGGAGCTCGATGGCCGTCTGACGGCGTACGAGGTCTTGCCAGTCCTCCTCCATCGATGCGACGCGACCAACGCCAATCGGCGGCGGTCATAGGGCGCTCGCGACAGCGCGCACAAGCGCGACTCGCCATGGCACCCGCTGCGCGATCTGCTCAACTGCGGAGGGTGAGCGGCGCGAGCACAGGCGCGTGAGCGGGCGTCAGGCCCTGGCCCTGCTGCTGGCGGCCGTCGCCGGCCTGGCCGCGGTCGCCGGCGCGTCGGCGTGGTGGATGCGCGACGCGGTGGTCGACCAGAGCGGGTTCGCCGACCGCGCCGCGGCCGCCCTCGAGCAGGGGGCGGTGCGCGACGCGGTGGAGCGCGAGATCGTCGCGCAGGTGACCGACCGGCTGCCGCCCGAGGTCCCGCGGGCGCGGGTGCGCGACGTGGTCCGCGCCGCGGTCGCCAGCACCGCGTTCGACCTGGAGCTGGCCGGCGCGGCGGCCCGCTTCAACGACGAGCTCGTGCAGGGCGATGCGACCGCGACGCTCGACGTCGACATCGGGCGCGTGCTCGAGCAGACCGACCCGGAGCTCGTCGCGCTGCTGGGCGACGTCGGGCGCGCGCGGGTCGCGCGCGTCCACGCGGCCGACCTGCCGGTGAACCCGGCCCGCGCGGCCGATCTCGTGCGCGGGCTGGCGGCCGTGGGGCCGCCGCTGGCGTTCTTCGCGCTCGCCGCCGCGCTGGCGGCGGCCCGCGACCGCCGGTCCGCGCTGGGGGCGTTCGGGCTGGCCGCGCTCGTCGCGTCGCTGCTGTTGTTCGCCGGCCTGGAGCTGGGCCGCGCCGCGGTGCGCGACGAGGTGCGCGGCGGCACCGGGCTCAGCACCGCGCAGGCGCGCGACGCCGCGGTCGCCGCCTGGCGCGAGGCGACCGGCGGCGTGCGCACCGTCGCGATCGCGGGCGCCGCCGGCGGCCTCGTGCTGACGATCGCCGGGCTGGGCCCCTGGGGTCGCCGCCGGGGCTACGCGCAGCCCTCCACGTAGTCGATCTCCGGCCTGCGCCCGCCGTCGATCTGGCGGACGACCCGCTTCGGGTCGGTCCAGAAGATCATCTTGCGGTTGCCGAAGCGCAGGATGTAGTCGCGCGCCTTCGGGTCGTACTTGTTGACCCGCGAGCGCAGCCGCGACCCGTACGCGCGGCGCAGGTCGCGCACCGAGTCGCCGACCTCGATGCCGCGGCGGGTGGAGATCCCGGGCTGGGACACCGACAGCACGGCGATCCGCCGGTCGGTGGTCTGCATCGTCACGCCGAGGCTCGTCGGCATGAGGCGGCCGATGCCGCACGTGTCGCTGGCCGGGTCGAAGCGCTGGTAGTCGATCGTCTGCCCCGTGCGCCGCTGGGCGTCGTCGATCGTCATCCCGATCCGCAGCGACCCGATCCCGTTCTGGGTGATGCGCGACGACTTCGTGACGGGAGCGGCGGCGGCGACGGCCGGCGCGGCGAGACAGGCCGCGGCGAGCACGCAGGCGACGGCCGACCATCCGTGGAGGCGGGTGTGCATGGCGCAACCCTACGCCGAGGGTGCGACCGACCCCCGAAGGATGTTGGCCGAGGGTGGAGAATGGGCATGACGCCCGTACGAGGCCCGTCTTCCAGGAGGTCGATCGCATGCACCGCTGGCTCCGCCGTCTCACCGCCCTGCTCGCCGTGGCGGCGCTGGCCGCCTTCGCCGGATGCGGGGGCGACGACGACGAGGGTTCGACGGGCACCGGCGGCGCCACCGCTCCGGCGACGGCGCCCGCGACGACCGGCGGCGAGACCGACGCCGGCGCGACCGACACGGGCGAGGCCGGCGGCGGCGCCGCGGCCGAGGGCGCCCAGGTGTTCGCCGACGCCGGCTGCGGCAACTGCCACACGCTCGCCGCCGCCGACGCCTCGGGCAAGGTCGGCCCGGACCTCGACGACGTCAAGCCGTCCGCCGACCACGTGCGCGAGATGGTGACCAACGGCGGCGGCGGCATGCCGTCGTTCGAGGGTCAGCTCTCGCCCGAGGAGATCGACGCGGTCGCCGACTACGTCTCCTCGGCCGCCGGCGGCGGCTGAGCGCTCACGCGCCGGGCGACGGCGCGTAGCGGTGGTGGAGCATCAGCGCGTTGCCGTCCGGATCGCTGAACGGCGCCATGTGGCAGACCCCGCTGTCGATGATGTCGCCCTGGAACTCGACGCCGCGCGCCGCGAGGTCGGCGCGCGCGGCGGCGACGTCCTCGACCTGCAGCGCGATCGGCGTCGTGCTCGCCTGGAACGGGATGCCGAGCCGCTCGCCGACGATGAGCGCCAGCGTCACCGTGCCCGTCTCGAACTCCGCGCCCAGCGCGTCGGGCCTGGAGCCCTGCCAGACCTTGCCGGCCTCGAGGCCGAGCACCTCGCCGTAGAAGGCGCGGGCGGCGTCGAGGTCGCGGGTGGCACCGACACGAAGTCGACGCCGGTGACGAGCGAGGCGGTGGCGGACACGGCGGCTGGACCTCCGGGGCGGACGGGCTGGGTGGGCCAAGCCTCGCGCCTGCGCCCGCCGCTGGCAAGCCGCCGACGCTCAGACCGCGGCGATCTCCTTGACCTGCGTCAGGCGGAAGTGGTTGCCCGACGGGTCGCGGAACCCGCAGTCGATGCCGTACGGCCGCTCCTCGGGCGCCTCGACGAACTCGACCCCGCGGGCGCGCAGCTCCTCGTAGGCGGCCCGGCAGTCGTCGGTCGACAGGAAGATCGCGGTCGCGGCGCCCTTGGCCATCAGCGTGCGCACCTGCTCGGCGGTCTCCTCGTCGAAGACGGGCTCGCCCGGGATCGCCATCAGCACGATCGACACGTCGGGCTGGTCGGCCGGGCCGACGGCCAGCCACCGGAAGTCGCCCATCTCGGGCAGCGTCACGTCGGCGTGCACCTCCATGCCGAGCTTGCGGGTGTAGAAGTCGAGCGCCTCGTCCTGGTCGTGCACCCACACCTGGGCGCTGGCGATCCTGATGCTCATGGCCGGCCTCCTGGGACGGTCGGAATCGGGTCGGCCGCGACGCTACCCGGCGACCCTGGCGCCGTCTTCTCCGAACGTGCTGTGTCGCGGCCGCGCGTAGGCCCGCACCACGCACGCCGGCAGGCGGGCGAGGTGAGCGGCCGGCGGGTGCCGCGCCCGGTACGCCGTCGGCGAGCAGCCGTACGCGCGGGTGAAGCTCGACGTGAACGACCCGACGCTGGTCAGGCCGACGGAGAGGCACACGTCGGCGACCGACCGATCCGTCGTGCGCAGCAGGGCGGCGGCGCGCTCCAGGCGCCGGGTCAGCAGGTAGCGGTGCGGCGGCTCGCCGAACGCGCGGCGGAACTCGCGGCTGAAGTGCGCGCGCGACAGACCGGCCGCCGCCGCCAGGTCGTCGACGCGCAGCGGCTCGAAGTAGCGCGCGTCGGCGAGGTCGCGGGCGCGCAGCAGGTGGCGGGCGGGCGGCACGAACGCCATGCGCGCCAGCCTACGCCGCGCTGGGCAGGCTGAAGCGCACGCGCGTGCCCGCGGGCGCGTCGGCCAGCCAGATGCGCCCGCCGTGGGCCTCGACGATCGCCCGCGCGATCGACAGCCCCAGGCCGGCGCCGTCGGAGCGCGACGCGTCGGCGGCTCCCTGGGCGAAGGCGACGAACACCCGCTCGCGCTCGTCGGGCGGGATGCCGCTGCCGGTGTCGGCCACCTCGATCTCGACCCGCTCCCCCAGCGGCTCGGCGCGCACCACGATCGAGCCGTCGGCCGGCGTGTGGCGGATCGCGTTCTGCAGGAGGTTGCGCAGCACGCGCTGGATGCGCTCGGGGTTGGCCCGCGCGAGCGCGCCGTCGGCGGGCACCTCGACGCGCACGTCCACGCCCCGGGCCAGGGCCTGCTCGCGCATCTCGTCGACCGCGCCGGCCACGAGCTCGGCGACCGGCAGGTGCTCGAGCGCGAAGCGCACGTCGCCCGCCTCCAGGCGCGACAGCTCGAACAGGTCGTCGATCAGCGCGCTCAGGGCGCGCGCGTGGACGGCGATCCGCGCGCCGTACTCCCGGCGTGTCGGCGCGTCGACCACCTCGTCGTCGATCGCCTCGGCCAGGAGCTGGATCGAGGTGATCGGGGTGCGCAGGTCATGGGAGACGGCGGCGAGCAGGTCGCGGCGGGCGCGCTCGGCCGCGTCGCGGGCCTGCTCCTCGGCGCCCAGGCGGGCGCCGACGCGCTCGACGTCGCGGGCGAGCTGGCCGAGCTCGTCGCTGGCCGCGGTCTCGATCGCCAGGTCGCGGCGGCCGTCGCCGATCGCCGCCAGTCCCGCGCGCACGGCGCCGACGTCGCGCAGCGCGCCGTCGGCCAGCGCCCAGCCTGCCCACGCGCCCAGCAGCGCGGCGTACACGGCGACCATCACGACGAACAGCACGTCGTGGGCCGAGACGAGCATGAACGCCGCGAACGCGAGCACGCCGGCCAGGAGCTGCACGACGATGAGCGCGCCGGCGGCCAGGAGCTGGCGGCGCAGCCCGCCGAGCCGCCCGCGAGCGCGGGCCAGGACGCGCACGCCCACCACGGTCGCCAGGCCGAGCGGCAGCAGCGTCGCGAGCGTCAGCCACGCCGCCTCGCCCCCGTACGCGGCGCCGGCGATCGCGATCGCCGCCCCGGTCGCCGCGACGACGAGCGCCAGCCCGCGCGCGATCACGGCTGGAAGCGGTAGCCGACGCCCCACACGGTCTGGATCCAGCGCGGGGCCGCCGGGTCGCGCTCGAGCTTGGTGCGCAGCCGGCGGATGTGCACGGTGACCGTCGCCGTGTCCGAGTACCAGCTGTAGCGCCAGACGCGGTCCATGAGCTGGACGCGCGTGAACGCCTCGCCGGCGTGACGGGCCAGGAACACGAGCAGGTCGTACTCGCGCTGGGTGAGCGCCACCTCCTCGCCGTCGAGCGTGACCCGGTGGGCGCGCTCGTCGATGCGCAGCCCGTCGAACTCGAGCGGTCCGTCGACCGGTGCCGGCGCGCTCGTGCGGCGCAGGACGGCCTGCACCCGGGCGACGAGCTCGGCCGGCGAGAACGGCTTGACGACGTAGTCGTCGGCGCCCTGCCCCAGCCCGACGACGCGGTCGATCTCCTCCCCCTTGGCCGTCAGCAGGATGATCGCGGTGCGCCGGCCCGCGTCGCGGGCGCGGATGCGGCGCATCACCTCCAGCCCGTCGAGCCCGGGCAGCATGAGGTCGAGGACGACGAGGTCGGGGGCGAGCCGCTCGTGCTCGGCCAGCGCCTGCGGCCCGTCGAGCGCCACCCGGGCCGCGTAGCCGGCGCGCTCGAGGTAGCGCGAGACGACCTCGCCGATCGTCGGCTCGTCGTCGACCACCAGCACATGTCCGCGCGGCTGGGGCACGAGCCGATCATCGCACCCTCGCGGGCGGGTTTCGCACCTCGTAATGGGCGCATCCCTCCCCACCCGAACGGGCGGCTTGGTTGTTGACAGGCTGTCATCGCGGCGCTAGGACTAGGGCCACATGGAGATCCTGCGCACGCCCGAGGCGCGCTTCGCCTCGCTCCCGGGCTTCCACTACGCGGCTCGGTACGCCGAGGTCCGCGCCGACGGAGGCCCCGCGCTGCGCATGGCCTATGTCGACGAGGGCGACCGGGCCGCGCGCCCCGTCCTCGCGCTCCACGGGGAGCCGACGTGGGGCTACCTGTACCGCCGCGTCGTCGCCCCGCTGCGGATCATCGGGCTGCGCGTCGTCGTGCCCGACTTCATCGGCTTCGGCCGCTCCGACAAGCCGGCCGCGCGCGAGGACTACACGTACGCCCGCCACGTGCAGTGGGTCACCGACCTCGTGCACCAGCTCGATCTGCGCGACGTGATCCTGCTGGGCCAGGACTGGGGCGGGCTGATCGGGCTGCGGCTCGTCGCCGCCGAGCCGGAGCGATTCGCGGCCGTCGTCGCCTCCAACACGTTCCTGCCCACGGGCGACCAGGACCTCGGCGACAGCTTCCACACCTGGCGGCGCTTCTCCCAGGAGGCCGACGAGCTGCCGATCGGGGCGATCGTGTCCGCCGGCACCGTCCGCACGCTGTCGCCGGCCGAGATCGCCGCCTACGAGGCGCCGTTCCCGGACGAGCGCCACAAGGCGGGCGCGCGCCAGTTCCCGATGCTCGTCCCGGCGACGCCCGACGACCCGGAGGCGCCCGCCAACCGGGCCGCGTGGGAGGTCCTGTCGCGCTGGGACCGGCCGTTCCTGACGGCGTTCGGCGACAGCGACCCGGTCACCGCCGGGGCGGACGTCGCGCTGCAGCAGATGATCCCCGGCGCGGCCGGCCAGCCGCACGTGACGCTCGAGCGCACCGGCCACTTCAGCCCCGAGGACGCGGGCGCCCGCCTGGCCGGCGTCATCGTGGAGCTGAACGGGCACCTGCCCTAGCGGCCCCCCCTCCCGGCCCGTTCCCGCCCGCGGCGCCCGGGGTAGGCCCCCGCAATGCTGGTCAACGACGTCACCGTCGAGCGCCTGCGCCGTCTCGCCGAGACCGTCGCCGACGGGCGCACGGTGCTGAGCGCCTACCTGAACCTCGATCCGCGCGAGTTCGGCACCGGGCCGGCGCGCGCGAGCGCGATCCGCTCGCTCCTGCGCGAGGCCGAGCGCGCCGTGCGCGACGCGGACGGGCTCGACCACGGCGAGCGCCAGGCCCTGCGCGCCGCGGTCGAGCGGCTCGAGGGCTGGTTCCGCGACGAGTTCTCGACCGAGAGCGCCCACGCCGTCGCCGTGTTCGTCAGCGAGCCCGACGGCCTGTTCGAGGTCGTCCGCCTGCCCGTGCCGGCCCGGCAGCGCGTCGTCGTCGGACGGGTGCCGCGGATCGCCCCGCTCGCCCGGATCGGCGTCCCCCAGCGCTGGGCGGTGGCGCTCGCCAGCCGCTCGCACGGCCGGCTGCTGCGCGGATCGCCCGGCGGCCTGGTCGAGGTCGCCGACCTCGACGACGACGTGCCCGGCCGCCACGACCAGGGCGGCCTGTCGCAGTCGCGCTACGAGCGCAGCATCGACGAGGAGGCCCACCGCCACATCCGGCGGGTGCTCGACGCGCTCGCGCGCAGCCACGCGCAGCGGCCGATCGACCGGCTCGCGATCGCTGCGCCCGACGAGACCTACGCGTTCGTCGAGCAGCACCTGGACCCGGCGCTGCGCGAGCGCCTCGCCGGGCGCATCGACGCCGACCTGTCGGACGCGGGCCCCGAGCAGGTGCTCGAGGCCGCGCGGCCGCTGTCCGAGCCCGACGACCTCGCCGCGCAGGGCGGGATCGCGGCGCTGCTGCGCTTCTAGCGCTACACGACCTCGCCCGGGTACACGATGCCCGCGGTCGAGCCGGCGTCGACGGGCATCGCCGTGCCGGTCACGAACGAGGACCGGTCCGAGCACAGCCACACGACCGCCTCGGCGACCTCCTCCGGCTTGCCGAAGCGCTTCAGCGCCTGCGGCGAGGCGAGCTCCTGGCGGCGCTCGGGCGGCAGCACGTCCATCATCGCGGTGGCGATCGCGGCCGGGCAGACGGCGTTGACGCGGATCTCGTGCGGGGCGAGCTCGACCGCCGCCGTCTTGGTGAGGCCGACCACGCCGTGCTTGGAGGCGACGTAGGCGCCGAGCGCGGGCGCGGCGATGAGGCCGGCCAGCGAGGACGTGTTGACGATCGCGCCGCCGCCGCCCTGCTCGATCATCCGGGCCGCCTGCGCCCGGATCCCGAGCCAGACGCCCTTGAGGTTGACGGCCTGGATCGCGTCCCACTCCTCCTCGGTGGTCTCCAGCAGCGTGCGCTGGAGCTCGATCCCGGCGTTGTTGTGGGCGAAGTCGAGCCGCCCGTAGGCGTCGACGACCGCGGCGACCAGCCGCTCGTTGTCGGCGGCGCTCGTCACGTCCCCCGGCACCGCGGTCGCGCGACCGCCCGCCGCCTCGACGAGGCGCACGGTCTCGGCGACGTCGTCGGCGCGATCCGCGAGGTCGTTGACGACCACCGCCGCGCCCTCGCGCCCCAGCGCGACGGCCGTCGCGCGGCCGATCCCCCCGGCCGCCCCGGTCACCAGGCCGGCCCGGCCCTCCAGCAGTCCTGCCATGTCTCGTCTCCCCTCCTCGTTGACGTTCGCCGCCGCCCGTCAGGCCGGCGGCGGGTAGATGTCGCGCACGTAGTCGTCGAGCATCCGCTGGGCGCTGAAGCGCGGCCCCAGCGTCCGCATCGACGCGCGCATGCGGGCGATCCACGCCCGCGGGACGCCCTGCTCGTCGCGGTCGTGGAAGGTCGGGACGACCTCCTCGACCAGCAGCCGGTGCAGCTCGGCCCCGTCGCGGGCGTCCTGCGCGCCGTGGTCCTCCCACACCTCGCCGGGCAGCGCCCATCCGTTGGTGCCGTCGTGGGCTTCGGCCCACCACCCGTCGAGGACGCTGAGCTGCAGCCCGCCGTTGACGACGGACTTCATGCCGCTCGTGCCGCTGGCCTCCAGCGGCGGTCGCGGCAGGTTGATCCACACGTCGCAGCCGGCGACCAGCCGCGCGGCGGTGTCGAGGTCGTAGTCCTCGAGGAACACGACGCGCTGGCCGACGCCGGCCGCCCCGCGCACCGAGAACAGGGCCTGGAGCGTGCGCTTGGCCTCCTCGTCGCGCGGATGCGCCTTGCCCGCCAGCAGGAGCTGGATCGGACGGTCGGCGTTCAGCAGCTGCAGGTTGGCGTCGAGCTGCGAGAGCAGCAGCGCCACCCGCTTGTACGTGGCGGCGCGCCGCGCGAAGCCGAGGGTG